>NZ_CP138991.1:614844-922267 GCF_044594925.1 Maribacter sp. R77961 | reverse complement strand
TTCAGGGAACGTTCTAGTGTTTTAAAAATTTGCTGATTGGTCTGGGATACCTGGTCAGAGTTTACGATAATCGTACAGTTTAATTCCTGTGGTTTCATGCAAAAACTAATCAAGAAAAGAGAAATAAAGAATACCAGTTTACGCATAGCGTCTTTTAATAATTTCGTTCAGAATATCCTTAGCTACAGCTGCCTTGGTTTTAAGTTCAAACGTTTGTATTTCTAAATTGGTATCTATGAAGCTAATTTTATTGGTGGTTCCGCCAAAACCAGCTCCCTTATCGTTAAGGGAATTTAAGACAATAGCATCTAAATTCTTGCGTCTAAGTTTACCTTTCGCATTGTCGATTTCGTTCTCCGTTTCTAAGGCAAAGCCTACCAAATATTGGCCTTTCTTGGCTTTACCGAGTGATAGAAGAATATCCTTGTTTTTAACTAAATCGATGCTTAGGTCCTTATCGGATTTCTTAATTTTTTGTTCTGCCCGTATCTTGGGCCTATAATCCGCAACCGCTGCTGCACAGATAACAATATCGGAATCAGCATAGTGCTCATGGGCGCTGGTATACATTTCATCTGCACTAACAACCTTAATTAAAGAAATAGCATCGTCGTCATTCGCATTAAAATGCGAAGGTCCCATAACCAAATTTACTTCTGCGCCTAGAGCGGCAGCTGCTCGTGCCAGTTCAAAACCCATTAAACCAGAGGAGTGATTCCCAATAAAACGCACAGGATCTATTGCTTCATAGGTGGGTCCGGCAGTAATAAGAACCTTCTTACCATGCAAGGGCAATCCACTAGATAGTTGATTGGTAATGAATTGAAGTATCGTTTCCGGTTCGGCCATTCTTCCCTCCCCGTGCAGGCCACTGGCCAATTCTCCAGAGGTGGCAGGAATCATAAGGTTTCCAAAAGATTGTAGTTTGTCCAAGGTCGCAACCGTACTAGGGTGTTTGTACATGTCCAAGTCCATTGCCGGCGCAAAGAATACAGGACATTTTGCCGATAGGTAACTCGCCAAAAGCAAATTATCACAACCACCGGATGCCATTTTAGACATGGTATTGGCAGTTGCAGGTGCAACCAACATTAAATCTGCCCAAAGTCCCAGCTCTACATGGTTGTTCCAGTCCACTGAATTTGCTTCAGATTTTACAAAGTCGGTAACTACAGGGTTTTTAGATAAGGTGGCCAGCGTAAGTGGGGAAACAAAAGAGCTGGCACTATCGGTAAGTATAACCTTAACGTTAGCGCCAGCTTTTATGAAGAGACGTACTAGGAATGTCGTTTTATAAGCAGCAATTCCTCCGGTAATGCCTAAAAGGATATTTTTGCCGTTTAACATCTACCTATGCGTCTTTCTCTGTATTTCTGTGATATATTTTATCCATTAACCACTCTTCTACTGCTAATGCATGTGGCTTTGGTAACTTCTCGTAGAACTTAGAAACTTCAATTTGCTCTTTATTTTCAAAGACCTCCTCCAGACTATCGCTGTAGGTTGCAAATTCTTCCAATTTCTCTAAGAGCTCTTTTTTGATTTCAGAATTAATTTGAATAGCTCTCTTTGCCGTAATGGATATAGCTTCATATATATTCTGCGTCTTGGCGTCAAATTCGTTCTTATTGTGGGTCACCGTGGAAACCGCAGCTTTAGAAGTTTTTAAATCGTTCATGTTCATAATTGAAACTATTTATTTGGATTCTGATTCTGATTCCGTGTTGAATTTTTGTAATTCTTTTTCTATATTTTCCATCAACCTTGAAGCTTCTTTTTCAAAATTGGTCTCCGGGTACTTTTTCTTAAACGCTAAATATGCTGTTTTCGCATCTAAAAGACGTTCCTCTTGTAAACTCTCAAAACTATTAAGTGCTCTATTGGTCAAAGCATCCACTTTTACGAGTAGTGCTTCCTCTCTGTAAATAGAACCTGGAAAATCCGAAACAAAATTGTCCGACGCCTCTACAGCGGATTTCAACATGTCATAGTTGAACTCCCCGAGTTTATTGTACTGTTTTAAAATCTCGAAAGCTTTTTTCTCTTTTTTAGTAGTAAGCTCCTTTGCCATCTCATTGGCATCCGCAAAAAACTCGGATTCCGAGTAAGCATTGATGAAATTCTGTAATTTTAATAAGGCTTTGTCCGTGTCCGTCTGATCCAAAGAATAATTAGGAGACAATTCAAAATAACTCTTAGCTCCCAAAAAGGATGCTTGTGCTATTTTATCACTTTTAGGATAGGATTTGATAAAACGTTCAAATTGATATCCGGCCATATTGTAGTCGCCACGCTCAAAATAGGTATTCGCCAAAAAGAACATCACACGCTCTCCTTGCGGCTTACCTATGTATTTTGGTGCAATTTGTTCCAATAAACGATTAGCTCTCTTGAAGTCGCCTTCATCGTAGTATTTTTCGGCCATATCATACTTGGCCTTAACATCCTCATTTTTGATTACCTTTTGATACTCATTACAAGATTGAAAAGCGATAAGTAAACCACCTAAAAGTAATATGTGCTTTATTCTAAAAAACATTTTGCAAAATTAGTAATTATCAATGGATATAAAAAACATTTTTATAGGTCCAAAAATAGCATCATTCTGCTCTGAATTAAGCGTTTTGGGTAAGTTTTAACGAAAAAAAGTACTAAGCCGTAACGCTGGATAATGAAGCTATAAAATGAGCAAGTTTAGATTTTAGGGCGCCACTGGCCTCTACAAGTGGTAATCTTACAGAAGCGCTAGCTAGACTTAATATTTCAAATATTGCTTTAATACCAGCCGGATTACCTTCTTCAAAAATAAGGCTCATCCCATCCTGTAGCATGTAGTGGTACGCATACGCCTCCTTTGTTTTCCCCTGTAATCCCAAACGAACCATTTCTGAAAATTCTATAGGCACACCCTGACCCAAAACAGAAATAACACCGTCACCACCTGCCAATATTGTTGGTAATGCAGTTAAATCATCTCCAGAGAGTAGTAAAAAGTCCTTAGGCTTGGAAGCGATGATTTCCATAATCTGAACCATATCCCCACAAGCTTCTTTAATGCCTACGATATTATCAAAATCATTAGCGAGTCTAACGGTGGTAGATGGAAGCATATTACTACCTGTTCTTCCAGGAACATTGTACATTACTACGGGCTTTGGAGAGGCCAAAGCTATTGCCTCAAAATGCCTGTAGATGCCTTCCTGAGTAGGTTTATTATAGTAGGGAGAAACAGAAAGAATAGCGTCAAAACTAGATAAATCCAAGGTTTTTAGTTCTTCAATAACGGCAGCTGTGTGGTTTCCACCAACTCCTACTACAAGTGGTAGCGCCCCGTTGTTAGCACTAACTATGGTGTCTAGCACCAATTGCTTTTCTGTTTTGCTTAGGGTTACGGATTCCGCCGTTGTTCCCAATGCCACTAAATAATCGATTCCGCCTTGCTTACAGAACGACACAATGTCAATAAGGGCCTTCACATCAATATTACCATCCTCTTGAAAGGGAGTGATCAACGCTACTCCAGTACCTCTTAATGCTTTCATACTTATATCTCTTTAAAAACGCCTAAATATTTTTTTAATTCAGATTTGAACGTTTTAAAATCGGAAATCGGGGTGTCCAAAATCAAATCATTGAAATTGGGGTCTACCTCTTTAAAACCCACTTTTAAGCGAGCCTTGGTCTGTACGGACATCAAATTTAAAAGTAGGTTATCCTCATTGTAATAATTGACCAATAAATCATATTCCCTACTTAAAAACTCCAATGCATAACTATTCTCGATAGCTCCGTTCCATCCCAAATCCTTATCCGAAAAGACCGGTGTGGAGTAAGGAGAGTTTTTATCATAATAGCTCTTATACCCGATAATCTTTACTGCATTGGGCTTTAATTTAAACTCTTCCAAAAACTGATAGAACAAATCAGCGTTTTGAAATTTATCCAAATCTACTATGCATCCTAGTTTAGTGATTCCCTTTGACCTCGTTGTTTCGGAGGCACCATTTTCTAGGGCTTGCTTAATAAATTTACGTCCAGATTTCTGTTTAAACTTGTCCTTAATTCCTTTTAAAAACATGTATTTTTACATTTATACAAATGTAAATAATATCCGTTCAACTCTATGGCGAAGTTAAAACACTTTAGAATTTTAAAAATAAAACATTTTGTTTTATTTGTAACAATCATAGGTTTTGTATCCTGTAAAGAAGACCAGAAAAGCTTGCAACGCATAGCAGCAGAACAAATTCCCGTAGATAGTACTTTTAAAGAAGTTACAATGGTGAAGGATTTTATTGAACCCTATCGCACCCGCGTTAATAAAATGCTGGATAGCACACTGGCTTATGCACCTGCCAAAATCAGTAAAATGGACGGTGTCTATAACACTACGGCCGGTAATCTTATGGCAGATATTATGCTTTCTGAAACGAATCCCATATTCAAAAAGCGCACTGGAAAGGATATAGATTTTGTACTTATGAATCATGGCGGTATTCGCGCTATCATTTCCAAGGGTAACGTATCGGCCAGAACGGCCTACGAGGTCATGCCCTTCGAAAATAATATTTCCGTGGTAGAACTAGATGGGAAATCTGTCTTGCAAATGATAACCTACATTGTGCAATCTAAAAGAGCGCATCCTTTAAGCGGTATCCAAGTCATCTTAAATAAGGACGATAGTATCAAAACCCTAAAAATACAAGGCAAACCTTTTGATGTTAATCGATATTATTATGTAGCCACTTCAGATTATTTAGTAAGTGGCGGGGACGATATGGTTTTTTTTAAAAATGCCCTGTCCGTAACTGAAACCGATTATAAAATTAGAAATGCAATGATCGATTATTTTTCTAAGGTCGATACCTTGGCCCCAACAATCGATGACCGTTTTTACAAAATTGAATAACGCATGAAAAGAAGAAAGTTTATTCAGGATACCGCAGCAACAGCTTCGTTCATAGGCGCAGGTGGTCTTAGTTTAAGCTCCTGCTCCGGAGCTAAAAAAACTCATATCACTATTTTACATACCAATGACGTGCACAGTCATATAGACGCTTTTCCAAACGACCATTCCAGTTTTGCCGGTTTAGGCGGTTTGGCGCGAAGAGCTGGTCTAGTGAATGCTATTCGGGAAGAGAATCCTAATACCTTGTTGTTCGATGCCGGTGATATCTTCCAAGGAACGCCGTACTTTAATTTCTATGGCGGGGAATTAGAGATGAGGTTGATGACGATGTTAAACTATGATGCCGCCACCATAGGTAATCATGATTTTGATAATGGAGTTGAAGGCTTATTAGCGCAAATACCCTACGGCAAGTTCGATTTTATTTCTTCCAACTACGATTTTACGGATACCGTTTTAGATGGTTTCACCAAACCTTTTCAAACGTACGAAAGGGACGGTATTAAAATTGGTGTTTATGGACTTGGAATACAGTTAAAAGGATTGGTGACCAAGACACTTTATAAAGAAACCAAGTATTTAAATCCTTACGAGATTGCCAATGATTTGGAACTACGTTTAATAGAAGAGGAAAAATGTGATTTGGTCATTTGTCTTTCACATTTGGGCTATAGTTATAAAGACGAGAATAGACCGGACGATATGAAACTAGCTGCAAAAACGAAGCATACAAACCTCATCATCGGTGGACATACCCATACCTTCTTGGATAAACCTAGTATTGTTACTAATGCTCTGGATAAAGAGGTTCTTGTAAATCAAGTAGGCTGCTATGGGGTTAATTTAGGCCGTATCGATTTCTATTTTGATGCTAAGGGTATTACAACGAACGGTGTTTCCATTACCGTCTAACAAAGCCTTTGTATGGGACAAATACTACGAACGGACTCGTCAAATCCCGATTTCATCAAGTTAGTAGCGCTTTTGGATGAAGATTTAGCACTGCGCGATGGAGAAGACAATGCCTTTTATGCGCAATTCAACGGTATTGCCACATTAAAGAATTGTGTGGTATACTATGAAAACGGAATTGCACTGGGCTGTGGTGCCTTAAAAAGTTTTAATGACCGTGCTATGGAGGTAAAGCGAATGTACGTGAGCCCCAATGCCCGTGGAAAAGGCATTGCTTCCCTCCTACTTGTAGCATTAGAAGATCGGGCTAAAGAACTTGGCTATGAACAATGTATTCTAGAAACCGGTTTGCGTCAGCCTGAAGCTATTGCCCTCTACAAGAAGAACAACTACAAGATTATCCCTAATTATCCGCCTTATGAAGGTATTGCGAATAGCGTATGTTTTAAGAAAGTACTTTGAAATAAAATTGATAGAAAACCAAAATCTAGACTAGCTTTGTCCAAAATAATACCAACAATTTAACAGCATACCTATGGAGCATCAAAAAATAACGATTGTAGCAACAATTACGGCAAAGCCAGAAAAAAGCGAACTGGTTAAAAATGAATTACTAAAACTCATTGAGGTGACCAAAACCGAAAAAGGGTGTATTAATTATGACCTACATCAGGACAATGAGGATGAAAATAAATTTCTGTTCTATGAAAACTGGGAAACAAGGGCCTTATGGCAAACACATATGGCCAATGACCATATAGCTGCCTACTTGAAGGCTACAGAGGGTGCCGTTGCGGAATTCAACTTGCAGGAAATGACGCATATTGAACCAGAAAATAGTTAAATCAAGGTGCTATGCCATCGCGAGTGGTTTTCACGACCTTTTCGGGAGTTCATCCCGAAGTCTCGGGAGTATCGAGAAGCACTAATCCCATCCTGAAAAGGGTTTATTAGTAATTTAACTATAAAATCTTCATATTTACGACTGACCAAAGCCAAACACGGGAAGTAACCATGGAAGAAAACCATGACATCATAAAAACACAATGTCTCAACTGCAACGCATCGGTCAATGGAAATTTTTGTCAACAGTGTGGGCAGGCTACCCGTGATAATACCGATCGCGCTATAGGGAAGCTTTTGGGAGAGTTCTTTGGTAATGTTTTCTTTCTAGATAATCGTTTTTTATTAAGTGGCCGGTACCTCTTTCGGTATCCGGGTCGTATGACGGTCGAATTTTTAAGGGGCAAACGAAAAAAGTTCATCTCCCCGATTACCTTGTTCCTGTTTTTTAACCTTATCTATTTCTTTGTCAACCCCTTATCGGATTACTCACTTTCACTAGAAGACCAAGTGTATTCGCAACCTTACAGCGATTGGGTCCGGGAATGGGTGGTCTCAAAATTGAAAACCGAAGGTGTGGAGGGTCCCGACTATGCGGTTACCTATCAAAATAACAGCGATACCATTTCCAAGTCTATCATGATCATTAACGTTCCCCTGATTGCATTTTTTGTGTATGTATTGGCCTTAAAGAAAAGACGCTTTTATTATGACAGCCTTATATTTGCCTTCCACTTTTTCTCTTTGTACATGGCCAGTTGGATTATGTTGCCTTGGGCAGATAATCTCATATTCCTAATCTCCGGCCAAAGCGAGTCCGTTGTTGCTTCCATCTCCTTTAAACTCTTCGCCTTTGGCATTCCGCTTCTTTACGCAATAGGTAGTATTAAAAGATTTATGAATATCCGTTGGTATTGGGCCATACCTGCGGGTTTTCTCGTATTGCTATCCGTGAACTTGGCTAACCTTTTTTATCGTTTTATTATTTTTCTAGTGACCTTTTGGGCGACCTAAGCAGGAATATTCCCAGCCCTATGGCCGCCCCTAGTGCTGACCCAAATACCGTTTGTTAAAAACTTTCTTACAACAAGGCTAGAAAAGACTTGCAACCCATTTTTTGAACAGCGAAATTCGTTAGCAACCGATAAATGGAACCTGTGCTGCGCTTGCCGAAGTATTGAAACTCCACTTATATAGTCGTAACCTACAAGCTGAAAAAACATCGTGACTGAATGAATATTAAACATTACGAAATTGAAGTAGAACCTGAAAATCCCTTTGCAAATTGCAAATTAGATAGAGAAAAATATTCAGATATCTTAACCAATATTATCAACTCTTATCCATACGGCTTTGTTCTCGCCTTGAACAATAAATGGGGAACAGGAAAAACTACATTTGTGAAGATGTGGGAGCAGAATTTAAAAAATAACAATTTCCAAACTCTATACTTTAATGCTTGGGAAAATGATTTTGAAAATAATCCTCTCACGGCATTAATGGGAGAACTAAAAACACTCACAACAAAAGAAACCGAACCAGCTTTTAAAAAGACCCTAAAAAAAGCATCTACACTAACTAAACATATTGCGCCAATAATAGCCAAAGCGATAGCTGATAGATACATTGACACAGAAGGAGTAAAAGATGCCATCATAGGAGTTACAAAAGGATTATCTGATGTTTTTGAAAATGAAGTGAACGAATACCAAAAAAAGAAAAAAAGCATATCAGATTTTCGACAAAGTCTCTCGGAGTTTATTGCAAGTACGAACGAGGAAAAACCTTTAATCTTTATTGTAGATGAATTAGATAGATGCCGTCCAAATTATGCGGTTTCCATACTTGAGCAAATAAAACATTTCTTTTCCATTCCAAATATTGTTTTCATCTTATCAATTGACAAAGAACAACTCGGAAACGCAATTAAAGGTGTTTATGGTAGTGATGATATAGACGCAGATGAATATTTAAGAAGGTTTATTGATATAGAGTATTCTATTCCAGAACCAGAAGTAGATATCTTTTATAAATACCTATACGAATACTTCCAATTCGATGAGTTTTTCCAATCACCTGAAAGACTAAGAAGTTATGAACTAAAGTCAGACAAATCAAATTTTCTTGAAACTTGTAAATTACTTTTTACAAAAGCAAAAGTACCATTAAGGCAACAGGAAAAAATATTTGCTCATTCAAGATTAGCCTTAAGAAGTTTTACTGAAAATATGTACGTAACACCTCATATTTTTCTTTTACTCGTTTTTATTAAAATAAGGCATAACAAATTTTATGAAGAATTAAAGAGCAAACATTTGGCTATTCAGGAATTGCAAGAAAAATTTATATCAATAATAAAAATAGAAATAAATGGAGGAACGGAAAGGCAACTGATGTGGCTCGAAATTTCATTAATTAATATTTATAATAATTTTTCTCAAGATAGATACTATAGAAAAAATCTTTTCGAAAAAGACGAAGAGTCGGGAGAGAATAAAGCGTTAATAAGTTCAATTATCAAGAAAGATTCTGAAAAAGAGGTAATGCATATTTTAGAAAATATTGACAGAGGTCATCGAGAAGGAGATTTAGATTTAATGCATTACACTAAACGAATTGATTTATTGGAAGATATGAAAACTTAGAAAAGCCAGCAGGTAACAAAACCTATAGCAAATAGAGCATTAAGTGCTTTATTTAAAGGCTTGGTCTTATTTACGATGTCCTCCAAATCTTCTAGATTTACTCATGCGATTTCTGTTTTCAATAAGGAATTCGTGATAACGCTGCGCTAAGTTGGCAATTAAAAAAGAAAAAATAATTACAAAACAAAAAGCTCTGGCTAGCGGACCAGACGGAAACGAAAAGTATCACTTACAACTGCCCTACTTTTCATATACTAAACCATAACAAAACATTCCTATTAAAAACTTAGGTTTTGTAGTACGCACCGTTCCATTAAAAACCTATAACACCTATAAAAAGGAACTCTTGATATTCTTGTAATTTAATCAAGAGCGGTTCGACGTATACAGCGTCCTTATTAATATCTTCGTTACCTCGATAACTACAGCAACTATGGAACCTAACAAAATAGTACCGTTTATTAAAGGTGTATTAAAAAACCTGCCTTCGGATTGGCTGAATTTAACCACCCATCGTCTAGACATGTACAATGAAGAACTAGCTAAAAGTGAATTCTTGGAGCAGTTTGAAAAATTACATAAAGACAACACTACGAATACCAAGGCATTACTTGACTTGCCTACGGCATACGATTATATTCGATTGGGTCATCCGCTATCCTCTGTACTAGAATGGACCCTTGCGCAGTTAAATGATTTAAAGGCCGAAAATGTAATCAGTTTCTCATCTAAGACGATGCCTATTTTAGCGGTATTACGCAAAAATGCATTGGAAGGCAAGAACACGCAAATTCTTTATACCGGTGCATTACCCGAATGCTTTGACGCCGCTATATTTCGGCAGGTATATGGATATCATTTTGAACTGAAGCAAGTGGATGACGCATTCGACATTGTCCCTTTTGATGGTAGCACTATTTTTCTCTCCGAACAAGAACAGGTCGGTGCTATTGCACTCAACCCTAAAATTGACTTTTTTATTGGGCTTTATAAGGCGCTTGGAAGCATTATCGCCATAAACGGAGAAACAGACCAATCCTATATCGGAGCCATTCAACATGTGCGACGCCGAGAAAGTATTGCCATGACACCGGCGAACGCACTTAACGCACTGCAAGATGTAGCGCTTACACCACGGACACTTCATACCAACACCGATGCCGAGCTCCCTAAAAATAAGAAACGCGTCCAAGACGCAATTGAAAAAATTACAGGTTCCCATGTAAAGGCCGTTGTTGGTTCTAGTGGGCTATCCATACAATATGCCATTGTAATGGGATTAATTCACCATGCACTGGAAAATCATAAGGGTAAAGCGATTAAAATTGTTGTCCCTCCCAATTGCTATGGTGGTACCAACGACCAGGCCAGACGCATTGCCGCCAGCCTTGATGCGGTGGAAGTGGTAGACCTACCCGTAGATGGTGACAACGATATGGTCCTAAGTGTAGACCGTGTTCTAGATACCTTGGCAGACCAAGACGCCATTCCCTACATTATTGCAGAAATACCGACCAATCCCAGGGTCGAGGTTCCAGATATGGTACAATTAGAAGCAGCTTTGACAAAAGTGCGTACAACACCATCAGGTGAACCGGCGATTGCACCTGTTTTTATATTGGACCAAACCTTCTGTCCCAATACCAACTTCTTGGGACAAAAAGACATATTAGCTACCGTACGCACCATTGCCTATGTAAGCGGTTCTAAATTCCCGAGTGGTGGAAAATGTACCGCCGGTTATAGTACTGCCAATGGGAAAGGAGCGCGTTTTATGGAAAAAATAGGGTTACACCTAAACCTTTGCGATAATGAGGCTACAGCGCTACAATATCAAATATTGGCAAGACAGTTGCCTTCCATGAATCAAAGAATTGAAGATGCGTATCAAAATACACGTGCCTTCGTTGATTTTATCAAGGAGACTTTACCCGAAGCAAAAATAAATTTTGTTTCGCGAGAATTGGCCGCAGCAGGCTTTACCCCTTCCGTGTTTTCATTGGACCTCCCCACAAAAGGAAATACGGCCGAAGAAAAAGAAGCCTATAAAAGGGCCTTGAACCATAAGTTAATCGATTTAATGATTACGGAAATACCGAACGAAAGCAAACACTGTGTAAGTTATGGTCAATTAAAAGGGTGCTACTGGACCATACCGGCTACCTCTACCCAAGGAACCACCAAAGAAGGGGACAAAGACTATATTGCCCGTGTAGCACTTTCACCCGATTTGGACCTTGAACTTCACAAGAAAGTCTTTCAAGATTTTGTTGCCACTATGTAGTATAATGGTTTTAATAATGCAATAGTGGTTACAAAATGTAATTCAATGGCACCTCTCTGCGACTAAGAATTTACAAACCCGGTAAATAATACTACACATGGAACAAAAATTCCCGCTCCCACCGTTTAGCTTAGAAGATGCCATCGAAAAAATACAGAAAGCAGAAGACGCATGGAACAGTAAAAATCATAAAAATATTTCCGAAGCCTACTCGGTAGATAGCGAATGGCGAAATAGGGACACCTTTGTAAACGGGCGTGAAGAAATAGTTGATTTTTTAACCGGTAAATGGGAGAAAGAACTGAACTATAAACTTAAAAAAGAATATTGGGCACATACCGACAATCGTATCGCCGTTAGGTTTGAATATGAATACCAAAACCAAGAAGGACAATGGTTTAGAGCCTATGGTAATGAAAATTGGGAGTTTGATGCCAATGGATTAATGAAAAAAAGATTCGCGAGTATCAATGATTTGGCCATTACAGAACAGGAGCGGAAATTTAAGTAGTTAGACCAAGGTTGGTATTTTAAACATTTCCCCTAAGAAAGTGCTAGCGCTTGTCCGCTTCGAGTGCCAAAAAAGAAGCACTGCACCATAAAGTATCCTGTTCAAAACTTTCGTACAAATCCTGTAGGATACACTTGACACCTGTTTTAAGATTTACGAACTTCGTTAGAAACTGATAAATGGATTAAGAACACCATTCTTTAATCGCTATTACACATGAACAAAACTATACTTCAGATAATTATTGTACTTACCATCCTTTCTTGTTCTACTACCAAAACCATTGAAAACAAAAAAGTTGACTCACTAATCGATAAACCAATAACTTATGATTATGCTGATAAAATCGGTTCTGAAAAATTGAACTTTATCAAAAAAACCTACAATTGGAACAACGAAAAAATACTAATCTTGAATTATAGTCAACCAATTAATAGTTGTCATTTTGATAATAATAAAATTACATCTGAAGGCAAAAAATGGTGGAAAAACTTTTATTCTAAAGTGAATACTGAAGATTGCCTAAATATTAAGGTTCTTGCAAATGGAGAACGGATTAAAAATAAATTAGATAACATCAATCACTTTGACGACAAAAATGATTTTCTTTTCACAAATTTTTTCAGTAGAAAAAAATCCTGTTTTGGAATTTTAGTATTAAATAATCAAGGATTTTACATCCAATATAATGGCCATTATTCTGAAAAACAAGTTTCAAAATATGTAGAGAATCTAAAAAATAAATACGTGTCACAATAGCTTATAATAAGTAAAGGCTTACGACAAATCCACGCAGAAGTTTCTTTGAAATTTAATCTGGTTAGTTTCATTTTTGCTAAATTTATTGCTACTCATATATTCACGCTAACGAAACGGCTACCTATTCCTTTTCAAAGCCTATTCAAAACAAACACCACCATTTCCCGTAATTCTGCTTCTAGACTTATTTCGGGATAGCTTCTCCCCGCTTGGCGGTACCAGTAGCCGGCATTAAAACGGTCGCCTTCTTTTCGGTGTAAGTAAGCATGCATCCAACTGCCCAGTTCATTATGCATATCCTGGGCAATGCTATGTGAACTTTCCCAATCGCCCTTCGCATCAAACCATAGGGCTTTTAAGGATTTGGGCCAATCGTCAGGCGGTACGGCCTGAGAAAGCGTCTGTTGAAATTCCGAATAGTTCTTAGGTAGCATTTGCCGTCACTTTTTTAACCAACTTGCCTACGGTAAGTCCCTGTCCAATAATGGAGAAAACCACTACCACATAGGTAATCACCAAAAACAGGTCGCGATGCATGTCTTGGGTCAAGCCCAGTGCCAAGGCAATGGAAATACCACCACGGAGTCCGCCCCAGGTCATCACCAGATTGGTTCTGGGAACAAAATCTAGCTTGTCTTCAAAAAACTTAATGGGCAATAGCAAGGACAAGTAACGGCATAATAGGACAATGGGTATGGCTACCAATCCCGCCACCACATAGTTGAACTCAAAGGAGATAACGAGCATTTCCATACCTATCAGTACAAATAACAGCGTATTCAACAGAATATCCAGCAACTCCCAAAACTTGTCTACATAGGTTTCCGTGGTTTTGGACATGGCAGAATTTCTTACCGTATCGTTCCCAACGACTAAACCGGCGGTAACCATGGCCAAGGGTGCGGACAAATGGAATTTTTGCGCCACTACAGTGCCCATCATCACTGCAGCGAGGGTTATAATGACTTCAATATCATAATCGTCAATAGAACGCATTAAACGGTAGGTAATCCAACCAATAAGCAGTCCTAATACAATACCACCTATGACCTCTACACCAAAAAGCTCCGCAATTTCTAAAGGTGTTATGGCATCCATACCGGCAGATGCAATCTGGAAGATGGTTAAAAATACCACTACGCCTACCCCATCGTTAAATAACGATTCTCCTACAATTTTGGTTTCTAGCTTCTTCGGCGCTCCTGCTTGTTTTAAAATTCCAAGTACGGCAATAGGGTCCGTCGGTGAAATCAAGGAACCAAAAAGTAAGCAATAAATAAAGTCTACGGAAAGACCAAAAGCCTGCAGTATATAGAACATGATGGTGCCTACTAAAAACGTGGAGACCAGCACCCCCAAGGTAGAAAATACCAGTATGGGCCAACGCTGTACTTTTAACTGCTCAAAATTGGTATGTAAGGCCCCTGCAAATAGTAGAAAACTCAGCATAACGTCCAGCAAGACCGTTTTAAAATCGATTTGGCTGATGATATACCGTTCGGCATTTAATAGCGTGTCGTCAAAATAACTGATGCCAAAAACGGCGAGCGTAAATACAATGGTAATCAACATTAACCCAATGGTATTGGGCAGTTTTAAAAAGCGTACGTTGATATACCCGAAAATGGCGGATATAAAAACGAGTATTGCTGCAATGATAAAGTAATCCATATATTCAATTTTTATCCTGTTAAGGCCCTAATAATGTTATGTAAAGCAAGAACCAATACTTTTTATACCAGTAGCTTAGCCACTAAATCATATTCAGAAACTCCTGTTCCGTGATAATAGGAACACCAAGGTTTTCGGCCTTTGTGCGTTTACTTGGACCCATTTTATCCCCAGCGACCAAATAACTGGTCTTGGAGGATATGGTCGAGCCTACTTTTCCGCCGTTATCTTCAATCATTTTTTTAAGTTCGGTCCTACCCACTGTTTCAAAAACACCGGAAACGACGATGGTCTTGCCTTTTAATAGTTCGGTCTGATTTTCCAATTTTTCTGCAGAGAGTTCAAATTGTACCCCTTTGGCCCTTAAACGTTCAATAGCTTCTAAGTTTTTTTCTGTACTAAAAAATGCTACTACGCTTTCTGCTATTCGTTCCCCTATTTCGTCCACAGCCACCAATTCGTCTTGGCTGGCATTGGCCAGCGCATCTATATTTTTATAGGCCTTTGCCAATTTCTTGGCGACCGTCTCCCCCACATACCGAATGCCCAAAGCGAACATGACCCGCTCAAAAGGAATAGCGACCGATTGCGCAACTCCTTTGATGAGATTGTCGGCAGATTTTTCTGCCATACGCTCCAAGGGTAGAATCTGTTCCTTGGTCAAGTCATACAAATCGGCATAATCCTTAATCAATCCTTCTTTAAATAATAATTCTACCGTTTCTCCTCCCAGACCTTCAATATCCATGGCTTTACGCGATATAAAGTGTTGTATACGTCCTGTAATCTGAGGCGGACAGCCATATTCGTTAGGGCAGTAATGCTTGGCATCACCTTCGCTACGTTCCAAAGGCGTGTGACATTCCGGGCAGCTAGCGATATAGGTCGTAGGTGCTGAATTGGCCGGTCTTTTTGACAAGTCCACCGCTATGATTTTGGGGATAATCTCCCCTCCTTTTTCCACAAAAACGGTATCGCCCTCACGGATATCCAATTTCGCGATTTGGTCGGCATTGTGCAGCGATGCTCTTTTTACCGTGGTACCCGCCAACAAAACAGGTTCCAGGTTGGCCACCGGTGTAATAGCTCCCGTACGCCCCACCTGATACGTGATTTCGTTTAAAACCGTAAAGACCTGCTCCGCTTTAAACTTATAGGCCATGGCCCAACGTGGTGCTTTTGCTGTGTACCCAAGCTCATCTTGGTGCTGTAGGCTATTGACCTTTACCACTACACCATCGGTCTCATAAGGGAGGTCGTGCCGTTGTACATCCCACTGCTCCACAAATTCCATGACTTCCGCCGTGCTTTGGCATAGTTTGGCCACCGTAGGCACTTTAAAACCCCAATCGCGCGCTTTTTCCAACATTTGAAACTGCGAACTGATGCCTGTGTTTTTTCCAACGATACTATACAACAAACACTCCAAAGGACGTTGTGCCACCAAGGCACTATCCTGTAACTTTAAACTGCCAGATGCTGTATTCCTGGGATTCATATAGGGTTCCTCCCCATTAGCTATACGCTCCTCGTTCATCTTCTGGAAACCATCAAAGGGCAATACAATCTCCCCGCGGATATCGAACTTTGGTGGATAATCTCCCTTTAACTGCAAGGGAACCGATTTAATCGTTTTTATATTGGTGGTAACATCATCTCCTTGAAAACCGTCTCCACGGGTTACGGCACGTACCAATTTTCCATTTTCATAAGTAATACTGATGGAGGCACCATCATACTTTAACTCACAAGTATACGCCACAGGAATAGCACCCAAATTACGCTGAATACGCTTTTCCCAATCCTCTAAATCTTCTTTGGAATAGGAATTGTCCAGAGAATACATACGGTGTTCGTGTACAATGGTCTCAAAGTTCTTGGTGACCATACCACCTACACGAATACTAGGCGAACTGGCATCATAAAACTCTGGATGCGCTGCTTCTAAACGTTGCAACTCCTTCAATTTCATATCAAAATCAAAGTCCGTAATCGTTGGATTATCAAGTACATAATAATTGTAATTATGTCCTCTTAATTCATCACGCAGTGCCTTTATTGTAGTTTCAATACTCATTTATCTGTTCTTTTGTCATCCATTGCGGTTTAGGAAGCGGTTTAAAGGCTTTCATTTTATCCAATAGCGTATCAATATTCGTTTCCACTAAAATAGCATTTAAGTTCTCTTTTTTTACAAAGCCTTTCGCTACCATTCTAGCCAGCATCTGCAGTAATTCATCATAAAACCCATTGGTATTCAATACGGCAATAGGATAAGGATGCAAGCCCAATTGGGCCCAGGTCAGCATCTCAAAAAACTCCTCTAGTGTACCAAAACCACCGGGCAACATTAAAATACCTTCGCTAAGCTCGTGCATTCTTAGTTTACGGTCGTGCATGTTCTGTGTGATAATAAGTTCGGAAAGACCATCGTGATACACTTCCTTTCGTTTTAAAAACTCCGGAATAACGCCTATAACTTTTCCATCATTTTCCAAGGCACCCTGAGCCACCTTGCCCATAATGCCGATTTTAGCACCTCCATAAATCAGTGCTATACGCTGCTTCGCCAGCTTGGCGCCCAACTCGTGGGCATCCTCCGCAAATTTTGGGTCCTCCCCAATACTACTTCCACAAAAAACTACAATTCCTTTCATTCTTATTCTTTACTATTCAAACTCAAATACAAAATCAAACTCAAACTCAAGTTCAAGTTCTAACTCAAATTAAATTGTCACGTTTTAACTTTCCTACTCCTTACTTATTACTGCTTGCTGCGTGCTGCCCACTGCCTTCTGCTCAACGCCCACTGCGTACTTTTACTACCCGCTCACTACCCCCTTTATCATACGGTCATTACCAAACATATCTTTTCTTAGGGTAATATGCTTGAACTTGTGTTCTTCTAACAACTGTACCATTTCCTGACCTAAATATTGATTTATTTCTAAATACAATAATCCTGATTTTGATAAATTTTCTTTAGCGAAATTAGCAATAGCCCTGTAAAATACCAATGGGTCTTTATCGCTAACGAACAAGGCCATTTCCGGTTCATAGTCCAAAACATTTGAATACATTTTATTTTTTTCTAAATCCCTGACATAAGGAGGATTAGATACGATGATGTCGTAGTTAGATTGGATCTTTAATTGAAGCATATCTGCCTGAAAGAAATCTACCGATACGCTATTCAGTTCGGCATTAGACCTAGCTATCTTTAAAGCATCTAAAGAAATATCCAAGCCATGTACTAAGGCCGATTCTAGATACTTTGCCAAACTTATTGGGATGCATCCGCTTCCGGTTCCAATATCCAGGATTTGTAACCGCTCCTGAGGCTTTGCTTTACAGTCTTTTAGTATCCAATGTACCAGTTCTTCCGTTTCCGGCCTTGGAATCAGCACTTCCGGACCTACTTTAAATTGTAAATCCATAAAATCTGTATAACCAATAATATACTGTATAGGTTTATGCTGCTTTAGTTCACTCAGGCCTTCAAATAAGGGCTGTTCCTCTGTTTTTGATAAGGCCATATTGGGCTGTACGGCGAGTACAAAACGTTCCAAATCTAAATAATGTTCTATCAATAGGTAGAAGAAGCTAGTGACTTCTTGTTCACCGTAGAGCGGATTCAATTCCTGATGAAAAATGTTCTTAATTTCGCGCAGCAACATGACTATAGGGTTTTCAACATCCAAACGGGACAGGAAAAATGCCCTGTATTTCCCATAGGAGCTTCAATATAATCGAATCCCGATTTCTGATAAAGTTTTTGCGCTGCCTTCATAAAAGGCATGGTTTCCAAATAGCACTTTTCAAAACCATATTCTTTTGCTTTTTTTAAGCAAATAGCCATCATTTGTGCACCCAGACCTTTACCCCTGGCTTCTTCTAGAAAATACATCTTTTGCAACTCACAGACATTGCCTTCGTAATTTTCTAATTGTGCAATACCCGCACAGCCCAATATTTCTCCATTTTCTTCCACGACAAAATAGTTGGCTTTGGGTACTTCATAATTTTCAAACATATGGTCGAGTGCCGTATCGGCGTACGCAGTACCCACTTTTGGGACCCCCAGGTCTACCAATACTTTTCGAATTACACCTGCTACCTTAGCATTGTCCTCTTTTCTTATTTCCCGAATTATAGCCGTTGCCATACTGTTGCTTTTCAATAGGTTTTAAAGTACTATTTTTGATGCGTGAAGATACGTGAATTGCGTATATTCTTAAAGGCTATAGCCATAGAAAATATACGAATGCAACCGATACCCATGCCAAAATTAGATTCCTTTTCTAAAGACGAACAGTATATGTTACGTAGTATAGAAATTGCTAAAAACGGATTAGGCACTACAGCGCCAAATCCTATGGTAGGTGCGGTTATCGTGTATGAAGATAAAATTATTGGCGAAGGGTACACCAGTCCATTTGGCGGTGCGCACGCAGAGGTAAATGCCATTAATTCCGTTACCGACAAGTCCCAACTGGCCAAGTCTTGCCTGTATGTGACCCTAGAACCCTGCTCCCACCATGGAAAAACACCGCCTTGCGCAGATTTAATTTTGAAACATAACATCCCCAGAGTAGTTATTGGATTAAAAGACCCCCATGAAAAAGTAGCAGGCAAAGGAATTCAGAAACTCTTAAAAGCGAAGTGCGAGGTAGTTACCGATGTTTTAAAAGAATACTGCGCTGCCCATCACAAACGTTTTCTAACTTTTCATTTAAAAAAACGTCCTTTTATTATTTTGAAGTGGGCGGAAACCGACGATGGCTTTATCGCTCCTGACAAAGCACTACGAGCGACCAATCCCGAACCGTATTGGATAACCAGGGCACCTGCCAGGCAACTGGTGCATAAGTGGCGTAGTGAAGAACAGGCAATTTTGGTGGGTACTACCACCGTTTTGGAGGATAATCCGAGATTAGATGTGCGGTCATGGAACGGGAAATCGCCTATTAGAATTGTTCTTGATGCCAATTTGAAGATTACAAAAAATTACCATGTCTTGGACGGAAGTCAAAGAACTATTGTTTTTACAAAAAATGATAAGATGCCTGTAGCCACAAATAATGTGAGCTATGAAGTGCTTCAGTCCGAAAATTTGGCTCAAGATATTTGTGATACTTTACATTGTTTGAATATTCAAAGTGTACTCATAGAGGGAGGTGCGCAGACCTTACAAACATTTATAGATGCTGATTTATGGGATGAAGCCCGCATCTTTAAACGAGCTGTTTCTTTTAAGAATGGGGTGGCCGCACCCGTGATTAAAGGTCGTATGATTTCCAAACAAGCTATTGAAAATGATCAGTTAACATTTATCAAAAATGATTAAGAATATAATTTTTGACTTTGGAGATATCTTTATAAATCTGGATAAGTTGGCCGTTTTTAAGCAAATGGCACTTTTTGGATTTACAGCGCTTACACCAGAATTGGATACGTTGGCAAAAAACTATGAGATGGGCTTGATGAGCTCGGAAAGTTATGTGGCAGCCCTAAAGGATATTTTTCCGCAAGCGGATGCTGAAGCTATAATTCAAGCCTGGAATTCCATAATTCTAGATTTCCCCGAATACCGTTTGGAATTTATTGAAAAACTTAAGAAAGAAAATAACTACCGCCTCTTTTTACTAAGCAATACCAATGATTTACACATCACTTTCGTCAAAGAAACTATGGGTATAGTACGCTACAAAAGGTTTAAGAATTGTTTTGAGCAATTTTACCTATCTCACGAAATACATATGCGCAAACCAAATACCAATATTTACGAATATGTGTTGGCACAAAATGGACTCCAAGCTAATGAAACCCTGTTTATAGATGATACCAAGGAAAATACCGAAAGTGCGGCCTTATTGGGAATAAAGACCTGGAACCTTATTGTAGGTCAAGAAGACATTACCGAGTTAACTAACAAAATTTAGATGCAATACCTTCTACTAAGTGTCCTTTTTTCCAGTTTTATTTTTGTCATCTTTAAACTATACTCCAGATTTAAAATAGAGACCCTTTACGCCATTATCACCAACTACGTAGTAGCTTGTATGGTTGGGCTTTTGTTTTATGAAGGTAAAGTGGACTGGCTTCTTATTCCCCAGAAGCGTTGGTTTTTTGGGGCTATGGCCTTAGGTGTCCTATTTATTCTTGTTTTTAATATTATGGCAGCCACATCGCAAAAGCTTGGGGTTTCCGTGGCATCCGTAGCGACCAAAATGTCTTTTGTATTACCGGCTTTCCTAGGGGTATTCCTTTACAATGAGCACCTAGGGTTAGTAAAAATAATTGGTATTGTCATAGCAGTTCTTGCGGTATACTTTGTTTCCGTCAAAAATACAGGAGAGGTCTTTAAGTTAGCTATGTTAATGCTTCCTTTTCTAGTTTTTCTAGGTTCCGGGACAATAGATATCGCTATTAAGTTCTTTCAAGAGTTATATGTGCCAGAATATGAATTTGCGCTGTTCTCTGCGACTGTTTTTGCAGCCGCAGCCGTTGTTGGTCTTGTTTTTATTACAGCGAACAGTGTCCGAAAACCTTTAAAAGTAAATCTAAAGAATGTCGGTGGCGGTATCCTTCTGGGCGTGCCAAATTTCTTTTCTATCTACTTTCTCTTAAAAGCACTTGATTATAAAGGTTTAAGCAGTGCATCTATATTCACTTTGAACAATGTAGGCATCGTAATGTTATCTACTTTTCTCGGTATTCTATTGTTCAAAGAAAAACTTCAACTGCGGAATTGGCTGGGTATAGGGCTGGCAGTAATCAGTATTTTTTTAGTAGCATTCTCTTGATTATGGAACGAAGGGACACCTACAAAACAATTACCAAGGCCACCGAGGAGATACTCCTCAAAGAAAAGAAGAGTAAATTTTATGGATTTGCTTTTCCCATACAAAATGAGGAAGAAGCCAAGCAAAACGTTGAAGCACTTAAAAAACAGTTCCCTACTGCAAATCATGTGTGTTATGCCTGGCAATTGGGTGTTGAACAAGCCTCTTACAGAGCAAATGACGACGGAGAGCCCAATAATTCCGCAGGGATGCCCATTTATGGACAAATACAATCTTTTGATGTTACGAATGTACTTATCGCCGTGGTCCGGGTTTTTGGCGGAACCAAATTAGGGGTCGGTGGTTTAATAAGTGCCTACAGGAATGCTGCAAAACTTGCCTTGGAGGAAGCTATCATCACTGAAAAGACTATTGAGGAACAACTACTCCTAAAATTTGAATATGCTGAAATGGACCTTGTCATGCGTTTTATTAAAAAAAATCAGCTGAACATCTTTTCTCAAGAACTAAATCTAGATTGTGAAATTGTGATATCGGTCCGGAAAAGTAAAGTCGAATCGGTTGTCGATAATTTAAAAACGTTACATAAAATAAAGGTTTCAAAAATTGATTGAGTGCTATCGAATTCTTTTCCTACGATTCCATTAAAAATCCAATTTATCTAGAATATAATCTGGACATTTTATAGGTCTTTTCTTACTAATGCTCATAAACACCAAAACCGTGTTTGCTTCTGCCAAAATTTCTTCTCGCTCATTGGTGATCATATAATCGAACTCAATCCGCACAGAAGGCTTTTCTTTGAGCTCGGTCCTTACAAAAATGAGGTCATCATAATAAGCTGACTTTAAATACTTGATATTGAGATTAATAACGGGAAGTATAATTCCGTTATCTTCCATTTCCTTATAGGAAATCCCCAGTTTACGGAGCCACTCTACCCTGCCCATCTCTAAGTATTGCGCATAATTACCATGATAAACCACGCCCATTTGGTCAGTTTCACCATATCTGACACGAAAAGAAATTGTATTATCTTTCATTTTTTCAAAGTAAAAAGTATATATTTAGAAGCTCCCCCTAAAGGTCAGCGAACATGGTAAAAAAAAAGCTCAAATTCAATAGTATTTGATTTTTTTTTTAGATTTTTTGTTCACATATTTGCCTACCTTAGAAAAGCGTCAATATTATGTTAAATTGATGTTTTATTGTAAGATTAACTAACCAATAATCGAGAACGTTTATAACTATGAGTGTTACTGCTAATTCCGTTTGGGAAAACTGTTTGGAGTTTATCAAAGATAATATCCAACCGCAGGCATTCAAAACTTGGTTTGAACCTATTAAGCCTATCAAATTAACAGAGAATGCCTTAAGCATTCAAGTACCTAGTAAATTCTTTTACGAGTGGCTGGAGGAGCACTATGTGAAACTCTTGAAAGTTGCCCTTACGAAAGAACTGGGAGAAACGGCCAAACTGGTTTATATCATACGTATGGAAAACACCTATGGCAACAAGGAACCTTTTACGGAGAAAATTCCTAGTTCTAACCGTGGAAACATGAGTCCACAAGAAATGGACGTTCCCATTAAATCTAAAAATCCTGAGCTCAGGAATCCTTTTGTCATTCCAGGTATCCGAAATATTAAAATAGAATCACAGTTAAACCCTAACTATAATTTTGATAATTTCTTAGAAGGTGATTCCAATAGACTTGCCCGTTCTGCCGGTATGGCGGTAGCAAATAAGCCTGGCGGGACTTCTTTTAATCCTTTATTAGTTTTTGGTGGTGTTGGTTTAGGTAAAACCCATTTGGCCCATGCTATCGGGGTTGAGATAAAGGATAAATATCCAGAACGTACGGTGCTCTACATCTCTGCGGAGAAATTTACACAACAATATATTGAGTCTGTTAAGAAGAATACGAGAAATGATTTTATCCATTTCTACCAGCTTATCGATGTATTGATTATTGATGATGTTCAGTTCCTTTCAGGGAAATCCGGAACTCAGGATGTTTTCTTTCACATCTTCAATCATCTTCATCAAAATGGTAAGCAGGTAGTACTTACATCTGACAAGGCTCCGGTTGACATGCAAGATATTGAACAGCGCTTGCTTTCCCGTTTCAAATGGGGATTATCCGCCGAATTGCAAAGCCCAGATTATGAAACCCGTATTTCTATTCTGAAGAATAAATTATACCGAGATGGTGTTGAAATGCCCGAGGATATAATAGAATATGTTGCAAAGCATATAAAAACTAATATCAGGGAATTGGAAGGTGCCATTATTTCTTTGATAGCACAATCTACCTTAAACAAACGCGAGGTTACTTTAGAACTGGCGCAGCAAGTGGTAGAAAAGTTTGTTAAAAACACGAAGCGCGAGGTTTCCATCGATTACATTCAAAAAGTTGTATCCGATTACTTTGAAATGGATGTGGCCACCCTACAATCCAAAACAAGAAAAAGGCATATTGTGCAGGCAAGACAGCTTGCAATGTTCTTTGCTAAAAAATTTACCAAAGCTTCTCTTGCCAGTATTGGTTCCCAAATAGGTAAAAGAGATCATGCTACGGTTTTACATGCTTGTAAAACGGTTGATAACCTTGCAGAAACCGACAAACAGTTTCGTAAGTATATTGATGACCTTACCAAGAAATTCTCCTAAGTCTTAGATGGAAAATCGTATTCTAATGGTATGCCTAGGAAATATTTGTAGGTCGCCGTTAGCGGAAGGTGTTCTTAAAAACAAGGTGAATCCTGATACCGTTTTTGTTGATTCTGCAGGTACAGGAGGCTACCATATAGGAAATCCTCCAGACTTTAGGTCCATAGCTATTGCCAAAAAATATGGAATAGACATCAGCAAGCAAAGATGTAGGCAGTTTATGGCGAGTGATTTTGATAGCTTTGATACGATTTATGCTATGGACAAAAGCAACTATAACAATATAGTTCGTTTGGCTAAAACCGCGGACGACATAGCAAAAGTAAAATTACTCTTGGAGGAATCGGACAGTGTTGAAACTGAGGTACCCGACCCCTATTACGGAGCAAATGATGGTTTTGAATTGATATATCATCTAATTGATGCCGCTTGTACCAGCATTGCTGTAAAACTTTAAGAACTATGGCTGATAAACTCGGAAAGCTTTATTTAATTCCTTCTACCTTAGGAGATATCCCCCCGCTGGAAGTGCTGCCCATCTCCATCAAAAGAGCCATTGAAGAAATTGAACATTACATTGTTGAAAACGAAAAAACAGCACGTCATTTCATAAAAAAGGTAAGTCCTAGAAAACCCCAGCCATCCCTTAAATTATTTGCGCTTAATAAATTTACGGAGACCTCTGAAATACCCAGTTTTTTAGACCCATGTTTAGAAGGGTACGATATGGGCATTCTTTCAGAAGCAGGTTGCCCAGGAGTAGCGGACCCAGGTGCGGCAGTAGTTCAAATAGCACATGAAAAGCACATAAAGGTAGTGCCTCTTGTAGGACCTTCTTCTATACTGCTTGCGCTTATGGCAAGTGGTTTTAACGGTCAGAATTTTGCCTTTAACGGATACTTACCCATAGATAGTCTAGACAGAAAAAAAGAAATAAAACGATTGGAAAAAAAATCTAGGGACGAGGGGCAGTCTCAACTCTTTATTGAAACGCCATATCGCAACAACAAACTTTTAGAGGAGTTACAAAAAACCTTACTTCCTAACACTAAGGTATGCGTAGCCTGCGATATCACCCTGACTACAGAGTATATTGCTACAAAGGCTGTTTCTCAATGGAAAAATGAGCACATCGATTTACACAAAAGACCTACAATTTTCATAATACAAGCATAAAAAAACCCTGACAACTCATTGCCAGGGTTCCCCATTTTCATATCTACATTAACTTTTTATATCCTTGGATTCCTTATCGCCATGACTACAGAGGTATCGTATCCCGAAAACTTACTGATATAGTTGGCTATAGAAGAACCATAACCATCGGTTACATCTGCTTTTCCAAAGGAGCGTAGGTAGCGCTGCACATTACCAGGTCCTGCTAGGTGTGCCGCTGCCAAAATACCGGATTCCGTAATCTTTATTCCATCAATAAATTTACCTTGAAACCTTTTTATATCTCTCCTTAGAATCCATTTGTTTCTAGAAAGATTGATATCAAAAACTTTTTCTTGCAGTTGAGGGTCACTTAAAAATTCTTTACCACTATATACCCCTACCAACTCTAGTGTATTTATTCCAAATTGATATTTACCCAAATAACCATAGGTGTTAACTACAAAATAATTTCCTTGAGATTCCTTAAAAGCCAAGGCCTCCTTAAAACCTGTAAATCGACTCCCTAAAAAAGGAGGATTTATATCTTGTTCGCTGGCAATACTATTTTGTTGGGGGTTTGTTACTAAGATGGATTCGTTTACTCTCAATGCTTCGGGCACCTCTACATTGTAAAGGGTAAAGCCATAACTAGAAAGAATAAAAGTAACGATAATCGGAAATGCATAATATATCCATTTTCTCATAACTTGCTTTTCTTAAGCCTTATAGCATTAAAATTGCGTACTTAAATTTCACAGTGCAAAGTTATGGAGGAGAAAATGAGAGTTTAAGAAGTCTTTGTTAAATTAATACAGATTTAGTTAACATGTCTTAAAATTCGGATTATTTACTACCGATTAATATTCTTACTATTAATCCACCGGATGTACTGCGCTTTATTTCGGTTGTGCTGCGCTAAATTCTCCGCAAACATATGGTAGCCAAAATTTTCAACATTCGCTACAAAATAATAATACTTGTGCTTTTCGGCATTAAGAACGCCATCTATAGCGCTAATATCGGGCATTGTGATAGGTCCTGGAGGTAATCCGCCATACTTATAGGTATTGTAGGGCGATTCAAGTTCAAAATCCTTATAAAGCACTCTTTTGATAACGAGACTAAAGTCGTTGGCTTTCTTTTTTATCCCATAAATAAGGGTGGGGTCCGCTTGTAGGAGCATACCAGCTTTGAGTCTATTTAGATAAACTCCTGCTACCCGTGGCCGCTCGTCTACTTTTGCACTTTCTTTGTGCACGATAGATGCTAAGGTAATCACCTCATTAGGAGTTAAACCTAAGGCTTCTGCCTTTGCCATACGATCCTCGTTCCAAAATTTTTCGTACTCCTTAAGCATACGTTTTCTAAATCCTTCTGCAGTTGTATTCCAGAAGAATTCATAACTGTTAGGGATGTACAGAGAAATTTGATTGGCCTTATCGAAACCATTGGCTTCTAGAAACTCATTGTCAGTAAATACACGAAGTAAAGATGCGCTATCCGCTTCTATCTGTGTAGAAATCCTACCTGCTAGATCTTGAACGCGTTCCTGATTATTAAAGGCAACCTTTACGGGAATGTTGTTTACCCTTAACGTATTAATAATATCATTGTTGGTCATTCCTTTAACGATGCGATACTTCCCTCCTCTTATATTTTGAGCATATCCCTTTCTTTCCGCGGCCGATTCAAAGGAATCCAAATCTAACAATAGCGGTTCAAGATTGTTCTTAACTTCATTAAAATTAGCGTCGGTTGTTATATACACAAAGGCTTCCTTATTATTAAAGGCGGTATTTGGTGTAAAGAAAACACTGTAGACCATGTAAGCAAAGGCTCCTCCAGCCAACAGCCCAATTATTGCAATCGCGAGTAAAATACGTTTAATATACATTAGTGTTCGATCTTTTGAAATAAGACTTCATTTTTATATTCACCTTCAGAAAAAATCCAATCCTTTTTTACGCCTACCTGTTCAAAACCCAGTTTTTTAAATAAATGAATACTTGAGGTGTTCGCCTCAAGAATATTGGCATAAAGCTGTCGTAAACCGAGTGTTTTAAAGGCATAAGAACAAAGGATTTGTAAAGACTCAAAACCAACACCTTTACTTCTGTCTTCCTCCTCTAAAATAATAATTCCTACACCTGCTCTTTTGTTTTGAGGGTCAAAATTGAATAAATCTATAAGTCCTACGCTTTTATCATTGGTATTACAAATTACCAATCGAAGCTGTTTTACATCATAAATATCCCTATGTGCATTCTCCAAGTAATGTTCAAGAACATTCTTGGAGTAAGGCGTAACCGTGCCGCTTATTTCCCATACCGCAGTGCTGTTCTCTAAACGGTATAAAAAATTAAGATCCTCTTGTTCAAGAGCCCGTAAATAAATATGTTCTCCTTTTAAGCTTACCAAGATATTTCTCCTTTATACACCTGTTTCGCTGCACCTTTAAGATAGATGTTACTGTAAACCCCTTCTTTAAAGTCAAAGAACACCTCCAGTTTTCCTCCTAAAGCATTAATATTAACGGTATTGGATTTCGTTTTGTCTAAACTATGCATTCCCAACGCTACGGCGGTTACTCCTGTGCCGCATGATAGTGTTTCATCTTCCACTCCTCTTTCATATGTTCTAATGGAAAAGGACGCTGCAGCATCTTGTTGCACAAAATTGATATTTGAACCTGACTCACCGTATAGACCGTATCTAAGTTTTGCCCCTTCTTTTACAACGTCGAAATCTTTAAGACCTGCTACCAATTGAACATGGTGTGGCGAACCGGTATCCACGAACAAGGAATTTGTTTTTGATTTAATCTCCGTTACATTCTGCATTTTCAAACTAATTACGTCTTCATTGACAGTAGCTTCGTGTAGCCCATCAACAGCCATAAATTTGGTGCGATCATCTATTACTCCCAAGTATTTGGCAAAAGCGACGATACATCTACCTCCGTTCCCACACATGGAGCCTTCTTTACCATCTGCATTAAAATACACCATTCTAAAATCTGAAGACTCATCGTCCTCTAATAAAATTAAACCATCCGCTCCTATCCCGAATCTTCTATCACAGAGCTGAGCTACAAGCTCATTATTATCCTTTGGAAAAAACGCCTGTCTGTTATCTATCATAACGAAGTCGTTACCAGTCCCTTGATATTTAAAAAATGTTGTTTTCATGACTCGATTAAAGAAACAAAGATAGGACTTTATTAAGGGTTTTTTAGCAGTTAAAAAGTCGTTAAATCGTAATGAAAAAACATAATTTCAATTAATTTTACGATGAATAAGTTAAAATCTAAAGAATATGAAAAGAATAGGAAGTCTATTAATAGTAGCGGTGTTTGCAGGGGCCATAACTTTAGGAGCCTACAAATTCCTCTTCGAAAAGAATAATTATGCTATTATCTCAGCAGATGAAAATACCTCTGTGGTAAACACTAGTTTTACCCCTACTTCTGCAAAAGGTGCAGGTATTAATGAAGTTGATTTTACCCTGGCTGCAGAAAATACAGTTAATGCCGTTGTGCATGTTAAAAATGTAACCATAGGAAAAAGTCCCAATAATATCTTTGAATTCTTTTATGGTTCTGGCGGAAGTAAGTCCGCTCCGCAAGTAGGTACAGGTTCAGGAGTTATAATTTCACAAGACGGTCATATTGTTACCAATAATCATGTAATTGCTAATGCAAGTCAACTGCAGGTTACTTTGAATAATAACAAAACCTATGATGCACAATTAGTGGGTAGTGACCCAAATTCTGATATTGCTTTAATAAAGATTGAGACTAATGAAAAGCTACCATATCTGGCTTTCGGAGATTCTGACAATACTAAGATTGGAGAGTGGGTCTTAGCGGTCGGTAACCCTTTTAACCTCACCTCTACGGTGACGGCAGGAATAGTTAGTGCCAAAGCAAGAAGTTTGGACACCAGGTCTAATCAGTCCTTTATCCAAACTGATGCTGCGGTAAATCCTGGTAATTCTGGAGGCGCATTGGTGAATACTAACGGAGATTTAATAGGAATAAATACAGCTATCTCCTCAAGAACGGGTTCGTACGTTGGGTACTCCTTTGCAGTTCCCAGTAATATTGCCAAGAAGGTGATCGATGATATTCTAGAATATGGTAATGTACAGAAGGGTGTTTTGGGAATAAATGTTGCCCCAGTAAATACACCTTATGCTATAGAAAAAGGCTTAAATGAAATTGAAGGGGTTTATATTTCAGGGATTGTTGAAGATTCGGGCGCGGAAGAAGCCGAACTACAAGAGGGTGATGTGGTGAAAATGATAGACCAGATAAAAATTAGAAAATATCCGGATTTAACGGGATACTTGAGCACCAAAAGACCTGGCGATACCGTAGAGATGGTCATCGATAGAGATGACGAGGAAATCATAGTGGCAGTGACGCTTAAAGAACGCCAAACGATTATTGTACCAGAAATGGGGATGGAGGTGAAAAATCTTTCCGATAAGGATAAAAAACAGTTCAAAACTAAAATCGGCGTTAAAATTACCGGTGTTCCAGAAAGGTATAGAGGCTACGGTCTTGACGGGAAAGTCATCATTAAAGTAGATGACCAAGATATTGAAAATATTACGGATGCTAAAAATGCTTTCGGAGGTATCTCTAGATATGGAAAAACTGTAATAACGATGCTGAACGAAGATGGAGAAAGAGAACGACTCATATTTCAATAAGTAAAAACTAGTTTGGTTTAAGGCATCTGTTTAAAACGGATGCCTTTTTTTATGAATTTTTGTTACGAAAACGTTTGAAAAATGTAGTTTTGCATAAATTTATAACAACCTATAACGCGTTATGTCACGTAAAATATCTTACGAAAAAGAATTAGCCTTCCAGGCCGATAGAAGAAAAGCCACCACTGAGTTCATTAAAATAATAAGTGACCTTTGGTATGACAAGTCCATTGAAATAGTTCTCTTTAAGAATCAGGTTATTGACCGGAATGTTAGCGATATCATACACCTTCATGAATATGCCGGTGAATTTGTTCAAAAACCTATTTCAATATTTGATTCTGTAGAACTTTTAAGAGCTATCAACGATTTAAAGCTTCCGCCTTCTAAACTTGATATTGGAAAATTAACTTATGAATATCATTCTGATGACAATAATTTCAACAATGTAAAGGCCTTTGTAGTCGAAAAATTGAGGTCAGCAGCCGATTACGACGGAATTAAACCAAAGGACGTAGTGCTTTATGGTTTTGGCAGAATAGGTCGTCTTTTAGCGAGGGAATTAATGTCTAAAACTGGTAAGGGTAACCAAATGAGACTTCGTGCCATTGTGGTTAGAGGCACTATGGATGAAGCTGTACTTGAGAAAAGAGCAAGTCTTTTAAGAACAGATTCTGTTCATGGTAATTTTATGGGTACGGTAAGTATCGATGGTAAAAATAACGCCCTCATTATTAATGGAACTACGGTTCACATCATAAATGCCAACCAACCCGAAGATGTAGATTATACGCAATACGGTATATCCGATGCGCTAATCATAGATAATACAGGAGCTTTTAGGGATAAAAAAGCTTTATCCAGACATTTAAAGGCAAAAGGTGCGTCTAAAGTCTTGCTTACGGCACCTGGTAAGGAAATCCCTAATATTGTCCATGGCGTAAATCATTTGGAACATGACCCGGATACGACTCAGATATACTCCGCTGCTTCCTGCACTACCAATGCCATTACGCCAATACTAAAAGTTGTTGAAGATTCACTAGGAATTAGAAAAGGACATTTAGAAACGATTCACGCCTATACCAACGACCAGAATTTGGTAGATAATATGCATGGTAAATACAGACGTGGACGGGCTGCTGGTCTAAATATGGTAATTACAGAAACTGGTGCAGGGCAGGCAGTGGCTAAAGCCTTACCCGCGTTGAAGGGTAAATTAAGCTCTAATGCCATTAGAGTACCTGTGCCTAACGGTTCTTTGGCCATTTTAAACTTAGACCTTAAAAACAAAACTTCATTAAGCGGCATTAACACTATTCTAAAGAAGTATGCCTTGGAAGGTGATTTGGTAGAGCAGATAAAATATTCATTAAGCAAGGAGTTGGTATCCTCTGATATTGTTGGGACTTCTGCCCCTTCTATATATGATAGTAAAGCTACGCTAGTCTCGGATAACGGAAAGAATCTTATTCTGTACATATGGTACGATAACGAGTATGGTTATTCCCATCAAGTGATTAGATTGGCTAAGTATATTTCTAAAGTAAGGCGGTATACGTACTATTAAAATTTGGTATTCAAGACGTCCGTTTCCCATAGTTGAAACGTACGTTTAATGAGGTAGACAAGGTTTCCCCATTTTTTTTCCTTAATTGATTTTATTCAATTACTTTAGTCCCCTCTAAATCATTATTTAACGGCAATTTTTAAGCAAATGAAAATCTCGAGATTATTATATGTTTTAACGGTCCTACTTACCGTTAACTTCAATTATGGGCAAGACGCAACCGAAGAGCAAAAACTATCATTAGACCAAGGGCCAATAAGCAAACAGTTTGATTATATCTCAAAACGTTCTGGTAATTACAGAGCGGATGGCGTGAGGTACGAAGTAGTTAGAGAATCTAATCTCTATAAAATTCGTAAAAATGTACTGGACTCCATTGCTGTAATGAACAAGAAAACAGCAGAATTGAAATCGACCATATCCGGTCATGAAACAACCATTACTTCCTTAAATAAGAAATTAGAAGAAACCACTACTAATTTAAGCGCTGTTACCGAGGAAAAAGATAGTATGTCCTTTTTAGGAATTCAAGTATCGAAAGGGACTTACAACTTCATTCTTTGGACTATAATTGCAGGACTATTTTTACTTTTAGGATTATTCGTTTATAAATTTAGAAATAGCAATATCCTAACTCAAGAGGCCAAACAGAATCTTTCTGAACTGGAATTGGAATATGAAGATCACCGAAGAAGGGCCCTAGAACGAGAACAGAAAATCAGTAGGCAGTTACAGGACGAACTAAACAAACAGAAAAAAACTAAATAAAAACGAAGCTCCCTTTAAAGGAGCTTTTTTTATAGTATGATTACCATAAAACAAGCAAAAATTACGGACTTGGAAGCTATTGTACCGCTGTTTGACTCGTATCGGGTTTTTTACAAGCAGCAATCAAATTATGAAGCGGCTTCAGCGTTTCTTACGGAAAGAATCACCAAAAAAGAGTCGGTCATTTTTATCGCCTTTGAAAACGAAATTCCGGTAGGTTTTACGCAGCTCTATCAAACTTTCTCTTCGGTATCCTTAAAATCATCCCTCATTCTTAACGATTTATTTGTTTTAAAAGAACACCGTAAAAATAATATAGGGTCCCAACTTTTAGAAACGGCAAAAACGTACTGTCGTGAAAATAGTCAAAAAGGATTGGCCCTGGAGACTGCGATTGATAATCCTGCACAAGGGCTTTACGAGAAGTTGGGATGGAAAAAAGATTCTGAATGTTTTCATTATTTTTGGAGAGCCTAATACTAAATACCTCATATAAATATGCGAATTGATATCATAACGGTTTTACCTGAATTATTAAAAAGTCCGTTTGACGCCTCTATTTTAAAAAGAGCAATTGACAAGAATTTGGTTGAGGTGTATTTTCATAATATTAGGGATTACACCGATAAAAGTTACAACCAAGTAGACGATTATCAATTTGGAGGGGGTGCCGGTATGGTGCTCATGATAGAACCTATTGATAAATGTATTACCAAGCTTACCGAGCAAAGAGACTACGACGAGATTATTTACATGACTCCCGATGGTAAGCGTTTAAATCAAAAAATCTCCAATAGTTTATCGCTCTTAAAAAATATTATCATCCTATGTGGTCATTACAAGGGAGTAGACCAGCGTGTGCGCGATAAGTTCATAACCAGAGAAATATCTATTGGAGACTATGTGCTCTCGGGAGGCGAGTTGGGTGCTGCCGTGCTTTGTGATACCATTATAAGATTACTACCAGGCGTACTTAACGATGAAACTTCTGCCTTAACAGATAGCTTTCAAGACGGGCTTTTAGCACCGCCAGTCTACACAAGACCTTCTGAATATAAGGGCATGAAAGTTCCAGATGTGCTATTGAGCGGCAATTTCGGAAAAATAGAACAATGGCGAGAAGAGCAAGCACATGCCAGAACCGAAGCATTAAGACCAGACCTATTGGATTAATTTACAATCGCCAGACTATTAAAAATCTTATTAAAATACTTGTAGTTTCTAATTTTAGAACTATTTTTGCACTCTGTTAAATCAACCTCTGACGAAAATCGTGAAAGTTGCTTTGATTCAATTCCAATTAAAAAGACAATGGAATCATTAATTAAATATGTTCAGGACGAATTCGTAACTAAAAATGAATTCCCGAAATTTTCCGCAGGAGACACATTAACCGTTTACTACGAAATAAAAGAAGGCGAGAAAACACGTACGCAGTTCTTTAAAGGTGTAGTAATACAACGAAGAGGGTCTGGAGCAACGGAAACCTTTACGATACGCAAAATGTCAGGAACTGTAGGTGTTGAACGTATATTCCCCGTTAACTTACCTGCTTTACAGAAAATAGAGGTTAACAAAAAAGGTAAAGTACGTAGATCGCGTATTTACTATTTCAGAGGATTAACCGGTAAGAAGGCTAGAATTAAAGAAGTAAGGTCTTAAGAACCATATCATATTCGATAAAAGCATCAACTTATAGTTGGTGCTTTTTTTATAAACAATTGTGAACAACTACGGTTCATAAAGTGTTGATTATTAATTTTTTAGAAAATATGATTTCTTAGCTGATTTTTAGTACCTTTAGGTATGAACTAAGGAAAACATCGCTAAGGATGCTACCAAAGTCCATTATAGAGTTTACGTTCTTTATATCAATGTTCAACTGTTAGCATATTATCTTCCATCGGGAGTCTATATCTTTGCAGTGATTAATACCTCAAAAGCTGTCGCCTTTGAAGTGTATTATGGATGTATAGAAATTTTGGTGTAAGCTAAATTTTCACCTACATTAAGACAATGAGAAGAAATTGTAGCTGTTACTTGGTACAATACTGAAGAACAGAAACATTTCATAACGTTGAATTAGTGATGCAGAGGCAATCAATGGTTGCCATTCTAATTTAGATATTAGGACAAAAGGCTGTAAACTATTTCTAAAAAGCCATATCAATGTACTTGTACAATGATATGGCTTTTGTCATTTAAGGAATCTAACAAAATCACTTAATATTCAATACCACCCAACTGTAGATAGGATAGATAATATTGTATCTTTGCTCCGCTTGAAATAAAATTAACACGAATGTCCAAAATTTTTTATACCAAAACCGATGAAGCACCAGCTTTGGCAACAGCTTCTTTTCTTCCTATCGTTAAAGCTTTTACTAAAACTTCTGGAATAGAGATAGAAACGAAAGATATCTCGCTAGCAGGAAGAATTTGTGCCATATTCCCGGATAGCTTAACCGCTGACCAACGTGTAACCAATGATTTAGATGAACTTGGTAAAATGGCAAAGCTTCCCGAAGCGAATATTATAAAACTACCCAATATAAGTGCCTCCATACCGCAGCTCAAAGAGGCCATAGCAGAGTTACAACAAAAGGGTTATAACCTGCCCAACTATCCAGATGATCCGCAGAACGCATCCGAAGAGGAAATAAAATCTAAATACGACAAAATTAAGGGTAGTGCCGTTAACCCTGTACTACGTGAGGGGAATTCTGATCGCCGCGCACCAAGGGCCGTAAAAAATTACGCAAAACAGAATCCACACACCATGGGCGCATGGAGCTCCGATTCCAGAACACATGTGGCCACCATGTCGCAAGGCGATTTTAAATCCAACGAAAAATCGCTAACACTAAGTAAGGCCGCCAACGTTAAGATTGTACTACACAAATCTAATGGCGAATCAACGCTTTTGAAAGATAAAGTTGAGCTACAGGAAAAGGAAATCATAGACGCCACAGTAATGAGTAAAAAGGCGTTGTTGGCATTCTTAAAAGAACAGGTTAAGGACGCCAGAGAAAAAGGTGTACTTTTCTCGGTTCACATGAAAGCAACAATGATGAAAGTTTCCGACCCTATTATTTTTGGTCATGTACTGGAAACCTTTTTGGCACCTCTTTTTGAGAAACATGCTGCGACTTTCAATGCACTGGGGGTTAACCCTAATGACGGACTTGAAAACCTTTACACCAAATTGGAAGGGTTACCTGCCAACCAACGTGAAGAAATCGAAGAAGATATAGCCGATATTCTGAGTGAAGGTCCGGCACTAGCCATGGTCAATTCTGACAAAGGAATAACCAACTTACATGTTCCCAGTGATGTTATCATTGATGCTTCTATGCCGGCTATGATACGTAACTCCGGAAAAATGTGGAATGCCGAGGGTAAATCCCAAGATACAAAAGCGGTTATTCCAGATAGTAGCTATGCCGGTATCTACGATGCCACTATAGAATTTTGTAAAGCTAACGGTGCCTTTGACCCCACTACCATGGGAACGGTCCCCAATGTTGGTCTAATGGCTCAAAAAGCTGAAGAGTATGGCTCACATGACAAAACTTTTGAGATAAAGGATAATGGTGCTGTTACCGTTGAGGATTTAGCAACGGGAGAAGTATTGCTACAACATACTGTAGAATCTGGCGATATATGGCGTATGTGCCAAGTTAAGGATGCGCCAATCCAAGATTGGGTAAAACTTGCAGTAGGCAGGGCTAGAGCCACGAACGATCCTGCTATTTTTTGGTTGGATGAAGCGCGGGCACACGACGCTGAGTTGATCAAAAAAGTGAATCTGTACCTAAAAGACCATGACACTACAGGTCTAGACCTAAAAGTCATGTCTCCCATCGAGGCTACGAGATATACCTTGAAAAGGATAAAAGAAGGTAAGGATACTATATCGGTGTCCGGTAATGTTCTTAGGGATTATCTAACGGATTTATTCCCGATTTTAGAAGTTGGCACCAGCGCCAAAATGTTGTCCATAGTGCCGTTAATGAACGGCGGGGGATTATTTGAAACCGGTGCAGGTGGCTCAGCCCCAAAACACGTGGAACAATTCATCGAAGAAGGCCACTTACGTTGGGACTCTTTGGGTGAATTCTTAGCCCTAGGTGTTTCGTTGGATTTTTATGGTGAAAAGAATAACAACACAAAAGCGAAGATTCTGGGCGACGCCTTGGACACGGCGACAGAAAAATTTCTTCTGAACGATAAATCGCCTTCTAGAAAAGTAAAAGAGCTAGACACCAGAGGCAGTCACTTTTATTTAGCTATGTACTGGGCCGAAGCACTTGCTGAACAGCATAAGGATATGGAGCTAAAGACTATTTTTGGAAAAATTGATAAAGCCTTTAAAGAAAAGGAACAGCAGGTATTGGACGAGTTGATAGATGCTCAAGGAAGTAACCAAGATATTGGCGGTTATTATATCCCAAATGCTTTATCTGTCTCAAAAGCCATGCGCCCTAGCGCTACTTTTAACGAGATTTTAGATATGATATAAGTTAAAATATACCGAACTCAAAAAAAGGTCCGCTAAACAAGTGGACCTTTTTTATTGAAAAACTGTTAAGGTTTTCAAACGTCTCACATTTCTGTTTATTTTTAAAAAAACTTTGAATGAATTACCTTAAAAGTCTTCTCTTCGGACTATCTTTTTTTTCCTTATTTACCATAACGGCCCAACAAAAACATACCCTCAGTGGTACAATTACAGAAGAGAACAGTAACGAAACCCTTATAGGCGTAACCATTGCCTTTCCAGAGTTACGTACAGGCGTTACGACCAATGAATATGGCTTTTACTCCATAACACTTCCAGAAGGTGAATATCAAGTTTTGGTCAGTTATTTAGGTTTTAAGGAAATTGTGCAGAACATTTCTCTAGATAAAGATGCCAAAATCGATTTTAAACTCACTGAAGAGGCTGAACAGCTAGAAGAAGTTATTGTTACCGAGAATGTGGAAAAAATGGATATTAGAAAGCCCCAGATGAGTGTAAACACCTTATCCGTGAGCACCATAAAAAAAATACCTGTAATCTTGGGAGAAGCGGACGTCATCAAATCCATTCTCTTATTACCTGGTGTAACCAACGCAGGTGAAGGGGCCTCTGGTTTTAACGTACGTGGTGGGGCGGTTGACCAAAACCTAATTCTTTTGGATGAAGCCATAATTTTCAATTCTTCTCATCTTTTTGGGTTCTTTTCTGTCTTTAACCCCGATGCCATTAAAGATATTAAACTGTATAAAGGTGGGATTCCAGCAAGATACGGAGGTAGAGTTTCCTCGGTTTTAGATATTTTTCAGAAAGAAGGTAATAGCAAAGAACTTAAGGTAAACGGTGGTATTGGTGCCGTGGCCAGTAGACTTTTGGTCGAGGGTCCTATAAAAAAAGATAAGGCTGCTTTCTTAATCGGTGGAAGAGCGTCCTATGCGCACTTATTTTTACCGCTCTTCGATGTTGATAATACCGCCTACTTCTTTGATTTGAACACCAAATTAAATTACAAGTTGAATGCAAATAACAATATTTTTCTCTCCGGTTATTTTGGTCGAGATGTTTTTGGTATAAACGATAGTTTTGTAAATACCTATGGGAATACAGTAGCTAATTTTAGATGGAATCATTTATTTTCTGATAAATTATTTTCCAATCTATCTTTAATCTACTCGGATTACTACTATGGCCTTAAATTAGATTTTGTAGGATTTAATTGGAATTCCGGGATTCGAAACTTTAATGTAAAATATGACCTTAAGCATTACCTGAACGATAAACTACAGATTAATTACGGCCTTAATAATATCTATTATCAATTTAATCCGGGCAAAATTGAGCCCAGTAATTCGGAATCAGGTATATTGGAGGAACAGCTTACTCAAAAATACGCAAATGAATTTGCAGCCTATATCGATGTGGAACATCGGGTAACGGAAAATCTTAGCCTAGGATATGGCTTACGTTTCAGTAATTTTGTACGACTAGGGCAAGATGAACTCAATATTTATGAAAATGACAATCCGGTGTTATTTGACCCATTTCTACTCATTTATCAAGAGGCGGAGCCAATAGAAGTAATTAACCCTGGTAGAGGCGGTAGCCTTGCCACCTTTAGTAATTTTGAACCAAGGGCCTCTCTAGCATATACCTTTAACTCTAAAAGTTCGGTAAAAGCGAGTTATACCCGTTTGGCTCAGTACCTGCATTTACTTTCTAACACCAGCTCCCCTACTCCTCTCGATGTTTGGACCCCCAGTGGCCCTTTTGTAAAACCCCAGCTTTTGGACCAATACGCTCTTGGTTATTTTAGAAATATCAATGATGGGGAATATTCGGTAGAATCGGAAGTTTTTTATAAAGACATACAAAATAGGATAGATTATATTGATGGGGCAAATCTTATAGCAAACGATGCTATAGAACAGGTTATCCTTAATGGGGAAGCCAGGGCATATGGCTTAGAATTTTTACTTCGTAAAAATGAGGGTAGATTTCAAGGATGGCTGGCCTATACCCTATCAAAATCGGAACAAAGGACACCAGGAAGGGCTTCGGTTGAAGATAATGGTAGGAGTAATCTAGAAAGTGGTATAAACTTGGGGCAATGGTACAATACCCCATACGACAAAACACATGATATCTCCCTTTTTGCGAGTTATGAACTCAACAAAAAATGGAGTTTTAACACCAACTTCGTATATCAAACCGGACAACCGACCAATTATCCTGTTGGACAATTTGAATTCCAAGGACTTACCATACCCTATTTTGGTCTTCGGAACGAGGAGCGCCTGCCAGATTATCATCGTATCGATTTATCGGCCACTTTAACTCCAAAGAAAAATGCCAACAGAAAAGTCCAAGGCGAATGGATTTTTAGCATTTACAATCTTTACAACAGAAGAAATGCTGCATCCATTAACTTTAGAAGAAATCAGGATACAGGAGTTAACGAAGCAATTAGAACGTCAATATTCGGAGTGGTGCCTGCAGTAACCTATAATTTTAAATTTTAACAGATGAAAAGACTGGTATATATTCTCGTAGCTACTTTCAGCTTTTTAGCCTGTGAAGATGTCATTGAAATAGAGACACCATCAGAGCCTCCAAGACTTAGCGTAGACGCCTTGATTCGTATTCAAGATAGCTCTACGGTCACCAATATTCAAGTAAAAGTAAGACTTACGAGTTCTTTTTTTGAGCCTACTCCCGTCGCTAATTTAGAACAGATTACAGTTACCAACTTAGATGCCTCTACCGATATGGCAGGAAATATTATGGTATTGATAGAGGAAGAGCCTGGAAGCGGTATTTATGAAAAAACTGTTGATAATAGCCTTCTGACCGAAGGTAGACTTCTTTTGAGTATAAATTATGAAGATGATATTTATGTAGCACGCACAGAATATGTACCAACGGTACCTATAGCCAACTTAACCCAAGGGACAGAAACGCTCTTTGGTGGAGATGAAACGGAAATCATTGTCTCCTTTGATGATGATGCGGAACGTGATGACTTTTATATTTTCGACTTTGATTTTAATGAATACTTGGTTACCGAAGATGAGTTTTATCAAGGGCAAACATTTGAATTCTCTTATTTTTACGACAATGAATTAAATGCAGGTGATGAGGTAGCTATTAATATTCTAGGTGCTGATGAAGGGTTTTACAACTACATGAATCAACTTATTATACAATCTGGTGGTGACCAGGGACCTTTCCAAACGCCATCTGCAACCGTTCGGGGCAATATTATCAATGCCAGTAACATTGATAATGAAGAGGTTTTTGACAATGTAGGACAACCAGAAAATTTTGTATTGGGCTACTTTGCGGTGGTACAACAATTCTCCAGAACCATTACTATAGAATAACTTTTTTCTTAAATCTTCGTTATTCCCCAAGTAGATTTATATCGTATTATAATAGAATGAGAACCAACAAGGATATTTTAGTAAAAGGTGTCAAACAGTTAGGCTACACGGTAATGCTTATGTTCTTAGCTCCCATTGTCATCTGGCAAGCTTTTAAGAATGAAAATCATCCTTTTTACTGGCCTGTATTGATAATAGGGATATTGCTAGCAATTGCTGCGATTGGAATGGGTTTTAAGGGTATAAAAACGATTATGAATTCTATGTTCGGAAAAAAGTGAGGCATGCTCAATTCCTTGCTTTATTAGGATTCTTCCATTTATTGAAGAGATCTGCATAATTATAATCCAGAACAGACTCCTGTCGCTCTAATTTACCGGCAGCAAAAGCACGTTGCAATATATCCTCAATAAGGTAGTCCTCCTCAATTTTATCTGGATGAAACTCCTCTTTTATACTGATCTTAAAAAGTTTAGCTGTGGTATTATACCAAAATGCTCTCCACCCGCTTCTAAGCTCCTTCACCAAATCAAATGCCGTTGTACCAGTTTGCCGATAGATAAGTTTTACTAGGATTTGACCTTCCGTTCTCGTCAATTTTTTTAGTTCCTCAGAGAATTCCTCTTCAATATATTTTTGAACTTTTTTGGTGTATTTTTTACGTTTACCCTTTCTTTTGATGTACTTGAGACTATCGTTCAATTCCACCAAACGTTCTGCGGCCAGTTTGGCATAAGGATACACTTTCTGTGTTTTTCTGCGCAGAATGTAATACCGTAACTTCTCATCGTATGAGCTAAACTTAAGCCTGCCAAAAACATAAGCTTCCTCCAAGGCTATTGAACTTTGAACAATAGAATCCCCTTCTATAATAATCAATTTTTCAGAAATTGAATCTAGAGGTTGTTCCTCGACTTGCCCAATAGCAATGTTCAAAAGCAGTATATTGAGAAATAATAAACAAAAACCTCTTTTCATAATCCGTTTAAAGCAAAAGCCTTGCCAAAATTAATGATAATTCAGAAAGCATAGTATCAAAAACAATCGAATATTGCTAAGTTTGTATTATAGATTCCTTTGTTGAATATCCAATAGGTATTAGAAAGGAAAACAACTTATTGTTCCAAGGTAATCCTTGAGACATTTTAATCTCGATTATCGAGTAAACAAATAATATATGGCCAAAAAAGATATTATTACAAAAAAGTCCCTGGAATTTTTTGAAAAATACTTGAACAATGCTTCCCCTACGGGATATGAGTGGGAGGGGCAAAAATTATGGATGAATTATCTAAAACCTTACGTGGATACTTTTATTACCGATACGTACGGTTCTGCAGTTGGAGTGATAAACCCTGATGCAGAATTTAAAGTGGTCATCGAAGGGCATTCTGATGAAATATCCTGGTATGTAAATTACATTACCGATAACGGATTGCTCTATGTTATCCGTAATGGTGGTAGTGACCATCAAATAGCGCCCTCTAAATGGGTAAATATCCACACCAAGAACGGAATTGTAAAAGGTGTTTTTGGATGGCCAGCCATACATACAAGAAAGAGTGGTAAAGAAGAACCACCCAAATTAGACAATATTTTTATTGACATAGGTGCAAAAGACAAGGAAGAAGTAGAAAAAATGGGAGTTCATGTAGGGTGCGTTATTACCTACCCAGATGAGTTTCATGTATTGAATAAAGATAAATTCGTCTGTAGAGCTATAGATAACCGTGCCGGAGGTTTTATGATTGCCGAAGTGGCACGTTTGCTTCATGAAAACAAGAAAAAACTTCCTTTTGGGCTTTATATTACCAATTCGGTGCAGGAAGAAATTGGTCTCAGAGGTGCGGAAATGATTACACAAACTATTAAACCGAATATCGCCATTGTTACGGATGTGTGTCATGATACCACGACCCCATTGATTGATAAAAAAGTACAAGGGCATACCGAAATTGGTGCAGGGCCTGTAATTTCTTATGCTCCAGCAGTACAAAACAAACTCAGGGAACGCATAATAGATACCGCGGAAAAGAATAAAATTCCTTTTCAACGTATGGCGGCTTCAAGGTCTACAGGGACAGATACGGATGCATTTGCATACAGTAATGGTGGCGTAGCTTCTGCTTTGATTTCTTTACCCTTAAGATATATGCATACCACCGTTGAAACCGTACATAAAGATGATGTGGAAAATGTAATCCGCCTGATTTATGAAACACTGTTAAACATTAAAGAGGGAGAAACGTTTAGTTATTTTGACTAATAGTTAGCTCCTAAATCCTTTTTTAGAGACAGAATTTTAGTAAGTTATGGATGAATTAATAACCATTTTAGATTCCCAAGGGAATAACACAGGTGAAATTGAATTAAAGTCCTATGCGCATCGCATGGGACTTTTTCATGCTACCGTACATATTTGGCTTTACACAAAAGACGGAGAGATTCTTATACAAAAGCGAGGAAAAAATAAGGTTATACACCCATTGCTTTGGGATGTTTCAGTTGCAGGACATATTGGTGCTGGTGAAGAAATTAAGCTTGCAGCGATTAGGGAAATAGCAGAAGAAATTGGTTTAGATATTAAGGAGAAAGAATTAGAAAAAATTGGTGTTTTTAAATCTGTCCATGAACATCATGAGGACCTTATTGACTCCGAATTTCACCATACTTTTATTTGTGAACTTCAGTCACCTTTAAAGCAACTAAAAAAACAGGATAGCGAAGTAGCGGCTTTAGATCTTATTTTCATTGATAAATTTCAAGAAGAAACTGAAAATAATATAAGACTGAAAAAATATGTTCCTCACAAAACCTCCTATTTTCATGAAATAGTCAAATCTATTAGAACAAAACTATAGACTATCGATAAAACTTTGAACCTCTTTTAAGGTATAGGTTTTCTGTTCTCCGCTTACCATGTGCTTAACCACAAAAGACTGATTGTTCAGCTCTTGCTCACCTAACAGTATTACATAGGGAACCTTACGATTATTGGCGTACTTAAATTGTTTTTGAATTTTAGCATTCGTCGGATATAGGTCCGCTTTTAAACCTGCTTTTCTTAAAACTGTAGTGAGCTTAAGCGCAGCCAAGCTTTCTTTTTCTCCAAAATTTAAACAGAGTAGATCCAGAGATTGGTCAATTGCTTCTGGAAAAAGGTGCAATTCTTCTAGAACCAGATATATACGGTCCAAGCCAAATGATATTCCAACACCACTTACATCTTTTAATCCAAAGATACCTGTAAGGTCATCATAACGTCCACCGCCGCCTATGGAGCCCATAGCAACGCCTTCCGGTGCTGCGACTTCAAAAATAGCGCCGGTATAATAATTAAGTCCTCTGGCCAGAGTAACATCTATGGTGAGTTGGGCAGATTGCAGCCCTAACTCGGCAATAGCTTCAAATATAAATCGTAATTCTTCAACGCCTTTACTACCTTCTTCAGAGTCTTTAAGTAATTCCGATAAACTTTCCAATTGTTCGGCATTACTTCCTTGTAAAGAAAATAAAGGAGTCGCCTTTTCAATAGCTCCCTCAGAAATGCCTTTACTCAACATTTCCTTCTTTACTCCTTCTTCTCCAATTTTATCTAATTTGTCAAGAGCTACCGTGAAATCTATCAGTTGCTGTTTTGCACCTATTACTTCGGCAATGCCCGATAAAATTTTACGATTGTTCATTTTAATGGTTACCCCATTTAAATTTAAATCGGTAAAAACGGTATCGTACAATTGAACGAGCTCCACTTCCTGTAACAAGGAATCAGAACCTACTACATCAGCATCACACTGAAAAAATTCCCTAAACCTTCCCTTTTGTGGTCTATCCGCCCTCCATACGGGTTGTATTTGATACCTTTTAAAAGGGAAGTTCAATTCATTTTGATGCATTACCACATAACGTGCGAAAGGTACTGTCAAATCATAACGCAGAGCTTTTTCGGTTATTTTTGGTACTAACGAGCTAGATTTTTTAGAACTATAGGTTACATCATCCACCTTGCTTATAAAATCACCTGAATTTAATATTTTAAAAATCAGTCGGTCTCCTTCTTCACCATACTTACCCAATAAGGTATCAGAATTTTCAAATGATGGGGTTTCTATAGGTTGGTACCCAAATGTTTGAAAATGTTTTTTGACAATGTCAAAAATATAGTCGCGTTTGCTGACTTCTATAGGAGTAAAATCTCTAGTTCCTTTGGGTATAGCTGGTTTTTGTGCCATGAAATAAAATTCTGTTGCAAATATAGTTCTACGCTAGGAAACTTCCATCATTGATTCAAACCACTGGTATAAATCGCCCTTTGTGATTACCGCGCCTTGGCGTATGAGTTGAAATTTATCTGAGTTCTTATCTTCCGTATAGGCCTTGGCAGCAGTCATATAATCCACAAAATCGGACTGCCAATTTTTCTTGAACCACTCAAAGCCCACTTTAGTGGTCAAATCAATTTCTGGATTCATTACTTTGACCGCAATTAGTTTCATTTCTTTCTCCGCCAAATGAAAGAGATGCATTTGCTGTGCGGATATATTCTCTAGGTAATTCACCTTGGTCAGAACACCCTCCCATATTAAGTCGCTAAAAACATCTAGTTCATCCTCCGCAACCTTAGGGGTCTCCTTTTTAATTTTTGCCCATTCTTCTCCAGTTATCGACTGGGTAGCCAAAAAGTTGATGAACTCTTGGTTCAACTCTTCTAATTGTTCTTTTGTAAGTCTAATATACTTCATAGTAGTAAAACTATCTCGGGGCAAGCCCGAGAGGCATTGAAATAAAAATCAAGTTTATTTTCGACCCATAGGTCGGAGCATTAAAATCTCGACTATCGAATAAACAAATAAGCCCTTCAGAAAACTGAAAGGCTTATGTATTCAAATTAGTAAGAATTACTTTTTTTCTGCAACTACTTCAAATGGAAAATCTAACACGACCTCTCTATGTAGTCTAATCTGTGCATTATAAGGGCCAGTTCTTTTAACAGAACCACCTTGAATACTGATGAACTTTTTATCTATTGCATGACCTTCCTTGTCTAAAGCAGCAGCTAAATCTATTGTAGTAACAGACCCGAACAATTTGTCCCCAGCTCCTGTTTTAGCGGAAATCTTCAATTCTAATGCTTTTAATGCATCAGCAGTTTTATTAGCGGCGTCTACAACTTTTTTCTCTTTGTGCGCTCTTTGCTTTAAATTCTCGGCCAAGACCTTTTTAGCGGAAACGGTGGCCATTGCAGCCAATCCTTGAGGAATAAGGTAATTTCTACCATATCCGTTTTTTACCGTTACCAAATCGTCTTTAAAACCTAAATTTTCTACGTCTTCCTTTAATATAAGCTCCATGATTCCTTTTCTTTTATTTTAATAAATCACCAACGTAAGGCATTAAAGCCAAATGACGTGCTCTTTTTACAGCCTGGGCTACTTTTCTTTGATACTTCAAGGAAGTTCCTGTAAGTCTTCTAGGTAACAATTTACCTTGTTCGTTTACCAACTTCATTAAGAAATCTGCATCTTTATAATCAACATACTTGATGCCTGATTTTTTAAAACGACAGTATTTCTTTTTTGTATTGGTTTCAATGTTCAATGGAGTTAGATACCTAATCTCCCCATCCTTTTTACCTTTCGCTTGTTGTTGTAATGTAGACATAATACTTAAGCTTTAGTTGTTTTGTTTCTTGTTCTCCTTTTTTCTGCCCATGCTACGGCGTGCTTGTCCAGTTTAACGGTCAAAAATCGCATAACACGTTCATCTCTTCTAAACTCCTGCTCGTAAGGCGTAACCACCTCACCAGAGTTAGTAAATTCGAACAAGTGGTAAAAACCACTTTTTTTGTTTTGGATAGGATAGGCCAATTTTTTCAGTCCCCAATTCTCTTTGGCGACCATTTTGGCTCCATTCTTAATTAAGAAATCTTCAAATTTCTTAACTGTTTCCGCAATCTGATCATCAGAAAGCACGGGATTCAAAATGAAAACAGTTTCGTAATGGTTCATAATTATATTTTGTTTTAAGGAGTGCAAAAATAGGTATTATTTTAAAATAAATATAAGAAAAGGGAAAATTCTTCGTTATAGGAAGAAGCAATATTAAAATTAATAAACCAAATCTTAAAACCCATGGTTATCGCCGATTACACAATTAACAATGCATTGTTTACATCTTTTGTTGCAGTTCAGCGTTGTTTTTCGGTAATTTGTCGATGATTTAACCCCACAAATCAGCCCTTATGAAATTAAGAAGTATTATCGTCGACGATTCATCCATGCAAAGGATGGCCGTTGCAAAATTGGTTAACAACCATCCCAACTTAGCGATGGTAGCTGAATACAGCAATGCAATCGAGGCAAAAAACGGTATCAAAAACAATGAGATAGATCTTATCTTTCTTGATGTTGAGATGCCCATTATCACAGGATTTGACCTACTGGAGTCCCTAGATAACAGTCCTCAGGTAATTTTGATTACCGGAAAACCTGATTACGCCCTTAAAGCTTTTGATTACGATGTAACGGATTATTTACATAAACCGATTACTATGGCACGTTTTGATGCGTCCGTTAAAAGAGCTGTTGCCAAGTACGAGCAATTGAACAGGGTAACGGAAGACGAAGAACATATTTTCGTGAAGAGTAATCTTAAGAAAAGAAAGGTTATTTTAAACGATATTAAGTGGATTGAAGCTCTTGGTGACTATATTAAACTAGTTACAGATGAGGCGAATATCGTAATTTTATCAACAATGAAATCCTTTGAAAAACAATTACCAGAGGAGAAATTTTTAAGAATTCACAAATCCTATATTGTGAATTTAGAAAAAGTTGAGAAATTTAATAGTAAAAACGTAGAAGTTAGCGGTAGATCTATTCCTTTAAGTAGAAATAAGAAAACTGAATTAGCAGAAGCGCTTAGCAACGTATAAAGATATTTATGATATAATTTTACTTTAAAAAAACCGCCTTTTCAGGCGGTTTTTTTATATATGGTCTACATTGTAAATAACACGTACACTGCGGTATGATGAAATTGCTTTAAAAGACTTTTCTATTCTTCTTATATTTCTCTTGGAAGTTCCGAGCGACTCGTTCTTATCTATTTTTATCAATATGTTTTTTAGATACTGATTTCGTATACGAGATACAGGCGGATATTCTGGCCCCAAGACCGTAGCCCTCAACACGTTCTTTAACGCGCTACTAAACCATTCTGCAGCTTCGTTTAAAACATTGTAATTTTTATGTTTTAAGGTGATTTTTATAATTCTATTGGTCGGTGGGTATTTATACTGCTCTCTTTCATACAATTGTTCTTGAAACATACCATCATAATCACCAGTGGATACCTGCTTCAAAATTTGATGGTAAGGATTATAGGTCTGGATAATTACTTTCCCTCTTTTTTTGGTCCGCCCTGCCCTACCGGATACTTGAGTAAGTAATTGAAACGTTCGTTCATGCGCGCGATAGTCAGGAAAGTTAAGAAGGGCATCCGCATTCATTACCCCAACAAGGCTTACATTCCGAAAATCCAAACCCTTTGTGATCATTTGGGTTCCGATTAAAATCTCCATTTCTTGTTGTTCAAAGGCGGTTATAATTTTCTCGTAAGCATATTTGCCGCGTGTAGTATCTAAATCCATACGACCAACCTTAGCATCGGGAAATAGTTTTCTCACTTCTTCCTCAATTTGCTCCGTTCCAAATCCTTTTGTGTCTAAATCCGAACCTCCACAGGCAAGACAACTCTCCGGAATTGCCGTGGCGTGACTACAATAATGACAGCGTAATTGCTTTTTGTATTGATGATACGTAAGGCTAACATCGCAATTAGGGCATTGTGGAGTATGTCCACAGGTTAAGCATTCCAATACGGGTGCATAACCTCTTCTGTTTTGAAAAAGTATGATTTGCTCCCCCATTTCCAATGCTTCTGACATTTCTTGTAGCAACCGTTCCGAAAAGTGTCCTTTTAGCCTCCTCTTTCGTTGTGCTTCTTTAATATCCACTAACTCCATATCTGGCATGAGTACATTCCCAAACCTTCTACTTATTTGAGCGTAACCGTACTTTCCTTGCTGTACGTTGTAAAAACTTTCAACACTCGGAGTCGCAGAGCCCAATAGAATTCTAGATTTATGTAAATTACCTAGAACTATAGCTGCATCCCTGGCATGATATCGTGGCGCAGGGTCAAATTGTTTGAACGAACTTTCATGCTCCTCATCAATTATAATGAGTCCTAGTGCTTTAAAAGGAAGAAATAAAGCCGATCTAGCTCCTATGACCAGTTGCGCCTTAGGCTTTTGATGCAAAACATTGTTCCACACCTCTATCCTTTCATGAACATTATATTTTGAGTGATAAATGGCTATTTTTTCACCAAAATATTCTTGTAATCGGGAAATGAGTTGGGTGGTCAATGCAATTTCCGGAAGTAAGTAAAGGATTTGCTTATCGGCTTTCATCAAATCGGCTATCAACTTTACATATACTTCGGTTTTACCGGACGAGGTTACACCGTGAAGAAGGGCAACCCTTTCATTATCGAAGGATTTTCTTATAGAATTTAGAGCTTCTAGTTGATATTCGTTTAAATCCTTAGCGTTACTATCATCGCTGGAACCATCAAAATTTACGCGGTCCCTTCTTATAAAATAAGTTTCAAGTATTTCCTTATCTACCAGTGCCTTTAACACTGCCGCCGAAGTATTACTAGACTTTTCCAAATCCACACTTGCTATTGGCTTCTTGGAGGTAGCCTGAAGCTGAAAAAGTGCTAAAACCGCTTGACTTTGTTTTGGAGCCCGTTTTAAGGACTCTAGTAAAAGTTCTAAAGATTCATCGGTTCTGTACGCTGGCCCAAGTCGAATATATTTGACCAGTTTTGGCTTGTATTGCTCATAAATTTCTTCCTTTAAAAGAACGATTTTTTTTTCCAATAAACGTTGTAAAATAGGCATTACGTTCTTGCGTTCCGTAATAGCAGAAACCTCATGTACTTTTAGAACAGATTGATGCTGTAAAGCCTCATACACCAAAAACTCATTATCCATTAAAGTATTTTCATCTACCTCAGCATCTTTGTTCAGCAGTACCAAGGTTTCACTTTCCAAAAGAAAAGCACTGGGAAGTGCGCTTCTTAAAACTTCTCCTAGCGTACACATATAGTAACTAGCAATCCATTTCCAATGCTGTAATTGTAAAGGAGAAACTATAGGGTAATCATCTAGAATTTGATGTATTTCCTTTGCCTCGTATATTTCTGGGGCCGTTTGATGCACGGCTGCAACAATTCCTGTATATATTTTTGATTTACCAAATGGGACCGAAACTCGCATACCCATCTCTACAAAGGATACTTCTTCCTCAGATATGGTATACGTAAACGTTTTTTCTAGCGGAATAGGTAAAATTACATCTATAAAATGTGCCATAAGTATTATCCCTCCACACGTAACCAAGTTTGCGTACGATAAATAAAAGCAAGATAACCCCTAACCTTCAGTTCATTAGGATTATCGGGGTTCAGCCAGATTTTACAACGAAATGTCATGGCCTGTTCAGGATCAAATAAACGCTTGCCCTTCCATTCACCATCATCATTCTCTTTTGCAGCAGTAATTATCTCCATACCAACGACAGGTTTATCCTTTAATTCTCCATCGCACTTAATGCATTTAGCGTTTTCTTTTCCTTTTTCCAAAATATCTTCTACAAAGCCATACATTAAGCCATTTTTCTCATATATATTGATAATTCCCTTTGGTTTACCTGTGCGGTCATCAATGGTTTTCCACTTTCCGAAGACGGACTGCCCTGTAACTGTAACAGTGAAGCAAGCAAAAGAAAGTATCATTAAAACTTTAACGAAATTCATCATTCTTCTTTTTTAGCAATTTTTCTTAGCGAATTCAAGGAGGCGTTCAACTCAAATCCAAGTAGCAATATATTAGAATTTAACCAGATGTAAACCATTAAAATCAACAAACCTCCCAAAGCACCATATAGTTCGTTATATCTTGCAAATTTTTCTACATATATTCCAAACAGGTAGGAAGTTACCAAAAATAGAATGGTGGTCATTAAGGCCCCTATTGAAAAAAAACGAGCTTGCTTACCTTCTCTAGTTCCAAAATAGTACAAAATGGCAGTTGTAAAATAAGATAGGACCACAAAAAACAATACCTTCCCTATTTGTACGCCCATGATGTCATCTTCCCCTAGTACATAGCCTCCTTGTCTCGCAGCAAATTCTGTCAAATAGCCCAATACATAGAATTCAAAATAGATAAAAGCTACGAAGCCAACGATAATGAGAATAGCCAGAATAAGCCCTACCATAAGGGCAAACAGGTACTGTCTAAAAAAATTACGGGTTAGTTCGATATGGTATGAGGTTTCAAACCCACCAAAAATGGCGTTTACACCATTTGCTACTAAAAAGATAGAAATAATAAAAGAAGACGATAGTAAACCTCCTCTTTTTTGATCTTTAATCTGTTGAAAAATTTCTCCAAAATATTCTCCTGTAGCGGATGGCAAGAACGACTCTAAAAAAGACAGAAATTCGGCATCAAAATTACTATTCTCAAGGCTTACGTAGGATACTAGGAAAGGCACCAAGGTTACCATGAAAATTAATAGTGGAAAAAGTGCCATGAATAAACTAAAGGCAATGGCACTAGCTCTGGTAGATAAAGTACCCTCAAGAATTCCTAGGATATACATCTCCGCGAGATCGTAAATGGACAAACCCTCAAAACCAGGAAGCTTTACGGTCTTTAACAGTCGAACAACCCAATTTACTATAGGAATTTTATCAAGCTTTTCCTCAATCTCTACAGACATTTATACTGCTTTAAGGCTTAAGTCCATATTATAAACCGAATGTGTCAACGCCCCTGAAGAAATATAGTCTACACCACACTCCGCATAATTACGAATAGTTTCTTCATTAATACCTCCTGAGGATTCCGTAAGGCATTTACCTCCTATCAACCTAACTGCTTCGCGTGTATCTTCATAGTTGAAGTTGTCGATAAGTATACGGTAAACACCATCAGATTTTAAAATTTCTTTTATCTCTTGAAGGTTTCTGGCTTCAACAATTATCTTTAAATCCCTGCCCGTATCTCTTAAATAATGCTGTGTCTTTTCTATGGCCTTTGTTATACCACCAGCAAAATCGATGTGATTGTCCTTCAACATAATCATATCATAAAGGGCGAATCTATGGTTCTCTCCTCCCCCAATCTTCACTGCCCATTTTTCTAAAGCTCGTATGCCCGGAGTAGTTTTTCTGGTATCTAGTATTTTGGTATCCGTCCCTTCCAATAAGTTGACAAAGAAATTAGTTTTGGTAGCAATGGCACTCATCCGTTGCATTGCATTCAGCACCAATCTTTCCGACTTTAAAATACTTTGTGAACTTCCCTTTACATAGAACGCAATATCTCCATGAGTGACTTTACTACCATCATTGATTAAGGTTTCTACTTCTAAACCTTCATCTACATAAGAGAAAACTTCTTTGGCAAAAGCAATCCCTGCGATAATCCCTTCATCTTTTACCAATAATTTTGCTCTACCGGTAGCGCTTTTAGGAATACATGCTAAAGAACTATGGTCACCGTCACCAACATCTTCCCTTATTGCATTTGAAATTATACCCTTAATCTCTCTATTAAACTGTTCTTCTGAAATCATAAAATCGTATTGTCACCTGCTAAAATACGAATCCATTTTGGGAAATTGATTTACTTTTGGTGTATGACTATAAAACTCTTGGCCATAGGCAAAACAGATAGCACACAACTCCAACAGCTTATTGCTATCTATGAAAAACGTTTAGGGCATTATATTAATTTTAAGCTAGAAGTAATTCCTGATTTAAAAAAAACCAAAAACCTTTCCCAACAACAACAGAAAGCAAAGGAAGGAGAATTAATCCTTAAACAACTGACCAATACGGATACCCTTGTTCTTTTAGATGAAGGTGGCAAGCAATTTAACTCTTTAGAATTTTCGCAGTATTTACAAAAAAAAATGAATTCCGGTTTAAAACAGTTAGTCTTTGCTATTGGAGGACCTTATGGTTTCAGTGATTCCGTTTACAAGGCCGCATCGGGGAAAATAAGTTTGTCTAAAATGACCTTTTCCCATCAAATGGTACGTTTGTTCATCGTTGAACAGCTATACAGGGGGTTTACTATTTTAAAAAACGAACCATATCACCATCAGTAGGAAAAAACGAGTTAAAAAACCAAATTCAAACCCAACTTCGAAACAGCTTATTTTTCACAACGGCTAGAAAGTGTAGCTGTATTTAGAAAGTCACGAACTTAGCTACTTACCAACCACTATTTGATGGCTATTACCGAGAAATATGCTAATAAAGTACTCTGAACTTAATCGTATTCTCTACTTTTCTTAGAGCTTTAATAACATCTTTGTTGTACTCTTTATCCAAATCTGTTATCACATAACCAACTTCACTATCGGTAGACAAATACTGGCTGGAAATATTAAGTTCGAATTTCGCCAGTACTTCATTGATTTTTGCCATGATTCCCGGTACATTCTTGTGTATATGCAAGAAACGATGTGCCTTATTTTGCTTAGGAAGTCTAATATTAGGAAAATTAACGGCATCTACCGTGTTGCCAGAATTTATATAATCCATTATTTTATTTGGCACGAAATCCGCAATATCCCTTTGTGCTTCCTCTGTACTACCACCAACATGAGGGGTTAGTATTACATTTGAAAAGCCCTGAAGTTTAGTCTTGAAATCTCCATTGCTCCTAGGTTCTTCTGGGTATACGTCTACAGCCGCTCCGCCTATTTGACCACTTTCTAGAGCAGCGACCAAAGCATCGATATCCACTACAAAACCTCGGGATAAATTTACCAACATGGCACCTTTCTTCATTTGGTTTATTTCTCGCTCACCAATGAAGTTTTTATTAGCAGGATTATCGTCAATATGAAGTGTTACCACATCTGATATATTGAGCAAATCCTCTAGGGTATTGCATTTTTTAGCGTTACCAAGTGCTAAACTGTCCTCAACATCATAATAATAAACACGCATACCAATAGCCTCTGCCAAAACCGATAATTGCTTACCTATATTTCCGTAGCCTACTATCCCTAAATTTTTACCACGAACTTCTCTAGAACCGGCAGCGGTCTTTTGCCATTGCCCGTTATGGATTTCAGAGCTTCTAGCGAATACACTGCGCATTAACATAATGATTTCCCCTATGGCGAGTTCTACTACAGATCTAGTATTACTGTATGGAGCGTTGAAGACCACGACCCCTCTATTCTTAGCATGCTCTAAGTTTATTTGTGTAGTACCAATACAAAATGCACCTACTACCAATAATTTATCCGCAGCATCCAAAACCTTTTGGGTTACTTGAGTTTTTGACCGAATACCTAAAACGTGAACGCCCTTTATTTTTTCTATAAGTTCCTCTTCTGGCAAACTATGTTTAACCAATTCTACTGAAAAACCTTCGTCGGAAAGATTCTCAAAAGCAGCGGTATGAACATTCTCTAACAAAAGAATTTTTATTCTATTCTTGGGGTAAGATATGTTTCTAGGCAAATCGTTCACAAATAAAAACTCGTCTAAACTCGGGGTTACATGGTCTGCATTGTCCGCAGCTTTATCTCTATGAACATTTTCAGTGTAAGCAAAAAATTTATCCGCTATTCCTGCTTCTCGCATAACGTAATCACTATAACCATCTCCTATAACCTGCACTTCACCGTCTAAATCCATCTGCTTAAGACACTCAATTTTACCATTATGTTGAGAAAGGACATTACCTTCGTCAAACCCAACAATATTCCCTTCTTCATCAAATTTAAAAGTATTGGCATATACCCTATCTGACGGAATATTATATTCCTTAACAATGGGATCTATAAACTCCTTGAATCCGCACGAAATCACATAAATATCATCTGCATATTTTTCAAAAAATTCTTTATTAGAAGCTATGGATTTAGATATCTTTTGACGCAATTCTGCCACCAAACCCTTCAAGTCGGATTTATTGGCATTCAGCAACTTTATGCGCTTTTCTAAAGATTCCGTAAAGGATATATCACCATCTATTCCCAAGTTGGTGATCTTTTGTATTTCGTTGATGACTTCTTCCTTGTTAGATTTTCCCTGTAGGGTCATTTCCGCAAGCACATCCAAGGCTTCTACCCTAGTTAACGTACTATCGAAATCAAAAACATATTTTCTTCCTGCTTCTACCATTTTAAATGTGCTTTCTTACTTCTTTGAGTTTGAATAAAAACAAGCCGTAAAAATAAAAATTTATTCAACCCGAAGTATAGGAATGTTATCAAAAGTTATCCCTATAACCAAAACCTATTAAAATGATAGGAATTTTGTAGATTCTTACGGTTTCTGATGTGTAATACCGATTTACATCGCTCTAAATTCAAAATAATATTTTCTATAAAAAGCTCAGAATTGCTTTTGAAAAAGCCTCCGTTTTATAGGTGCCGTTATGATTTCCAGGAACAACAACGAATTTGCTTTTGTTAAAAGTTTTATGAAGTAATTCTGGATTACCATTTTCTAGATCTTCATCCCCAGCAATGACCAAAACCTTGGTCTTTACCGCTCTCAATTCTTCAATTGAAGTTACAGGTTGGTATTTTTGCTGCAAATGCAAAGAGCGCAAATCTGCTCCGATGGATTTGGCATAGGCTACCGCTCCTTTCGTTTCCTCTGTTACAACTCCATTGAACGCATCCATAAACATAATTCTTCTATCCCAGTTAGGGTCTGTAAAATTAATTCCCATACCACCTAGAACAGCTTTCTTAATACGGGGTTCTTTTGTCAATAACTTTGCAAGTACAATACTACCTCGAGAATAGCCGATAGCATAAAACTCTTTGGAGTTAAGATGACTCATCAGCAATTTTAAATCTTTTACTTCGGCATCATTAGCGTATGATTTTTCCGCTTGTGGTTTATCGGAATCGCCATTTCCTCTTAAATCAGGAACAATGACCCGGTAACCCTTTTTCAAAAGATCGCTTTTCAATTGTGTCTTATCCCAAGAAGTTCTAGAATTAATAAAGCCATGGATAAGCAATATGGGCTTACCAAAACCTTCATCCGAATACGTTATATCTACATCATCAAAAGAAGTAAAATAGTTGGTTTGTGCACTAACATTTGAAAACATCAAAACAGAAATGAATACTAATAGAGACCAAAAGCTATACTGTTTTTTCATACTTACATAGTGTAGATTAGGCCAGTTAAAATTGCTAAACCAAAACTCACCAGTGTCCCGATTAGGATGTACTCCGTAAGCTTTCTGTTATTGGTTTCCTTTAAATCATTAAACCGAAACACTGATTTTGCCGTAATCAACAAACCTATGGCCTCCCATCTTCCTATAATTATAAAAACCAGTACGAATAGGCGCTCTATGATGCCTATATATTTTCCTGCATTGGGTAATGATTTATGGTTCGTTTCTATTTGATTGGACATTCCCTCCAATAATCGACCCATGATGATTGCCGACGGAGAAGTAACGAATACAATAGCTACTATCAATGGCCAGTCCAAGTCTTGGAAAAGTTTTATCGTGTGTTCCGGCAGTTCTTTATAAAAACAGCAAGCATAGATAACCAAAATATGTAATAGCTGATCTAAAAAGAAAGGAATGTTCTTATGCCTAAAAAAGTGGGTCACATATAATTTTAAAATATCTATAATAAGATGACTCCCGGCAATGATCAGTGCCATCCACCAAAGTGAAGCATCCCACAATACCAACATGTATAAAAGAAAGTGAATAATTACATGAAGATATAGGTACTTAGACCCTGCCTTATTCGCTTCTTTGTGAATTACCCATTTCAATGGCTGCAGCATAAAATCACCAATTAAATGTGCTAAGAGTAATTTTACGAACAAGATCATAGCTTAGGCTGTTTTAAATGTGTTTTCATAATAAGCTAATAGCTCTAAAACCAAGTCTATACGTGCCCTTTTAAGTCTTTGACTCACGGCAGATTGTTTAATTCCAAGATTTTGGGCCAACTCCTTTTGGGATACCTCTGAATTATCCAAAACAATGGCTACTATTTCCGCAGAGACCGCACTCCAACTATCCATAAAATCCAAGCCGAGCTTTAACATAAGGTTTACGGTCTTATCATAACTTTCATCTCCTGTTGCAATACTTAAGTTTACTTTGCTGTCTTTAAGGGAATCAAATCTACGACCAGAACGTTGATATGCCGGGCCGTTAGATTCACTGACACCCGAACCGATAAAGGTTTCCAAACCTACCCCTATTCCCATACGGACATCTAAGCCTTTTATAGATTTTAAAATTGCTTTAATCTGTATAGCGGTGGACAAAGCATTTTCCTTGTTGACCTTTAATTGAAATTCATCACCACGATAAATTTCCCAAACCATTGGACTAGTACCAAAACGAGAAAGGTATTTTTTCAAAATAGGAATCCATTCTGAAGATGGATAATTTTCTGAATTAATGATATCTCCTGTAATAATTGCTATCATAATTATTAACTAAAACGCTAATATATTAATTAATAAGCTTTTTTGCTAATATTTAGCAATATTACTTTTTTCAATAATCATAACTGTATTAAAACCATCGCCTAGTCTTTGTAACATACTTCATGTATTCCTTACCAAACTTCCTACCTAGGATCTGCTCTTCTGGAATAATTTGAAATCGATTCATATAATACACAAATCCCGAAGCCAATAGAACGTTAAAAGCATTACCCAACTTTAAACCCCAAGCCAGAAGCATTAATAACATCGCCAAATACATAGGGTTTCTAGAAAATTTATAGAGACCATTGGTTACCAATTGCCTTACTTTTGCAGGATTCCCCGGATCAACGGTAGTTTTTGTTATAAAAAATTGAAATATGGCTATCGCTAAAACACCCACGGCAATTCCTGCCAATACTTTAACCATTAGCAAGCGTCCGAAGAAATCAAAAAAACCAAAAGGCAAAAATTTGTTCAACAAGAACATGAGCAGGCCAAAAACGAAAAATACGATAACTGGGGGTAGTTTTAACTCCATTTTATAAAATTAGTATTTTTGAATTTGACAAAATCTAAAAATCGAAGAATTAATTACGCTGTATGGAACTGGTTTTTGCCACTCACAATAAAAACAAATTAAAGGAAATTCAAACTTTAGTTCCTGACAACATACAACTACTGTCTTTGACGGATATTCAATGTCACGAACCCATCCCTGAGACTAAGAACACATTGAAAGGTAATGCAAAATTAAAAGCCGATTATGTGACCAAAAATTATGGACTACCTTGCTTTGCAGATGATACAGGCCTCTTAGTCAAAAGCTTAAACGATGCTCCAGGGGTATTCTCTGCGCGCTACGCAGGACCACAAAATAATGCAGAAGCCAATATGGATAAATTGCTTCAGAATTTAAAAAATAAACCTGACCGATCCGCTAGGTTTAAAACTGTTATAGCACTGAACTTAGGAGGTAAAACCTTCTTCTTCGATGGAACGGTAACCGGCGAAATACTTACGCAAAAAAAAGGCCAAGATGGTTTTGGCTATGACCCGATTTTTAAACCAGATGGTTATGAAAAAACCTTTGCGGAACTACCATTAGAAATAAAGAATAAAATAAGTCATCGAGGAAAAGCCACAGTGAAGCTCATTAACTACCTAAATACAAATTATGCTACAATCTAAAAACAGTATGGATACCGTTGAGGTTTCCGTAGCTTCAGAAAGAGCGGAAGCTATCGGTGGAGTCCTAATTGCCTTTTTTGCGGCATTAATGGCCATTTCGCAAATGGTTAACGGGGAGCTGGAAGAAGAAATGATGATTGCCCATAACAGGGTTGTCAATTATTCTAGCTGGTACCAATCTAAAAGTATCAAAGAAAGTCTTAAAGAAAGTGAATTAGATTATTTAAGTACATTAGTTACAAGTGGTATTATTCCGGAAGAAAAAATAGCGTCCGTAAACACTAAAATTCAATCAGTTGAGAATCAAATTATTAAATACGGAAAAGAAAAAAACGAAATTTTAATAGGCTCTTCTAATACACCCAAAGAAAATTGGGTGCAAGACTTAGACGGTGAACTAGGGGCTATTATAGGAGTAAAGGAGTGGGAACAACTTGCCGAACAGTATGACGATGCTACTAAAAAATTTGACCTGGGCATGCTCTTCTTTCAAATCTGTATTGTTCTCGGTGCCGTATGTATCATTATCTACGACAACCCTAAATTGCAGAAAGGATTTATCGTATTAATGATAGTATGCGGTATTATCGGAATTATCATGTCTGTATATGGTTACAGTTCGGCTCCCTAACCCCCAATTTTCATACTAATTATAACATCTCACTAATTAGCAGTACCTTTGCCGCTTTATAAAACGCCGCTGGTATAGCACGTGTTGCCCGGAGTCAATAGGTTATGTTCGATAATCGCTCTATGCAACATTCATATTTGCGATTAAGAACTATAATAGTATGACAAATTTTGAAGCACTAGGACTGCAAAAGTCCTTAATTGACGCTGTCTCGGATTTAGGTTTTGAGAAACCTTCCGAAGTACAGGAAAAAGCAATCCCAATTTTATTGGAAAGTGAGACCGATTTGGTTGCACTTGCACAAACAGGAACCGGTAAAACCGCTGCCTTTGGTTTTCCATTAATCCAAAAAATAGACCCCAATAGCAGAACAACACAAGGTTTGATACTATCCCCTACTAGAGAACTGTGTTTGCAGATTACCAATGAAATTAAATTATATTCTAAATACGAGAAAAATATTAATGTAGTCGCTATTTATGGTGGAGCCAGTATTACAGAACAGGCAAGACAAATAAAAAGAGGAGCTCAAATAGTAGTAGCCACTCCAGGTCGTATGAAAGATATGATCAATCGCAGATTGGTCGATATTTCTAAAATAGATTATTGTGTTTTAGACGAGGCAGATGAAATGCTGAACATGGGCTTTTTTGAAGATATTAAGGATATTCTTTCTAACACACCCGACGAGAAATCCACTTGGCTTTTTTCGGCTACTATGCCAAAGGAGGTTTCAATGATTGCCAAAAAATTTATGCATTCACCACAAGAAATTACCGTGGGGGCTAAAAACTCGGGTGCCTCAACGGTTCAACACGAATACTACGTAGTTGGTGGTAGGGACAGGTATCCTGCTCTAAAAAGATTAGCAGATACCAATCCTGATATTTTTTCAGTGGTCTTTTGTAGAACCAAAAGAGATACACAAAGAGTAGCGGAAAAACTTATTGAAGATGGTTATAACGCTGGGGCTCTACACGGAGATTTGAGCCAAAATCAACGCGATCTGGTAATGAACTCGTTCCGTAAAAAACAAATACAAATGTTGGTTGCTACCGATGTAGCGGCCAGAGGTATTGATGTGGACGATATTACACATGTAATCAACTATCAATTACCAGACGAAATAGAAACATATACGCACCGTAGTGGCAGAACGGGAAGAGCAGGCAAATCCGGTATTTCCATGGTTATTGTTACGCGCAGCGAAATGCGTAAAATAAAGGCTATTGAGAATAAAATAAAACAAAAATTCATTGCTAAAAAAATTCCTACGGGAATGGAGATTTGTGAGATTCAACTTTATCATTTAGCCAATAAAATTAAGGATACCGAAATTAACGAAGATGTTGAAAGCTACTTACCTGCGATTAACGATGTCTTAAAAGATGTTGATCGGGAGGAGCTTATCAAAAAAATTGTTTCTGTAGAATTTACTCGTTTTTATAACTACTACAATAAGTCGAAAGACCTAAACACGTCAGATTCTGGAGAAAGGGGCCGCGACAGAAATAACAGAGGTACTGTACCTACCTCGGGCTCTGTACGTTATTTTATAAATGTTGGAGAAAAAGACGGATATGATTGGATGTCACTTAAAGACTTCATTAAAGATACAGTAAATCTTGGTAGAGAAGATGTTTTTAAAGTAGATGTAAAGGACAGTTTTTCTTTCTTCAATACCGATGCAGAAGTAACCGATAAAATTTTATCCACCTTTACCGAATTTAAGGTGGACGGTAGATTTGTAAACGTAGAAGTTTCCAAAAACCCAGGAGGTGGCGGAGGTGGCAGACGCAGAAGCGGAGGCGGCGGATTTAGGGATAAAGGCAAAGGCAGAGGAAACCGTGACGGAAATAGAAGCGGTGATAAATCTAGAAGCAAAGGAAGGGAAAGGCGAAATTCTTCTAGTCCTAACTCTGGGAAAAGAAGAAGCAACAAAAGAAAAGGTGATTTCTTTTAGTTAATTCTATATTAAAAAATACGCTTCGGCGTATTTTTTTGTTTTGTTTGTATTTTTAATTTTCACAGCAAAGGTTTATGGGTAAATATATTCTGGTTGTTTTTTGTTTATTCAGCTTTTGGGGACATGCTCAAAATGAGCCCGAAACCAATATCATAAACGCTCTGGTTGTAAATGCGCAAACAGATGAACCCATGGAAAGCGTTCATGTGGTGAACTTGAATCAGGTATTGGGTACTATTACCAACGAAAAAGGGGAGTTTTCCATTACTGCCGCAGTAAATGATACCCTTTATTTTTCCTTCCTAGGTTACAAATCCCAAAAAATTAGGATAACCAACGACATGTTCAAGTTTAAGGATACCAAAATTGCTTTGACAGAACTTGCTTATGCTCTAGAAGAAGTTATCGTTCGTCCCTACCAACTCACAGGTTACCTAGAAATAGACGTGAAGAATTTACCCATTAATAATGCCTATCAATATAGTATTTCTGGACTTTCTGTAGGTTATGAGGGTGGTAATAAGAATCCAAGTGCTGTTACTAAAGTACTGGGAGCAATACTGAATCCGGCAGATTTGCTTCGGAATCTCTTTGGAAAAAAACCGAATCAAATGCGTAAACTACGTCAAATAAAGGAAGATGATAGAATACGTGATTTATTAGCATCAAAATTTGACCGCGAGACCTTAATGGAACTGCTACAATTGGATAAAATGGACATACAGGACATCCTGAACAATTGTAATTATTCTAATTCATTCATTACTACTGCTAATGACCTACAGATTTTAGATGCCATCAGTAGCTGTTATGAAGAGTTCAAAGTTCTAAATCGTAAGAAATAAAATTTTTCTGTTCCATCTGCATTTTATAGTTTTAAGGAAAATAGAATGCAAATGAAATACCTACTTATTGCTACGACTTTTCTTGCGCTCCTTTCCTCATGTCAAATGGAAAATAAAGAAGCTGTACAAAAATCGACCGTTAAGGCAGACACGCTTGCAATGAAGAAACCAACAATACCTTTTGTTTGGGACGGCGCCAATATTTACTTTCTACTTACCGATAGGTTCAATAATGGAAATCCCGAAAACGATATTAATTTTGAAAGAACTAATCCTACAGGCAAACTACGCGGGTTTATGGGAGGTGATATTCAAGGGATTACACAAAAAATAAATGAGGGTTATTTTACCAAACTAGGCATCAACGCCATTTGGTTTACCCCTGTGATAGAACAAATTCATGGCGATACAGATGAAAACACTGGAAACACCTATGGTTATCACGGCTATTGGGCAAAGGATTGGACCGCTTTAGATCCTAATTTTGGTACAAAAGAAGATTTAGGCGCACTTGTGGAAACCGCCCATAAAAATGGTATTCGCGTTTTGATGGATGTAGTGCTTAACCATACAGGACCTGTTACCGACAAGGACCCGGTGTGGCCTGAAGAATGGGTTATAACAGACCCTACTTGCGAATTTACAACTTATGAGAATACTACCAATTGCACTTTGGTGGACAACCTGCCGGATGTAAAAACACTCTCGGATGAAGCAGTAGAATTGCCCGATGCACTTCTGGCCAAATGGAAAAATGAGGGTCGCTTAAGTGCTGAGCTAGATGAATTACAGTTATTCTTTGATCGTACGGGCTACCCAAGAGCCCCACGCTTCTACATCATGAAATGGTTAACCGATTATGTGCATGAATACGGTATAGACGGGTTTAGGGTAGACACGGTTAAACATGTTAACGAAAATGTGTGGGGAGAACTATACAAGGAAGCTTCCTATGCTTTTGATACTTGGAAACGAAAACACCCGAATACTATTCTGGACGACAATCCTTTTTATATGGTGGGCGAAGTCTATAATTACGGTATATCTGGAGGTAGGAAATTTGACTTTGGTGATAAAAAGGTAGATTTTTTCAGCAACGGTTTTCATAGTCTGATCAATTTTGAGCTTAAATATGACGCCGCTAAAGACTACGAAACCATTTTCGCCAAATACAACAAACTGTTACACACCAAGCTAAAAGACAAGAGTGTTGTAAATTATTTGACCTCACACGATGACGGGCAACCTTTTGACCAAGAAAGAAAGGATGCTATTCGCGCAGCCAACGTTTTACTGCTTACGCCAGGTGCATCACAGGTATATTATGGCGATGAAACGGCCAGGAATTTAGTTATAGATAGCACACAGGGAGATGCCACATTACGTTCCTTTATGAATTGGGACGAACTGGACAGCATTCCAAAAACACAACAGACGCTAGCACACTGGCAAAAATTGGGGCAGTTTAGAAATGCGCATCCCTCGGTAGGTGCTGGAAAGCATAAAAGACTAGGCAAAAAACCCTATGTGTTTAGCAGAACCTACACGAAAGGTGATTATAAAGATAAAGTGGTTATAGGTTTAGATTTACCTAAAGGGAAAAAGTCGCTTTGGGTGAAAGGTTTTTTTGGAGACGGTACTAAACTTTATGATACTTATTCCGAAACTGAAGTGATGGTTAAAAACGGCAAGGTAGTGCTGGAAAATGATAAGGATATTGCCCTTCTTGAAGTCCTAGCACCCTGAAACCTAATACAAATTTGTTTATAAAAAGTATAAGCGAATTCTAATGTAATGTGTCTTAATCAACACGTATAAAAAGCTACTATTCGTTAGAATGTAGTGCGATTCTATTCCCTTCAGAATCCTTCATTAAACCCATAAAACCATGGCCTCCCCCAATTTCCGTTTTCTTTTGTAATACCTTTCCACCCGCTTCCACTACCCTAGCAAGTTCTTGAGATACATCTGAGCAAGTAAAATAAATTAAGGGACCATGGGTTTCGCTCGGGGTATACCTATTATGCTGTACCAAGGAACCTGTAGCACCTGGTTTTTCCGGAGACATAGGAAACCAACCCATAATAAAATCACCCAGCTCGTGAATAGCAATAGAAATATCAAATACCTTTTCGTAAAATTTCTTTGCACGTCCCATATCCCTCACAGGGATTTCAAACCAGCCCACCATATTTGCTTTCATAAACTAATTTTCTAGTTGCTTTTTTAAGCTTTGTAAGCCTTCTTCAAAGTCTTTACCCACCATTTTATCCATACTCATAAAAAGCATCATAATACTAAAAGGAAATTTATTCTTACCCGAAAAACCCCAAGTAACCTTACTTTTACCTGCAGCAGTTTCCTCCAAGTCCATGTAACAATCAGATTCCGATTTCCACGGTTTAAAAAAACGCAGCTGCCCCTCTACCCTTTCTCCTTCTATAATTTTAGTGATTTCCTGCTCCCCTTCTCCTACTTCCTTATTTCCGTTCCAATAACTAATAGTACCTACTTCGCCATCTGTTCCTGTGAGTTTTCGCGCCATGTTTGGGTCTTTCTTGGCCCAAGGCGACCACTCACTTTGTTTGTCCAGAAACTTCAAATACGGAAAGACCTTTGCTTTAGAACTATCAATTTCTATTGTTCTAAAAACATGATACGTTTTCGGTGCTATTAACCCTAAAAACACAAGAAGCCCTAGAATACCCAATAAAATATAAATTGCTATACTCATTTGTTTATCAATTAGTTAGTTGTTTTGGTAATATAGTAAAATTTCTATTTTATCTGGTAATACCTTATCAGGATTTCCGATATACTCTTAATGGATTTCTTGGTCCAATCTAAGCGTTTTTCCATCTTATCATCTTCTCTTAGTCGCCATGGCAAACTAGTTTTTCTAAGTTTATCGCCTAGGTTTTGTAGCATTATAGCTGCGGCAACAGAAATATTAAGACTTTCCGTAAAACCCTGCATGGGTATTTTTAAAAATTGATCGGCGTTTTCCATAACCTCTTTGCTAAGGCCGTCTCTTTCCGTTCCGAAAAACAGGGCTACTTTATCATCTATCTTAAAATCATCTAAAAGAACAGCGTTATGATGAGGCGTCGTAGCAACAATTTTGTAACCGTCAGATTTCAGCTTTTTAATACAATCTACCGTATTCTTATAGCGATGCACATCTACCCACTGCTGCGCTCCCATGGCTATATTTTTGTCTAAACGTTTTCCGAACCTGTTTTCTATAACGTGGGCATCTTGTATGCCAAAAACCTCACAACTCCTAATTACAGCGCTGGTATTATGTAGTTGAAACACATCTTCAATAGCCACAGTAATATATTTGGTACGACGCTCTAAAACAGAAATAAAACGTTCACGCCTTTCTTCTGAGATAAAATCCTCCAAATACGACAAAAGATTTTCATCTATCATAAAACCAAGATAATAAAATCTATATTTTTAACATAAATTAAAAATGTGGAACAAATTGTTGTCTTAACGGGCGCAGGAATAAGTGCGGAAAGTGGTCTAAAAACCTTTCGTGATGCCAATGGACTTTGGGAAGGTCATGATGTGATGGAGGTGGCTTCGCCACAAGGATTTGCGAGAAACCCAGAATTGGTTTTGGAATTCTACAACCAACGGCGTAGACAATTATGCGAAGTTTTCCCTAATGCGGGGCATAAGGCTTTAGTACAGCTCGAAGAAAAATTTCATGTGGATATCATTACCCAAAATGTAGACAACCTTCATGAACAGGCAGGTAGCTGTAACGTACTGCACCTTCATGGCGAACTTTTTAAAGTGCGCAGCATAACTGATGAAAGCCATGTGCTGGACTGGAAAAAAGACCTCCTACTGGGTGATTTAGATAAAAACGGTCATCAATTACGCCCAGATATTGTTTGGTTTGGCGAAGCCGTCCCTATGCTTGAACCTGCGATTGAAATTACGGCGCAAGCCGATATTTTAGTCATCATTGGCACTTCTATGCAGGTATACCCTGCGGCAAGTTTAATTGATTATGTAAAAGATACCACGCAGATTTATTTTATAGACCCACGACCCAGTGTTCGCAAAGGCGACTTTGAAAACTTAACTATCATAACCGAAACTGCGACCAAAGGTGTTCCAGAGTTGGTTAATGAACTAATGAAGTACAAATGACCCCGGCAACACTTACTAAAAAACTAGTGGGTTCTAGATTAAACAAGCATCAAATCATGCAATTGGTAGATGACTTAAAATTGTATCCCGAACTTACAACAGTGGTTTTAAAAATTGTTTTTGAACAAGACAAACTTCGTAAAAACTTCAATGGATGCTGGGTTTTTGACCATTTAATGCGCAAAAAACTAGATTACCTGTTACCTTCTATGAACCTATTTGTTGAGGGATTACCAGCTATTCGTTGGGAATCTACCCTTCGCCCAATGAGCCACGTTTTAGAAATGGTCAATGAGCGCTACTTTGTAAAAAAAGAATCCGCCTACATAGAAGCCATCACTATTAACCAACAAGAAATTATGACCCAAGTGTGTTTTGATTGGCTCATTGGCCAACACAAAGTGGCTACAAAAGCATTTGCCATGACTTCGCTATTTTATTTAGGTGAACGGTTTGATTGGATAAGGCCTGAGCTTAAAATAGTTCTAGAACAAAATTATACTTCTGGAAGCGCTGGCTACAAGTCTCGTGCAAGGACAATTCTCGACAAAATGAAATCATAAAAAGCACTTAAGTATCTGCGAAGTTCATTTTTAAACTCTAGGAGTTATAGGTATCTTTGCCCCGTTCAAATAAAATAAGCAACTTACATGATAGCTCTCAACGAATTAAATGCCATTTCTCCTATTGATGGTCGTTATAGAAGCAAGGCCGCTAGCCTAGCTCCCTACTTCTCAGAAGCAGCGCTGATTAAATACAGGGTAAGAGTTGAAATTGAATATTTTATTGCGTTATGTGAGATACCGTTGCCACAACTTGCTGATTTCGACAGCACCAAATTTAATCTATTACGTGAAATATACGTCAACTTTGATACAACAGACGCAGAAGATATTAAAGAGATTGAAAAAACCACAAATCATGATGTTAAGGCGGTAGAATATTTTATTAAAAAAGCATTCGACAAACTAGGATTGTCTTCCTACAAGGAGTTTATTCATTTTGGTCTAACCTCCCAAGACATCAACAATACGGCTATTCCGCTTTCTATAAAAGAGGCTATGAACGAGGTTTATGTGCCTCAATATTTTCAACTATTAGAAAAACTAGAAGAATTAACTGCAGAATGGGCTGCTATTCCTATGTTAGCAAGAACACACGGACAGCCTGCGTCGCCAACAAGGTTAGGAAAGGAAATTGCGGTATATGTAGCTCGTTTAAAGGAACAGTTTAATCTTTTGAACGATATACCGAGTGCCGCTAAATTTGGTGGTGCCACCGGAAATTTTAATGCCCATAAAGTGGCTTACCCAGCTATTGATTGGAAAAATTTCGGAAGTACTTTTGTACAAGAAAAACTGGGACTTCACCACTCGTTCCCTACAACTCAAATTGAGCATTATGACCATGTGGCGGCGCTATTTGATAATATGAAAAGAATCAATACCATTGTCTTAGATTTAGATCGCGACTTCTGGACCTATGTTTCCATGGATTATTTTAAACAAAAAATAAAGGCCGGTGAAGTTGGTTCCTCTGCAATGCCCCACAAAGTAAATCCGATAGATTTTGAAAATTCTGAAGGGAATCTGGGCCTTGCCAATGCTATTTTTGAACATTTATCGGCGAAGCTTCCAGTTTCTAGATTACAACGAGATTTAACGGATAGCACCGTTTTAAGAAATGTAGGCGTTCCTTTTGCGCATACCCTTATTGCTTTTCAATCTACCCTAAAAGGTTTGAATAAATTGCTGTTGAACAAAGCTAAATTTGAACAGGATTTAGAGAACAACTGGGCTGTGGTTGCCGAAGCCATACAAACCGTTCTAAGACGTGAAGCATACCCCAATCCATATGAGGCATTAAAGGGTTTAACACGTACCAATGAGAAAATTGACCAAGATTCTATTGCTAATTTCATAGACACTTTAGAGGTACCGGATATTATTAAAAATGAACTAAAGCAGATTACTCCAAGCAGTTATACGGGTATTTAAGCAATAATAATTACCAAAAAAAAGACCGCTTTTCGGCGGTCTTTTTACTTTGATAAGTACTACTTATTTATTAATCTGAACTTCATGTGGGTAAGGAATTTCTATTCCTGCCTTATCCAGCGCTTCTTTCGTGCCCTCGATTGTTCCGAAATAAACATCCCAATAATCTTCTGGCTTACAAAAGGGTCTTACCGCCAAGTTCACCGAACTATCCGCTAATTCTTCTACATTAACACTAGGAGCAGGATCTTCTAAAACCAACGGGTTTGCCTTAAGCATGGCTAATAGCACATCTTTCGTCTTTTTGATATCAGAACCATAATCTACACCAACCGTAGTATCTACTCTCATTTTACCTTCTGCCGTATAATTTATGATGTTACCGTTGGCCATGGCACCATTAGGTACAATAGCTAACTTATTCTGTGGTGTGACTAATTTAGTAGTGAAAATCTCAATTTCCTTTACACTTCCCAACACGCCTTGAGCCTCAACCAAATCTCCAATTTTATATGGCTTAAAGATGATAATAAGCACTCCTCCAGCAAAATTAGACAATGATCCCTGTAATGCCAGACCAATAGCCAAACCTGCAGCTGCGATTACTGCTGCTAAACTTGTTGTTTCTACACCTAAAGTAGAAATAACCGTAATAATCAAAAAGATTGTGAGTGCCCATTTAGCAAGACTCAAAAGAAATTTTTGCAATGACTTATCGTATTCTTGATTCGTCATTCCTTTACGTAACAGTTTCATCAATTTCTTGATAATCCATGAACCAATAATATAAATTACTATTGCTCCAATTAGTTTTGGGCCAAATTCGACAATAAATTCAATCCCTTTATCAATCCATACTTTTGCGTCTTCCATAATAGTTCCCTTGTTTAGTGTTAATATGTTGTTTCAAAGAGTAAGAAACAAAATTCTATAGAAGGTCACAAAATTTGAACAATTAATATTTTCTGGAAAAAAGAAAAACCCTATCTCAATGAATTAAGATAGGGTTTTATACTGTCTTACGACTATAAATTATTTTTTAAAAAATTCATTTAATACTCCAAGGCCTTTTCCATCAAAATCCGACTTTTGCAAAGCTTGCAACAATTGAACAAAATGCGCGGGGTTCATATCTTTTCCCAGTACACGGACAAGCGCAAAACCTTTTTCCTTATTATCCCCAAAGATTATTACTTCATCTATAGCATCTTCTTCACCCTTGTAACGTATGGCGGCCTTTCCGAACTCCGTATTCATTTTCATTAATTCCGTATAGTCATCATTTGCCAAGATGGCCCGTACATTTGCTTTTTCCGTTTTGTAGGCGGCAACATTATCCAGGTTTTTTTGAAACGCCAAGATATTTAGTTTTTTTAAAGACTCGAACGCACTTTTTTGTTCCAATGTTAATTCGGTCAGCTCTAGATTTAAAATACTCGTAGGAATATCAAAAGCCAAAAAATTTGGATTTTCCGTATTGTCTACATAATACTCCTGCAAGCTCTGTGTAGATGAGCACGATGATACTATTACGACTAGGATTAAAAAAACGACTCTAATTATTTTTCTCATAGCTCTTGGATTTATTACTCATAAAACCGCCTCATTGCAAGACATTGTGCAATGAGACGGTTAATTTTAATTTATTTTCTACCCGCCTTGTTCAACTCTTTAGGTAAATCCATTTTATCGGTAATCGCACCAATTTTATTTAAATCAATATCCCCGGTAAGACTTACTAGAACAGTCTCTAGTTTTCTACCCTTATGTCCCATCTCAACATTATCCAATCCAGAAACGAACATGAGTAATTCAGATACATGGTCCTTTTTCTTTCCTTCTTTTATGTAGAACTTAACATTTATGTCCTTGTCCTTAACGCGCATCAGTTCTTCCAGTTTAGAAGATTTTAAATATTTTTTTACGGTTTTGGACATATCTGCGGATATTGCTGTATCCTCCGTCATAAAGACTTTTACCCTATTTAAACCACTTGCGACCTCCATAAACTCTTGGGCCTCGGCGTCATCGCTCATTGCCCCCAATTTAGAAACTAAATCTATCATTCCCTTATTTACGATTACAGAACCTACATTGTCCATATCCTCGTATTTATCAAAGATGGATTGTGAAAAACCAAATGTTGGTAAAAGGGCGACTAAAAATACTACTACTACTTTTTTCATGATGTTGTTTTTTGATTTGTTATTGATGAATTATTAATTATAAGATCTTGCCTACACTAATTTATGATCAGCAAGACCGATACGTTCTGCTTATTATTGTTTTTTACCTGCTTTATTTAATTCTTCAGGTAAATTCATTTTACTCGTCAAAGAACCTATTTTATTTAAATCGATGTCTCCTGTTAATGAAAGTAATACGGTTTCGAACTTTCTCCCGTTAACATCCATGTCAACGTTTTTCATTCCAGTTACAAACATTAAAAGTTCACTTACATGGTCCTCATCCTTTCCTTGTTTAATGTAGAATTTTACGTTTGCCTCTTTATCCTTTACACGCATTAACTCTTCCAGGGAATTAGATTTCAAATACTTGTTCATAGTACTCATCATGTCTGCTGAAACACTTTTGTCTTCAGTGATAAAAACCTTTAAGTTCTTTAAACTTTTGGCAATGTCCATAAAATCCTGTGCTTCGGGGTCATCTACTTCTACGTCTATGTTAGCCAATAACCTAAACATACTAGAGTTTACGACTACAGCACTTACATTATCCAAATCTTCGTATTTATCGAACATGGATTGCGAGAATCCGGTATAACATACCATCGCCATTACTATTGTTACTATTATCTTCTTCATCATATTTACTATTAATTGTTATTATAAATTTTTTGTTTTGTTTCCTCGAATTCGTTTAAATAAGCAACTTTTTCAGTGCCCTTGTTAAAATTAACGGCCAAAAGTGCAAACGCCTTTTTTGTTTGATTGTAGGCCAATAATGCTTTTTCTTGATCTGCAATTTGCTGTTCTCGGTAATCATTACCAAAATAAAGTCCAAATGCTAGAACTGCTACTGCGGCAACGGAAGCCCATCTATAAAAATTATTTTTAGTTTTTAATGGGACCTGCTTCGTAAATCGTTCTTCTTTGGCTTTAGAAAAGTATTGAAACATAGGAGCATATTGTTCTAGATGTGTTGCCACACTGTCCTTTGAAAAATAGTCCCTTAGTGTTTCCTCTTCTGCAACGGTTGTATTTGCCTCAAAATACTTTTCTAAAAGTTTTTCTATGTTATCCAATTCCATAACTATGTTTTTGCATTAATTTTTCCCTTACTGTTTTTCTTGCTCTTGACAGGGCTACTCTTATAGCAGTAGGTTTCATATCCAAAAGCGCTTCTATTTCGTCATAATTGTATTGCTCAACATCTCTCAACTGCAATACCATCTTCTGTTGCTCCGGTAATTCTTCCATTATTCTTTCTATCCAGTTGACACTATCTCTTGCCTCGACCTGTTTCTGTAAGGATGAATTTTCGTCACTATAATTGCTGTGCACCAATTTAAGGTTACCCGCTTGTTTAGATTTTAATCTATCTAGACAGAAATTCTTTGTCATTGTCATTGCAAAGGCCTCCACATTAGTATAATTGCCCATGGCTTTTTTCTTAGACCATAATTTTAAAAGAATTTCCTGCGTAGCATCTTCTGCCTCTTCACTAGAAACCAATAACCTTTTCGCAAGTCGATATAATTTATCCTTAAAAGGCATTACCACATTTAAAAACTCCGTCTGTTTCATCTATTGGTCTAGTTGTTTGCAAACCTATTCATTGGTCTACAAAAGGAAGACGACATTCAACGAATTTTGTTACAATAAATTTTTTTTCAATGCATATGTAAGTAAATTTAACATCCTTATACTAAATCATTACGTATCTATTGGGAGACTTTTATGAAGTAACAAATTTTATTTACTTTCATTTATGGAATAATTGTTGCCCTTAAGGATTTTAGATTGCTAAAAAAAGAATTTATGAAAAAGTATTTTTTATCACTCCTAATACTAGGAGTATGTTTCAGTGCATGTAACAAGAATGATGACACTCCTATAGTTGAAGAAATGACTGAGGAGGAAGAGATGGTTGACGATCAACCAGCAAATTTACTAGCCGATTATCCTGCTCAGAACTTTATGTGGCAGGCCATGAACGCCTTCTACTTTTGGCAGGAAGATGTTCCGGATTTAGCAGATTCTAAATTCTCAAATGTTCCAGTTTCACAAGATTATATCGACTTCCTCGCTGCAGAGGAAGACCCCGAAGCTTTTTTTTATAAAATATGTAACAATCATGAGCGCATAGTAGGAGAGGCAAACGCTATAGATAGATTTTCTTTTGCATCAGAAAACTACAAAGATTTAGTAAGTAGATTACAAGGAGTTTCGCGAAGTAATGGTTTAGAGTTTCAACTATATTTATTTCAAGGCAGTGATGATGTATATGGTGTAGTCACCTATATCGCCAGAGATTCGGATGCCTCCACGAAAGATATTAAAAGAGGTGATGTTTTTATTGGTGTTGATGGCCAAAGATTGAATAGAAATAATTTTTTCGATCTATTATTTGGTGAAAACAGCTCTTACACTCTAGATATGGCAGAGATTTCTGATGGTACTATTTCTGAGAACAACAAGGAAGTAGCACTCACGAAAATAGACAACTTCTCAGAAAACCCTATCCATGTATCTAGCGTAATTGAGCAGAACGGTATAAAAATCGGATATCTTATGTACAACGGATTCTTAGCAGCTTTTGATGAAGAACTAAATGGCGTTTTTGGTGATTTTAAATCGGAAGGTGTTCAAGAACTCGTTCTAGACTTTAGATACAACGGAGGTGGTAGAGTAAGTACGGCAGTACAGATTGCAAGTGCTGTATATGGTACAAATACGAGTGACCTTTTCTTAAAGGCAAGATACAATAATAAGATTCAATCGACTTTTGACCCAGGAGATGGCGAAACGAATTTCTCTAGTACTACAATTGATGGCTCCCCCATTAACGCATTAAACCTACAAAGAGTTTATGTTATTACAACGGATAGAACAGCTTCTGCAAGTGAATTAGTAATTAACGGGTTGGCACCTTACGTAGATGTTGTTCAAATAGGAACGACAACAACAGGTAAGAACGAATTTTCAATAACCTTCGTTGACGATATTGAGAATAGTTATTTCTACGATCCAAACAGGGAATCCAATATTAACCCAAACAACCAATGGGGGATTCAACCACTTTTGGGAAGAAATGAAAACGCAGACGGATTTTCGGATTATACTTCTGGTCTAGTACCTAATTTTGAATTAGAAGAAGATATATCCAACTTAGGAGTTCTAGGCGATTCATCAGAACCGCTTCTTGCATTGGCAATAAGCAGAATTACAGGTGAAAGTGCTAAGATTGATTTAACACCATCAATGACTGCCAAATCAATTTACGGTTCATATGAACTTAAAAAGACCAACAAGCTTTCGCTTATGGACGGTCTAATGCGTTTAGATATGCCCAGTAGAAAATAATAGGTATGTCAAATCGTTATCTCTAAGTATAACAAGGAGTTATTTATAGTTTTTATGAAAAGATATTATTTTATTTTATTGGTTTTGACTTTACTTTCTTGTTCCAAGACAGATGAATTTGAACTACCAAGTACAATAAATCCAACTTCAGGTGAAGTAGCGGTGCAGGATTTTATGTGGAAGGCCATGAACTTTTGGTATTTCTGGCAAGAGGAAGTTCCAGATTTAGCAGATGATAGGTTTCAGAATACAACAGAAGGTAGAGAAGCGTATACTGCTTTTTTAGCTTCGGAAGAAAACCCTGCAGATTTCTTTCGGAATAGACTTCAATTCAACGAAGATCGTTTTAGTTTTTTTAATGCCGATTATAGGGAGCTTACAAACTCCTTAGCAGGTATCTCCAGAAGTAACGGTGTGCAGTTTGGTTTGGTGCGTTTGGCTAACGGTCAAAATCTTTTCGGATACGTGCGCTACATTTTGCCTAATTCTGATGGAGCAACGAAAGCTATTGAAAGAGGCGATTTATTCACCGGTGTAGATGGGCAACCCTTGACAGATGCTAATTTTAGAGACCTATTGTTCGGGGATAACAATACCTATACCTTAGATATGGCCGAATTCATTGACGGCGAGGTTACCCCAAATGATAAAGAAGTAACGCTCACCAAACAAGAAGCGCTTGCTGAAAATCCCGTGTTCATCTCCAAAATATTTGAAATAAACGGTGAAAGTATAGGCTATTTAATGTACAATAAATTCACGAATGAGTATGACGATGATTTATATAACGCTTTTGAAGCCTTTGGGACAAGCGGAGTGGACAATCTGATTGTAGACCTTCGTTATAATCCTGGAGGCTCGGTAAATACCACGCGCTTGTTAGCCAGTATGATTTATGGTACCAATACTTCAGACTTGTTTCTTAGAAAAAGATATAACGATAAGATTCAAGCACAGCGCTCTACAAGTCAGCTAGAGGTTTATTTTGCGGACCGCGTAGGTAGCAGAACTATTAATTCACTAGAATTACCAAAATTGTATGTATTGACCTCAGGAAGTTCTGCCTCTGCTAGCGAGTTGCTCATAAATAGCTTAGAGCCCTATATGGATATTATACAAATTGGTGATGTTACAAGAGGAAAAAACGAATTTTCAACTACCTTGGTAGATGACCGCGATAACTCGTATTTGTACACCCCATCAAGAGTAGACAAGATAAACCCAAATAATCAGTGGGCCATACAACCCTTACTCGGAAGAAATGAGAATGCAGATGGCTTCTCTGACTTTACTAGTGGTTTAGTACCAGATATTCAACAAAGAGAAGATTTAAGCAACCTGGGTACCTTAGGTGATCAAAACGAGCCTTTATTGGCCAGAGCAATTCAGGAAATAATCGGAGTGGCCGGTAAGCGTAATTTCACCGTAAAAGTCCCTATCAAAATTATGGGTAGTTCTCAGATGATGGATCCCCTACATAATAAAATGACAGATGATACACATTACAATTTGGAATAAGTTATGAAGCAAGAAACAAAAAGAGCGGCCAGTAGCCGCTCTTTTTGTTTCTAAACTGTTTAAAACACTATAACCTTAAGCGCATACCCAAACGCAGATTTCGTCCTTGAGTGGTAAAATTGGTTACCTCTACATATTCTTCGTTAAGTAGATTACTTATAGTGAAATAGAATCCTACTGTTTCATTTAAGTCATATTTATAATGGATATCCAAAAGACCAAAAGCTTCTAAATCTACGGCGGAAAATGTAGCAAAATCAGTATCGGAACGCTCAGAAACATATTGATAAGCTAAGGATAGGTATGTGCGCTCATTAATATCATACCCAATATTCGCATTGAATTTAGTTGTTGGAATTCGCAAAGCCAATCCATTATCAGCATCTGTATAGGTGTAATTTCCGCTAATAGTAAGATTTTCCAATAGCATTGCCTGTAATTCGACCTCAATACCGTTAAAATTGGCGCCTTCTTCAGCATTTCTGTACTGACTTTCAAAAGTTACAGGATCAATGGTCACAAACTGAATTCTATTGTCTTCTCGCCTATCAAAATATAAGGCACTAATTCTAAATTTATCGGAAGGTCTATACTCGATACCTCCTTCCAAAGTGCTGTTCTTTTCCGGAGATAATTCTGGATTGGGTCCAAAGGGTCCGTACAATTGCGATAGATTTGGAGCTATGAAAGAGGTAGCATAAGAACCTAAAAACTTAACATAACCCTCATTTAGTTTTAAGGTATAAGATGGATTAAGATTATAAATAAAGTTGCTACCATAATCGCTATGGCTGTTTAGGCGGACTCCGATATTAAGGTTTAATCCAAAATCGCTAACAAAAACGGCGTTCGCATAAGGGTCTGTATTGGTGGTGCTTTCCTCCTCGCTGAACACCGTGGTATTTTCAATGACATTAACACCAACTATGGTATATAACTTATCGCTAAAAGTGTATTTATTAAAGACATCTAAAACAAAGGATTCCGAATCAAAGGCAGACGGAAAACTAGATGCAAAACTTCTCGTAATCTGATTAAAAGCTCCATTGATTTGAATGCTTCCGTTTTGGTACTTATATTTTGATGCCAAGCCAAAACGAGATTGTTCGCTTCTAAAGCTAAAATTTGCATCTTCTACAGGAAATCCATTATCAAAATCCGAATTCAGCTTGTTGTAAAAAGCAGATGCGGTAATATCAAATCTTTCGGAGAATTGATATCCAAGGGAAACGTTTCCGTCAATTCTAGAAAAACCATCCGGCTCCTCTCCTATTGCCGCAGATAGTCCGTCTGTAAATTGATGCCCTCCAGATGCCAAAATCGATAATTTATCTTGCTTGGCGCTTAAAGTTACCGTATTGGAAAAATCAGAAATATTATTATTCTGTTCCCCAGAAGATTGATTTGTCCCCAGGTTTGATAAAACTTCTAAAGCAACACCTTCTTTTCTCGCTTTTTTAGTGGTGATATTGATGACGGCCGTGGCGGCTGAATTACCATACAAGGTACTGGCGGCTCCTTTTAAAATTTCTATACGTTCTATTTGTGCAGTATTCAACAACCTTAAATCATATTCTCCGTTCACGTTTGATGGGTCTGACACCTGTATCCCATCTACAATAACAAGTACTTGTCTATTGTTACCGCCACGAGCAAATACCGAAATATTCTGACCAGCAAAGCTTCTGCTGCCATTCACCTCTATACCACTTTTGGTATTAATAATTTGCGCAAGGGAGCGTCCTTGGTTTCGTTCTAGTTCCCCAGCTGTTATTTTAATCACCGTTTTACCCGAATTTTCACGTTTTAATGCAAAACGCGAATCACTTACTACAACTTCATCCAATTGTTGTAATTGCATAGAATCTTGTTGTTTCACTGTAGCTTGCCCTTGTGCAAACCCGTTAGCGCATAGCAAAGCCAAAACACCAACTCCATAAAGTCTTTTGTTCATTTTTAATCTCTTGTCCGAGCGAATAGTATGTCTGTACCCATACGTAAACCTTTATCCCGAAAGTTTAACAATAGTTGTTTGAATTTGGCAGGTCTCCTGACTTGCATCTTGTTATGTACCTTCCCAGTGCTAAAAAAGACCAGTGGTTTTGAAGTCTATAACAAGTACCTTTACGAACCGATATTCAAAAATATCAGTGCCGATTCGGCACAGCTTACAGTTGCGGGAACAGCTCCGGAATTACACCGGATTCCCTTTTAAGTTCATCATTAAAAAATGATGAACACCAAAATTCAGGGGCTAAAGTAAACATTTTGTTTAATCTTTCTAAGTAAAGGTCAAATAATACTATTTTTATAAAATCTATGTAAACCACATCCATTGAAACAAAGCTTATTTTTCATTATTCTTTTCCTTCTTTTTAGTTGTAAGGAATCCGAAAAAAATCAAATACCAACGGAAACCCCCAACAAATCCTTTGCTTTAAGCTATGCAAACGGATTTACCATAGAAAAATCAGGGGAAGACCTTACGCTAATAAAAATTACTTCTCCTTGGCCCAATGCGGAATCTGTTTTTACCTATGCTCTCATCCCAAGAGACAGAATGAACGTCATAACCTTAAACAAAGATGCTTATGATGCCATTATCCCTGTTCCCGTAGAAAATATTGTGGTCACGTCCACAACCCACATACCAGCTCTTGAGGCTTTAGGGCTGCTCGATAAATTAGTAGGTTTTCCAGATACCCAATATATCTCCTCCGAAGCAGCCCGCGAACGTATTAAAAAGGGTCAAATAAAAGAACTGGGTACTAATGAGTCCCTAAATACCGAAATGGTACTAGCGCTCCGCCCAGAACTGGTAGTCGGGTTTAGTATCAACGCACAGAACAAAGCTTACGAAACCATTTCCCTTGCTCATATTCCTGTTGTTTATAATGGGGATTGGACAGAGAAAACACCCTTGGGAAAGGCAGAATGGATAAAATTTTTCGCTCCTTTTTTTCAAAAAGAAAAAGAGGCCGAGGCTATTTTTAAAGAAATTGAGACGGCCTATTTAGCGGCTAAAGAAACTGCAACAAATGCAGACAGGGTTCCCACCGTAATGAGTGGTGCCATGTACAAGGATGTTTGGTACCTACCGGGCGGAAATAGCTGGGCCGCACAGTTTATAAAAGATGCAAACGCTAACTATCTTTGGCAGGAAACGCCTGAGACGGGTAGTTTATCCCTTAGTTGGGAAAGCGTGCTCCAAACAGGAGAACTGGCCGATTTCTGGATTGCTCCTGCTCAATTCACAAGCTATGTAGATATAAAGGATGCTAGTCCCCATTACCACCAATTCAAGCCCTTTAAAGAGAAACAGATGTATACTTTCGCCGATACTTTAGGGGAAACAGGTGGTCTGCTATATTATGAGTTGGCTCCACAAAGACCAGATTTGGTTCTGAAGGACTTAATACATATTTTTCATCCAGAATTATTACCGAATCATAAAGCTTTCTTTTTTAAACCGCTTGATTAGTTGAAGCAACAAAAAACATTTCGTTTTACATTCCTTTTCTTAATTGGCATATTAGGACTTTGCTTTATGCTAAATCTTAGTTTAGGCTCTGTTGCTATTTCCTTTTCAGATACTGTAAGCGCTATCTTTGGAGGTAAACTGGAGCAGGCCTCATCTGAATATATTGTATGGAATTACCGTATTCCAAAAGCTTGCGCTGCGGTACTTATTGGAGGGGGCTTAGCGCTAAGTGGACTCTTGATGCAAACACTTTTCAGAAACCCCTTGGCCGGACCATTTGTTTTAGGAATTAGCTCCGGAGCTAGTCTAGGGGCAGCACTTTTGATTATGGGCGCATCTTTATTTTCTGGATTTATAACCTATAATATCGCTAGCGACGTGGCGTTGGCAATCGCCTCTAGTCTAGGGAGTTTCTTGGTACTGCTCATTGTTTTAGTTGTTGCGGGAAGAATAAAGGATACCATGGCTTTACTCATCATAGGACTCATGTTCGGCAGTATTACGGCCGCTATCGTAAGTGTGCTATCCTATTTTAGTAATGCAGAAAAACTTCAGCAGTTCATCTATTGGTCTTTTGGGAGTGTCGGTAACCTTTCATGGTCTCAATTAACCCTACTATTAGGTTTTGTTAGCCTTGGTGTTTTACTAAGCATTGGTTCTATAAAATCATTGAACGGGTATTTACTTGGAGAAAATTATGCTCAGAGTCTGGGCATCAACCTTAAAAAATCACGTTATATCATCATTATGGCTACAGGAATATTAGCAGGAAGCATTACCGCATTCGCAGGCCCCATTGCATTTATAGGCCTGGCAGTACCTCATTTAACACGACAGATTTTTGATACTACGGACCATAAAATATTGGTTCCAGCCGTTCTAATTTATGGGGGGATTATTCTGTTACTTTGTGATATTGTAGCACAATTGCCTGGTTCCGTTAAAGTTTTGCCCATTAATGCTATTACCAGCATCATAGGTGCGCCCGTAGTCATCTGGTTGTTGCTACGTAAACGCAAAATGGTATTTTAAAATAGTGGTTAAAAAAATTATAATTCATTAAAACAAAAGAGAACCATATCGCCTTAGAAGCAACCGATTTATCTATTGGTTATAAATCTGTATCCATTTGCGATAATATCAACTTTACCCTTCATAAAGGATTACTAGCCGCTGTAGTGGGGGTCAATGGTATAGGGAAATCTACCCTAATGCGTACGATTGGAAATTTTCAGCCTAGTATTTCCGGTACACTAAAAATTAAGGAGCAAAATGTGGTTGATTTTACCCCCTTAAAGTTTGCTACAACTCTTAGTGTGGTGCTTACAGAACCAATCACATCAAATAATTTAAGAGTTCAGGAACTTATTGCCTTGGGAAGGCAACCTTACACCAATTGGTTGGGCAATCTGTCTCCAAAGGACATTCTGAAAGTTAACGAAGCTATTGAACTACTTGAACTTTCCGAATTAAAGCACAAGAAATGTCATGAGATAAGTGATGGACAGTTACAACGTGTTTTAATCGCTAGAGCTATTGCGCAGGACACCGATATTATTCTCTTGGATGAACCAACCACCCATTTAGATTTATACCATAAAGTTCAAATCTTAAAATTGTTGAAATCCATTGCCCATCAGACCCTTAAAACTATCCTATTCACGAGCCATGAAATAGAAATGGCCATACAGCTCTGTGATAAAATGTTGATACTTGATGGTCTAAACAATCCTTTTGAACAACCCTGTAAACTCATCGAAAACAGGGCTTTTGAAAGTCTTTTTCCGTCGGATGCAGTACGATTTGATTCTATTACGGGTGCTTTTCGTATTCAGAAGTAACCTGTATCTTTACTACCGTATTTAGAACACATCATGAACGAGACATTATTATACATAATAATTGCCCTAGTTTTCCTTGGAGCGGGCTATTTCCTGGGCAATTACATCCAAAAGCTAAAAACTACTTCTAGCCAAAGCGAATTGGAAGAAAGAGAACGGCAAATGCAGCATAACTTAAACGTTTTAGAGCAACGACTGCGAGATACAGAAGAGCATAAAATTCATTTACAAAATGAAAAAGAACAACTTGGGAATCAACTCGTACGTTACCAAGCCGATAGGGAAAATTTACAACTCAAGAATAGGGAGCAGAAAGAAGAAGTAGAAAAGCTACAGGAGAAGTTTACCAAAGAATTTGAAAACCTCGCCAATAAAATCTTAGAGGAAAAAAGTTTAAAGTTTACGGAGCGTAACGAGAAAAATATAAAAAACATCTTAACGCCTTTGAACGAAAAGATTCAATTATTCGAAAAAAAGGTAGAAGAAAGTCAGAAAGAAAATATCAGTATCCACTCGGCACTAAAAGAGCAGTTATTGAACTTGCAATCTCAGAATCTGAAAATAACCCAAGAAGCGGAAAACCTTACAAAAGCTTTGAAAGGCGATAGTAAAATGCAAGGAAACTGGGGAGAATTGGTGTTGGAGCGTGTTTTGGAAAAGTCTGGCCTAGAGAAAGACAGAGAGTATAGCGTGCAGCAGAGTTTTACTAGAGAAGATGGTTCTAGAGTCTTACCGGACGTTATCATTAACCTGCCCGATGGAAAGAAAATGATTGTGGATTCAAAAGTTTCCCTTACGGATTATGAACGTTACATTAACGCAGAAGATGATTTACAAGAGAAATATCTAAAAGACCATATTAATTCTTTGAGAAGACATGTAGATCAATTGTCCGCTAAAAAGTATGAAGATTTATATGAGATGGAAAGCCCTGATTTTGTATTGATGTTCGTTCCTATAGAGCCTGCATTTGCTATTGCAATAAATAATGATAACTCATTGTATAACAAGGCTTTTGAACAGAATATTGTTATTGTAACACCTTCCACCCTACTAGCTACATTGCGTACAATTGATAGTATGTGGAATAATGAAAAACAACAACGTAATGCGATTGAAATTGCACGACAGGCAGGTGCTTTGTATGATAAATTTGAAGGATTTGTGGGCGACCTGACCAAGGTAGGTAAGAAAATGGACGATGCCAAGGACGAGTATAAAGGTGCCATGAACAAGTTGGTGGAAGGAAGAGGTAATATTATAACTAGTATTGAAAAGCTTAAGAAAATGGGCGCAAAGGCTAAAAAATCTATTCCAGAACCCATTTTAAAACGTGCTCAAGAAGATGATTTTGCAGAAGAGGAGCCTAAACTAAAATTGTAATATGAAAAAAATACTATTTCTATTTATTGGAGGACTCTCTGTGCTTTTAGCCGCCTATTACGCATTCATCTATTTTGTGCCCTATAGCGAGGGTGTGCGTTCTGGAGAGTTAATAAAAATAAGTCATAAGGGTGTTATCATTAAAACCTGGGAGGGGGAAATAAGTCAAGGTATTTCTGGAGCTCAAATTTTTGCGTTCTCTGTTTTAGATAAGGATAAAGACGTAATTGAAAAATTAAAGGAGTATCAAGGGCGCTATGTTAAAGTAAGCTATACGGAGCGCTTCGCTACTTTTGTATGGCTCGGAGACACCAAATATTTCATCACGGACGTAGAACAGGAGAATTCACCTCATTTTGGTAATTAATGGAAGATTATAAAAGCGTAAAAGAGTCTAGAGTTTCCATTACGGAATTGATGCTTCCCTCCCATTCCAACTTTGGCGGGAAAGTACATGGGGGGCATATTTTAAATCTAATGGACCAAATCGCGTTCGCCTGTGCCTCTAAACATTCAAGGCGTTATTGTGTTACAGCATCCGTAAATCGGGTAGATTTCCTGAACCCCATAGAGGTAGGTGAATTGGTCACTTTAAAAGCATCCATTAATTATACGGGGAGAACTTCTATGGTAGTCGGAGTTCGCGTAGAATCCGAAAATATTCAGACCGGGAAGAAAAAACATTGCAATTCCTCCTACTTTACCATGGTGGCCAAAAACGAAGATGGAAAAAGTGTGGCTATCCCTGGACTTTTAGTAACCGATGAGCAAGGCGTAAGGCGTTTTTCTCGCAGTAAGTATCGGAAAGAATCTGCCTTTAAAAGAGATACGAAGTTCGATTCCAGTAACTTTAATGTAACAGAATTTTTGGACGCACTAAAAACAGAAAATTGTAAAATTAGTCTTGGGTAACACCTTTAGCTGCGCTTTGGTCTAAAAACCATACTAATTTACCGGATTCCGGATTTACAAGACTTGCAGGATACTTTTCAAAATCTCCCGTTTTGTTAATAATCGCTGTAACTTTTTCCGCTTTACTTTCTCCCGTTACCAAAAAAGCAACTTCTTTTGACTTGTTAATTACTTTTCCGTTAATAGAAACGCGTTCTTGGCCAGATTCTGGATGCGTGGCCACAACGCAATGGTCGGTCGCATTCCATAAATCTATTTCATGCGGAAAAATAGAGGCCGTGTGACCATCATCTCCCATACCTAATATTACCAGGTCAAATTGAGGAATTTCGTCTACCCTATCCAAGTTAATTTCCAAAAGATTTGCATAACGCATCGCCTCTCCCGTTGGATTATTCTCTCCCAAAACACGATGAATATGTTCTTCTGGAATGTCAATTTTTGAAAAGAGATGGTCTAGCGTCATTTTATAGTTACTCTGTTCATCCGTTGGTGGTACGCAGCGCTCATCACCCCAATAAAAATGGATTTTACTCCAATCAATCTTATCGGCATAATCTGAAGCTAAAGTATCAAAGACAATCTTTGGAGTACTTCCCCCTGATAACGCAATATGTGCTGTTTCTTCCTTAGCCACAAAATCAGCTAAGTAGCTGGAAAAATTTTTCGCAACTTCGTTTTTATCCTTGTATATCTTTAATTCCATTTTAAATTTTTAAAAACCAGATCTCGACTCCGCTCGACCGGAAATTCAACTTAACTAATCTGTTCAGAACAACTAACTCCTAACTACTTAAACTAGCAAAGTACGCAGAAACCAGGGTCATCCGTCAAATTAGGACCTGGATTTCTCCACGAACCTATTCCGTCAATGAGTTCATCAGCATTTTCAGGCCCCCAAACGCCGGCAGCATAACCGTACATACGTACGTCCTTTCCGTTTTTCCAGTAGTCAAGAATAGGGTCTACGAACTCCCAAGCCGCTTCCACTTCATCTGCTCTGGCGTATAAAGTCGCGTCTCCTTGCATGGCATCCAACAATAAGCGTTCATAGGCCTCCATAACTTTTGTTTCCGCTAGACTATCATAATAAAAATCAAGATTGGCACGCTCCACTTTAAAACCTTGTCCAGGAACTTTCACCCCGAACTTTATCAAAATACCTTCATCTGGCTGTATGCGAATAATCAATTTATTATCCTTATTTTCCATACCGGTATCTTGAAAAATCTGATGATGCGGTGTCTTAAAATGTATGACCACCTCCGTGGCTTTAGTGGGCATCCTTTTGGCGGTACGCACATAGAACGGAACATCTTTCCATCGCCAATTATCCACATAAAATTTAATTGCGGCATAGGTCTCTGTTAAGGAGTCGTCATCTACATCATCCTCTTCGCGATAACCCTTTACAGGTTCGCCATCTATTTTTGAGGACATATATTGCGCTCGTATCGTATGGTCATGAAGCGTTTTATTGTCGTTCATAATTCGCAAAGATTTTAGCGCTTTTACCTTTTCGTTACGTATCTCTTCAGGTTCATCTCCAATAGGTGGCTCCATTACTACCAAAGAAACTATTTGTAAGAGGTGATTTTGAAACATATCTCGCAACGCTCCAGATTTATCGTAATAGCCACCGCGTTTCTCAACACCCACACTTTCTGCATTGGTGATTTCTACATGGTGTATGTAATTTCTGTTCCATAAAGGCTCAAAAATGCTATTTGCAAACCGGGTAACCAAAAGGTTTTGAACGGTTTCCTTGCCTAAATAATGATCTATTCTATAAATTTGACTTTCATTAAAATGCTGCTGTAATCCCTTATTTAGTTGCCTGGCGGTTTCTAAACTATAGCCAAAAGGCTTTTCTACTATTAAACGTTTCCAACCATTATTTTGTGTACTTAAACCAGCTTCAGCTAAACTTTTAGCAATAGCTTCATATAACGTTGGGGGCGTAGAAAGGTAGTACATGATATTCCCCGCTGTTTTTTGGTCATTGTTTAATTGATGAATACGTTTTTTTAAACCAACATAATCTCCGTCATATTTATCGCCTAAATCCTCATAAAAAAACTTAGATGCAAACGTTTGCATCTCCTTTTTAGACACATCTTTACTTTTTTCCTTGAGGTATTTGCTCTCTAAGACTACTTTATCACGAAACGCATCGTCACTCATATTACTTCGACTAGCACCCAATACCACAAAATTTTCTGGGAGTTGCTTGGCTTTAAAAAGATTAAAAAGCGCAGGAACTAATTTCCTTGCAGTTAAATCTCCCGATGCACCAAAAATAACGAGCATCTGGTTTTTTGTTTTTTTCATAAAGAGAGCATCAAATTAGTCTATAAAAGTATCGAAAAGATAAGGTAATCGCAACGAGTTTACACGAAGATAATGCCCTACAAAAGATATTTTCGTTTATTTTTGATTCTATAGAATCTTATTTAAAAAAAAGCAGTACAGTATGGAGCAGAAATATGATTTTGGATTGGTAGGATTGGGCGTTATGGGAAGGAACTTTATCCTAAACGTCGCCGATAACGGGTTTACAGCTTTTGGTAACGATTTGGACACCGAAAAAGTAAACGCCCTTATTGAAGAAGGTGGTGATACTACTAAAATAAATGCCACTACAGATGCCAAGGTTTTCATCAATGCACTTTCAAAGCCCCGCAAGATTATGCTCCTAGTCCCTGCTGGGAAGGTGGTGGATATTGTCATATCAAATTTACTGCCAGATTTGGATGAAGGCGATATTATCATTGATGGCGGAAATTCATTTTTTACCGATACGGACAGACGCGAAGCGTATTTATCCGAAAAGGGAATCAACTTTTTTGGGGCAGGTGTTTCAGGCGGCGCAAAGGGCGCGCGCAAAGGGCCAAGTATTATGCCTGGTGGGAATAAAGAGGCCTATCAACATGTTAAACCTATTTTTGAAGCTGTTGCCGCCAAATACCAAGGTGAACCTTGTGTCGCCTATTTAGGTCCAAAATCTGCGGGAAACTACGTAAAAATGGTCCATAATGGTATTGAATACGGATTAATGCAGTTGACCTCGGAAATTTATGACGTACTCAAAAAAGGGGGTGACTTTTCTAATGATGAATTACATGTTACCTATGCCAAATGGAATGCGGGCCGATTACAATCCTTTCTGGTAGAAATAACTTCCGAAATATTTGAACAGGAGGATGATTTGAGTGATGGCCGTCTCGTGGATAAAATATTGGACAAGGCGAAACAAAAAGGAACCGGAAAATGGACTAGCCAAAATGCAATGGATTTAGGTATTCCTGTACCTTCCATAGATATTGCGGTAAGTATGCGCGAAATATCCGCACTTAAAGAAGAACGTATAAAAGCAGATGGACTTTATGACCGACCTAAAGTGGCGCATATGGATAAAGCCAAACTAGAAAAGCTCAGTGAAGAAGCACTATACTTTTCTTTTATTATCACCTATGCACAAGGCTTGCACCAATTAGCGGATGCTTCTAAAGAATATGGTTATGAGCTAGATATTGCTGTTATTGCTAAAATATGGCGGGCAGGTTGTATTATCCGAGCGGGACTATTGGCAGATATTACTGAAGCGTTTAAGACGAACGAAAAACTACCAAACCTCTTGCTCTCTCCTACTTTTGTAGAAAAAGTGCAGGGTACGGTTGATGCAGCGCGTGAGTTAGTCGCTTATGGCGCAACGAACGGAATACCTCTACCAGGACTTTCAAACTCCCTCACCTATTTTGATGCCTATACCTCCTCTAGGTTGCCATTAAATGTGATACAAGCGCAGCGTGATTATTTTGGCTCACACACCTATGAACGTTTGGACAAAGAAGGTGTTTTTCATACCGAGTGGGAGGAGTAGCTAGAAGAATAATTACCATATAATGAATCTTATAACTATTTTTCATTTGCCGAAAACAGACTCTATAGCATAAAGTTGAGATTTTTATCTTGTAGTACTGATGCAGCACCGAATCAGAAAAAATTCATAATGAAACTATCAGGAAAATCCATCAGAACCTTTATTGGCGCCAAGGATTATACTACTTCTAGAAATTTCTATACCGATTTGGGATTTCAGGAAGTTATAACATCTAAAAATATGTCCTATTTCTTTAGTGGTGATTTTGGATTCTACCTACAAGACGCTTATGTAAAGGACTGGGTAGACAATTCCATGATTTTCTTTGAGGTCACTGATTTAACAAGCACCTTAGCGCACATTAAAAATCTAAAACTACCGGAGAAATACGACAGTGTGCGCTTATCAGAAATTGTACATAACGATTGGGGAAGCGAATTCTTTCTCCACGATCCTAGCGGTGTTTTATGGCACTTTGGAAATTTTAAAACGCCCTGACCATTGCCAAAAGCCCAGTACCATATCTATGTTATAGAACTCTCTAGAAAGGTTTTTACCGAAAACAGAAAGTTCAGGGAAGCGAATCCTCAATTTAATGGTGTTCTGGAATGTTTGTATGTAGGCATGACCAGTAAAAGTCCTCAGGAACGTTTTGAGCAGCATAAAACGGCCTATAGAAACAAGAAAGGGCATAAACTATCTGCCAACATCGTAGAAAAGTACGGGCTATACCTTCGTGGAAGCCTCTACAATCATATAGCCCCGTTGCGCACTAGAGCCGAGGCTTTAAAAATGGAGGAAACGCTTGCCCTAGAATTGCGCCGTAAAAAATATGCGGTCTGGTTCAATTAGTCCACATTTTAAACCTTACCCAACTTTCATAGTCCAATTAAAAACATAAAATTTAAGATTATGAAAAAGTCCCTTATTTTACTTATCGTTGTTTTCATGTGCGGTTTTACTTCCTGCGCTACAAGCATTAGGACCAAAACTCCCGAAAGAGTTTTCGTAGTTCAAAAAAGACCAGCCCATTATAAAGTTGTCAAGGTAAATGGAAAACGGTATTACCATTGGAGCGGTAAACACTACACCAAAACTAGAAGAGGTTATGTTTTCGTAAAAGTATAACCTACGCTTATTTTATAAAAAAAACCCCCGGATTTTCGGGGGTTGTCCTATGTGATTATATGAGTATTGAATTACTTACTCAAATACATTTTTCTTCTAGCGTAAAGATTGTAAAATTCATCATCCTTAAGACTATCTATGAATAGGATACTTTCTCCCGTACTCTTCATCTCAGGACCTAAATTCTTATTTACGTTAGGGAATTTGTTGAAAGAGAAAACAGGTTGTTTTATCGCGTAACCATCTAACTGCGGATTAAAATCAAAATCCTTAATTTTTTTCTCTCCTAACATTACTTTGGTCGCGTAATTTACATAAGGTTCCTTATAAGCCTTCGCTATGAAAGGAACCGTTCTTGATGCACGAGGATTCGCCTCAATGATATAGACCATATCATCCTTAATCGCAAACTGAATGTTTATTAAACCTACCGTATTCAATGCTAGAGCTATTTTTTTGGTATGGTCTTTTATCTGTTGCATTACAAACTCACCAAGATTAAACGGTGGCAATGTGGCATTGGAATCTCCGGAATGTATACCACAAGGTTCTATATGCTCCATGATACCAATGATGTAAACATCGTTACCGTCACAAATAGCATCTGCTTCTGCTTCTATAGCGCCATCTAAATAATGGTCTAACAGCAGCTTATTATTAGGAATCTTTCGAAGTAAATCCACAACGTGCTCTTCCAACTCTTCCTTATTGATGACAATTTTCATCCCCTGCCCACCTAATACATAAGAAGGTCTTACCAATAAAGGAAAGTTAAGTTTATCTGCAAGCTGCAGTGCTTCATCCGCTGTTTCAGCGACACCAAATTCTGGAAAAGGAATATTGTTCTCTTTTAGCAAGGTTGAGAAGCTTCCTCTATCCTCCGCTAAATCGAGCGATTCAAAACTAGTACCAATAATCTTAATTCCGTATTTGGATAATTTTTCAGCAAGTTTTAGAGCGGTCTGTCCACCCAACTGTACAATAACGCCTTCTGGTTTCTCATGACGGATAATATCGTAAATATGCTCCCAGAAAACTGGCTCAAAATATAATTTATCCGCCGTATCAAAATCGGTTGAAACCGTTTCAGGATTACAGTTGATCATTATAGTCTCATAGCCGCATTCTGCCGCAGCTAAAACGCCATGCACACAACAATAATCGAACTCAATACCCTGCCCTATCCTATTTGGGCCAGAACCCAAAACTACTATTTTCTTCTTATCGGTTACGATACTATCGTTCTCTACATATCTTGTTCCGTCCGGTTTTTCAATTTCTTCCTCAAAAGTGGAATAGTAATACGGGGTCATCGCTTTAAATTCGGCCGCACAAGTATCCACCAATTTGTAGACTCTATTGATGTTTAGTTCCGTACGTTTATTATATACTTCACTTTCGTAGCAGTCTAGCATATGTGCTATTTGCCTATCTGCAAAACCTTTTTGCTTAGCCTCTAATAAGAGGTCTTTGGTCAATGTTGCTATGGTGTACTTAGAAATTTCTTTTTCTAACTGAAACAGCTCTTCGTATTGTTTTAAGAACCACATATCAATCTTAGTGATCTCATAAATTCTGCTTAGAGGAATCCCCATTTGAATAGCATCATAAATCACAAAAACCCTATCCCAACTAGGTATCGTTAGCTTGCTTATGATTTGGTCGTAATCTTTATATCCCTTTCCATCAGCTCCCAATCCGTTTCTCTTAATTTCTAGCGACTGCGTGGCCTTATGCAGTGCTTCTTGAAAAGAACGACCAATGCCCATTACCTCTCCAACAGCCTTCATTTGTAATCCTAAAGTACGATCAGACCCTTCGAACTTATCAAAGTTCCAACGCGGTATTTTTACAATAACATAATCCAAAGTAGGCTCGAATAAGGCAGAAGTAGATTTTGTAATCTGATTTTCCAATTCGTCCAAAGAGTACCCAATAGCCAGCTTCGTTGCCACTTTTGCGATAGGATAACCCGTTGCTTTAGATGCCAAAGCTGAGGAACGTGAAACACGTGGATTAATCTCTATGGCAATGATATCCTCTTCTTCATCCGGACTCACGGCAAACTGTACATTACAACCCCCTTCGAAATCGCCAATACTACGCATCATGTGAATGGCCATATCTCGCATCTTCTGATAGGTCTTATCAGAAAGTGTCATGGCAGGTGCAACGGTAATAGAATCTCCCGTATGTATTCCCATAGGATCCATATTCTCAATAGCACAAATGATGACTACATTATCATTTTTATCCCTTAACAATTCCAGCTCATACTCTTTCCAACCCATTAGGGCCTTATCTATCATTACCTCGTGTATCGGGGAAATCTCAAGACCATGACTTAAAAGCGCATCAAAATCTTCCGGTTTATGTACAATTGAAGCTCCAGCACCACCAAGGGTATAAGAGGCTCTAATTACAAGTGGAAAACCGAATTCCTGAGCAATTTCTTTACCTTTTAAGAAGGATGTTGCCGTGGCTTGGGGTGCCATACCTACACCTATTTTTAACATTAATTCACGGAACTGCTCCCTATCTTCTGTAATATTAATGGCATCGATATCTACACCTATCATTTGCACATCAAAATCTTCCCAAATTCCTTTTTTATCTGCCTCAATACATAGATTAAGGGCCGTTTGGCCTCCCATTGTAGGAAGAACAGCGTCAATTTGAGGGTGTTCTTTTAAGATTTCTATGATCGATTTTGTAGTCAATGGTTTCAAGTAAATATGATCGGCCATCGAAGGATCGGTCATAATTGTAGCGGGATTACTATTTATCAAAATAGTTTCAATTCCGTCTTCCTTCAAAGAACGTAATGATTGTGATCCGGCGTAATCAAATTCGCAGGCTTGACCAATGATAATCGGTCCTGAACCAATAATTAAAATCGAGTTTAAATCTTTTCTTTTCGGCATGTTATGATATAGTGTGTAGTTATTGAACAAAAAAAAGGTGCTACTTTTAAAAAAGTAACACCTTCAATATTTTAAAAAATTGAAATCATTTATTTCTTGTGTCTTGTTTCAGAGGATACAGTTAACTTCTTTCTACCTTTTGCTCTTCTTCTTGCAAGAACTTTTCTACCGTTTACGGAAGCCATACGCTCACGAAAACCATGTTTATTCTTTCTCTTTCTCTTTGAAGGCTGATATGTTCTTTTCTGTCCGGGCATTTTTTAAACCTTTTCGTTGTTTAATATTTTACAGAATCATCTGCAAAACTGGGCGCAAATATACAAAGAGTTTTTTCTTTGACAAGTGCTTATGAAAAAAATTTTTTATTAATTCTTTACACTTCAAAACCAAGCTTTTCCCTAATTTTGCCCGAACCGATTTAAAATAACCAAAGTACATAAATAATACGTCATTTTCAATTACCGCTAATTAAAAAAGACGCTACAAAAATAGCACTATGTTCAATAAAAATATTAAACTCGTTATCGCCGGATTAATCATTGCCTTTGCCATTTATCAAATGATTGAAGGCTACATAGGAAATGGAATATTTTTAATATTATTATCGCTCATCTTTATATTCCTTTATTTTAGAAACGAGATTATCCTTTTGGCTTTCCTAAGAATGCGAAAGCAAGATTTAACAGGAACTCAAAACTGGTTGAACAAAATAAAGAATCCTGAAGGAGCGCTTACCACAAAACAACAGGGGTATTACAATTATTTACATGGTATCATTTTTTCACAAACCAATTTAACCCAAGCGGAAAAGTATTTTAAGAAAGCCCTAAAGCTTGGTCTTACGATGGACTATGATGTTGCCATGGCCAAATTAAGCTTAGCTGGTATATCCATGCAAAAAAGGCGTAAAAGAGAAGCTACTATGCTGCTCAATGAAGCGAAAAAATTAGATAAGAACAATATGTTGACCGAGCAGATTAGAATGATGCAGCAGCAAATGAAGAAGATTTAGTTAGCAGTTAGCAGTTAGCAGTTAGCAGTTAGCAGTTAGCAAAGTACTGTTTCCTAAGTCATCTTTTTTATGGATTCCAAAAAGTTAGTTTCTATTCTAGGATTTGTAGCCGTCCAAATGCTATACCAATAGTTAATTCTAAAAATGTAAAAATGCTCTTAGCAATGCTGACACTTTATCCTTGGGCAGAAAAAATTAATAGTTATTAACTAAACACGGTCAACCGGAAACCTTACACTAGTACCTATTTAGACTCCATATAATAACCCTTGTTGGGAATCTCAATCGTATATTTCTTTCTGGAGTTATTGTTAAGGTGTGGTTCCCTTAACCACGGGTTGTGTCTTTTTAATATCTTATAAGTTATCTCGTATTCCTTCGCAAAGTCTGCAAAGCTGCTCACAGGCTTATCTATCTCAACGGTAAAAGTAGGAACGGCATTGTACATATCTTCTTTATCTATTTGGAAACCATATTTTTCAGGATTAGAAAGTATCTCCTTTATAGCCATAATCCGAAACACATATCGTCCGGTTTCTTGCCCTAACAGTAGGTCATAGTAATTGTCCACTTTCTGAATTCTCATGTATTTATTGATTCCACCAGGTCCGGCATTGTAGGCCGCTGCCGTAAGTGTCCAACTGCCATATTTATTTTTCCATTTGTTAAGATACTCGCAAGCTACCTCCGTAGACTTTTCTAAATGATACCTTTCATCAACATTGGAATTTACTTCCAGACCATACTCCCTGCCTGTTTCTCTCATAATCTGCCAAAAACCGGTAGCCCCGGCATGGGACACAACGTTGGTTAAACCACTCTCCGCAACTGCTAAGTACTTGAAATCGTCAGGGATTCCATTTTTCGCTAAAATAGGTTCTATAACCGGGAAATATTTGTGGGCCCGCTTCATCAATAACAAAGCGTTGGATTGCCAGTAGGTATTCACCAAAAACTCTCTATCTACCCGCTCCATTATTTCGGGATCTTCCTGTGGAACTACCTCTCCGGCAAAATTTAAATCTTCCGGAATATCAATTGATGAAATTCGGTAAGACGAAGTAACATTTTTTTCGATGCTATCATTAACAACAGTATTGGTATTTTTGCTTGCAACGGTATTAGACTTTACAGCAAAAATTAGTGTGCCCATAACAAAGACCACTCCCAAAATCATCAAAACCTTCTTTAAAATCTTCATCTTTCTTACTTTTAGTTACATTCAAAGGTATTAATAGAACAGTCTTATTCCAAAATAATTGTAGGCAGGTGCTCATTAAACCATTTTGCCCTATGAATTATCATGGTATGTGTACCATTCTTCACTAGAATACAATCCTTAATGTTTTTTACTGGAAAAACAGTATCCTTTTCACCCTGTATATGAATAAGGTTTTTATCGTATTTGGTTTGCCGCCAGTTTACCATTTCATGGATACACCAATCTATGTAAAATTTGTCGCGGATAGACAAATACTTTTCATAGAGTTCCAATCGTTTCGTTACCGTTTCTCCAAAGGCATACTTGGCCAATAACTCTACATTGTTCACCAACCCTGTTGGTAAGAGTCTATGCACACTAGTGTAACGTGCAAATAACATGCGGTTCGGTAATTCTGATTTTTGTTTAATACTGGAAACGATAATTATTTTTAATACGGGGATTATCTTAGCCATCTCCTGTACTAACAAACCACCAAAAGAAACACCTAATAATACCGGGCGCTCATATTTAATCAGTTTGCACATTTGGTGTGCATACTGCGAAATAGACTGACCTTTAACAGGTATTTTCCACTCTAGTACATGTAGCTCAAATCTATCCTTAGGTAAACTGATATACTCAAAAATCTTACCGCTGGCAGCCATTCCGGGCATAAGGTAGATATGTGTTTTGGAATTGACCATAATATACGAACACCGTAAAAACTAGGAATTTAGGTATTTTTTCACTAGCTTTGATAACTATTTTTTAATCTAATTTTGGAGAGATTTAAAGATATTTTAACCAAATATAGACGAATTACGATTAGAGAACATCGTAATTTTTTTGTCTAAAACCAACACTAAAATAAACTATATGAACGATGTTATTATTAAGGACAATGCTTTCTTGCGTCAATTTGAAACAACCGTAGAAGGTAAGCTCGCAAAAATCGAGTATTCATCTCAAGAAAGAAAAGTGTTTTTGACCAAACTAGTAGTTCCCGAAGGAGTTACCAAAGAGGGGTTCAAAGAAAATTTCATCAAATCCGTTCTTCACCACATTCAAGAAAAGAACTTAAGAGTGGTTCCTACCAGCCCTTCAATCGCTGGGTTCTTAAGGAAGAACAGACAGTACAAAGAAATGCTGCCAGTCGGCATTAGAATTTAAAAAAAAGCCTCTCATTCGAGAGGCTTTTTTTATAGTAGTACTTCACTATTCAAAAAATCGATAGCCACTACCCCATCTGCGGCAATTTCCTTTAGCCTTACTTTATGAAGTGTATTTACCAGAGCCGGATTCCAAGGAGCTTTTACTTTTACATAGTTTTCTGTAAATCCTTGAATGTAACCTCCCCTGTTTTCTCCTTCAAATAAAACCTCTAATTCCGAACCAACTTGACTTTCATAAAAAGCTCTGCGTTTTTTAACGGATAAAGCCCTTAACATTTTACTCCTTTTGTTACGAACGTTTTTAGGAACTACACCTTCCATCGTTGCAGCTTCCGTGTTGTCTCTTTCGGAATACGTAAATACATGTAGGTAGGAAATATCCAACTCATTTAAAAAATGATAGGTTTCTAAAAAATTTGCTTCCGTTTCCCCTGGAAATCCAACAATAACATCCACACCTATACAACAATGGGGCATAACTTGTTTTATCCTTTGAATACGTTCGGTATACAACGCAGTCAAATACCTACGCTTCATCAGTTTTAGCAGCACATCGCTTCCACTCTGTAAGGGAATGTGAAAATGTGGAACAAAGGCATTGCTATTGGCCACAAAATCTATGGTTTCGTTTTTTAATAAGTTAGGCTCTATTGAGGAAATACGAAGCCTACTAATCCCATTTACCTTGTCTAAAGCTTTAACTAAATCTAAAAATGTATGTTCATGTTTTTTGTTCCCGAATTCACCTTTGCCATAATCTCCAATATTAACACCTGTGAGTACGATTTCCTTAATTCCCTGACCAGCTATCTCAGCAGCGTTCTGAAGTACATTTGCTAAAGAATCGCTTCTAGAGATGCCTCTTGCCAATGGTATAGTACAGTAAGTACATTTATAGTCGCATCCATCCTGTACTTTTAGAAAAGCCCTTGTTCTGTCTCCTATGGCATAACTCCCTACGTAAAAATCGGCATCAGCAATTTCACAGGAATGAACTTCACCAAAATCGTTTTTAGAGAGGTCATTGATGTAATCACCAATTTTAAATTTCTCCGTTGCCCCAAGTACCAAATCCACTCCATCAACAGCAGCAAGTTCTTCAGGTTTTAATTGCGCATAACAACCAACCGCAGCTATAAAAGCTTCAGGGTTCCCTTTTTGCGCTTGTTTTACTATTGTTTTAAACTTTTTATCAGCATTATCGGTTACCGAGCAGGTATTTATTACATACATATCTGCCTTCTCAGAGAAATCCACACGCTCAAAGCCATCTTTCACTAAACTCCTTCCAATTGTAGAAGTTTCAGAAAAATTAAGCTTACAGCCTAAAGTATAGAATGCTACTTTCTTGTTCATATCTGTGATCTAGGTATTCGAAAAAGAACTAGTACTTTCGCCATTTCTTGGTTTCCTCAAATACATGATTTAATATATCCGCCTCAATTTCATTAAACTCCACTCCTCTTCTCGCCATCATTACCTTTGCTGCTTCAAAAGCCTTTGTAGGCATGTAGGTGGAAAAACCGGAAGCACCACCCCAACTAAAACTAGGAATAAAGTTTCTTGGGAAGCCAGGCGTATACACGTTTACGTTTACACCAACTACAGTACCTGTATTCAACATGGTGTTAATCGCGGTTTTACTATGGTCACCCATCATAAGACCACAAAACTGTAGTCCGGTCTGTTCAAATTTCTCAGTGGCGTAATTCCATAAACGCACCTTAGCATAATTATTTTTAAGGTTAGAATTATTGGAATCCGCACCAATATTGCACCATTCTCCAAGAACGGCATTTCCTAGATACCCTTCATGTCCTTTACTAGAATATCCGAAAATAACGGAATTGCTTACCTCGCCACAAACTTTGGAATGTGGACCAATGGTTGTTGGTCCATAAAGTTTACCTCCCATTTTAATTGTAGCGTTAGCGCATAGTGCCAGGCCACCTCTAATGAGACTACCTTCCCAAATTTCCGCATTCTTGCCTATATAAATAGGTCCATCGGTCGCATTAAGAATACTGTATTCCACCTTTGCACCTTCTTCCAAGAAAATACGTTCAGGGTGAATAAGATTGTTGGTATTTGAAATAGGTTGAGATACCCTTCCTTTGGTCAAAAAATCAAAATCGGCTTGTAATGCAGCTCCGTTCTTTGAAAAAACATCCCAAGTATAGCTAATACTCAAAGTATCCTCATCAAAAATGACTTTATCTAGGGAACTATAATTTTCTAATACCTCGCTAGACCGGTAAGCTACCAATCTATCACCGGTATATAAGACTTGATTCTCTTTAAGTTCTTTAATCGCAGTAACTAATTGCTCATTAGGCAAAAACGATGCATTTATGAATATGTTCTCCTTTTCAAGGGTTAAAGGATACTTTGTTCCCAAATAATCCACTGTATGATAAGAAATATCGCCTTTCAGGTACCCTACCCATTTTTCCTTTATGGTCATAATCCCTATCCTAATTTCTCCTACGGGTCTCGTAAAGGTAAAAGGCAAAAGATTAGTTCTTACTTCACCGTCAAAAAGAACATAATTCATATAAATATATTTTTTTTGCAAAATTAACTATTCTAAAGCTTCTTGAAAGAATTATTGACCAAGGGCAAAAAACTTGGCTATCTTAAAACAAAAAACGCCCTCGATACCATATCAAGGGCGTTTATTTATATGCTAAGAATAATTTACTCGTCCTCTTTTGCTTTATCAGCAGCTTCTGGCTTTGCAAATTTCTTGTACTTGTTCTTAAACTTATCAATACGTCCTGCAGTATCCAAGAATTTAGCCTTACCTGTGTAAAATGGATGAGACGTTCTAGAGATTTCCAATTTAACCAAAGGGTATTCAACGCCATCTACTTCTACCGTTTCTTTTGTATCAGCAGTGGATTTCGTTAAAAATACTTCGTCGTTAGACATGTCCTTGAAGGCAACTAATCTATAATTTTCTGGGTGTATTCCTTTTTGCATTGTTTCAAACTTTAACGCACCCATTCCAACGGGCACTGGTTTTAAGGCTGCAAATTTAGTTATTTTCTAGAAATGACCAATTTATTATTTCAAAAAAGATGAAATTATTTTGTACTTTGAACGTAACATTTTATTAAAAATGAATACCAACTACATAAATCAACCTTAACAAAAACAAAATTATGGAAGAAAATCAACCTAAAACAGGAAAGTACGCACTTAATTATGGCCTTTTACTAGGAGCTGTAAGTGTAGTTTTTGCATTTATGCTTTACACTGCCGACATGCATTACAAGGGCGGCGCGGCAGTTATGCTAATCAGTGTTGCTTTGATGTTAGCCGCAGTGGTATTTGCTATGATTCAATTTAAAAAAGCAAATAATGGATTCATGTCCTTTGGACAGGCATTAAAAATTGGGGTTGGCGTTTGTTTAGTCGGTGGTGTCATAGGAATTATATTTAATCAACTAATGGCAAATGTCATTGACCCTGAAATGATGACTAAAGCTATGGAATATCAAAAAGGTCAATTAATGGAGACCACTTCTCTTACACCAGATCAAATTGAGGGACAGCTTGAAATGCAAAAAAAGTTCACTACGCCGTCTATGCAAATTATTTTTGGTCTCATAATTACGATAATTATTGGTTTCGTTGTATCACTAATTCCAGCCTTAGTACTAAAAAAGCAGGAAAATCTAGACTAAGTTTGTACTTTTGAAGGGAATTTCTGAAGCAACCAATGCAGCTATCTATTGTAATTCCTTTATTAAACGAAGACGAATCGCTCAAAGAGCTTCATGATTGGATTGTATCTGTAATGCAATCCAATCATTTTTTATATGAAATCATATTTGTAGACGATGGTAGTACCGATGACTCTTGGTCCATTATCTCCAACCTATCCAAGGACGACCCTAACGTTAAGGGAATACGGTTTCACCGTAATTTTGGGAAATCGCAAGCGCTCCATGCAGGTTTTAAAGCAGCTTCCGGAGAAGTAGTAATTACTATGGATGCTGACTTGCAGGATAACCCTGAGGAAATTCCAGCCCTTTACAACATGATTCGTTCAGAGGGTTACGACCTTATATCTGGGTGGAAGAAAAAAAGATACGACTCCATTATTTTCAAAAACCTACCCTCCAAATTATTTAACTGGGCCGCTCGCAGGACTTCTGGAGTAAAACTGCACGATTTCAATTGTGGCTTAAAAGCATATGACCAAACCGTAATCAAAACCATTGAAGTTTCCGGGGAGATGCACCGCTACATTCCTGTTTTGGCCAAAAACGCCGGATTCTCTAAAATTGGCGAGAAGGTAGTACAGCATCAATCTAGAAAATACGGAAAGACAAAATTTGGTATGGAACGTTTTATTAACGGCTTTCTGGACCTGATTACGATTTGGTTCGTTTCTAAATTTGGGAAAAGACCTATGCATCTTTTTGGGGCATTAGGTGTGGTCATGTTCCTCATCGGTTTTGGCTTTGCGCTATATTTGGGTATCGATAAATTATTCCTAAATCCCTTTGGAAGACTAATAACCGATAGACCTCAATTCTATATTGCACTGACATCCATGGTTATTGGAACCCAGTTGTTTTTAGCCGGATTTTTAGGAGAAATTATGATACGATCCAAACGAGAGGAAAAAAGATATGTCATTGCCGATAAGATAGCCCTCTAGTGACGCTTAAATTTAATTTTCTTTGTAAATTTAATTACTAACACTAAAACAGATTACATGGATAACTTCCTTGATACCGCCAAAAGCTGGATGACCGATTTTTTTGACCCAGCCATTAAAAAAGAAATTCAACATTTAATTGATACCGACACCGATGAACTAAAGGACAGATTCTATAAAAATATGGAATTTGGAACGGGTGGTATGCGCGGTGTAATGGGCGTTGGCACCAATAGAATTAACAAATACACTCTGGGTAAAAGTACGCAAGGCTTAAGCAATTACCTCAATAAGACGTATGCGGGAGAGGATATAAAAGTAGTTATTGCTTTTGATTGTCGCCATAATAGCGATACGCTGGCAAGAACCGTGGCCGAAGTTTTTTCCGCAAACGGAATTAAAGTATACCTCTTTTCTGAATTACGTACCACTCCAGAACTTTCTTTTGCGGTACGTCATTTAGATTGCCACGCAGGAATTGTACTAACGGCATCACACAATCCTCCAGAATATAACGGTTATAAAGTATACTGGACAGATGGCGGACAGATTGTACCGCCTCAAGATGGGGAAATTATTGCGGAAATCAACTCCTTGAGTGTTGAGGCCATTAAGTTTGAAGCTAATGATAGTTTGATCGCGGTAATTGACAAAGAAGTTGACGAGGCCTTCATAGAAGCATCCGTCCAAAATGGAAACTTCAATGCCGCTGGAAAAGATGATTTTAAAATTGTCTTCACCTCCCTTCATGGTACTTCTATAACAGCTATACCAGAAGTTCTAAAAAGAGCTGGATACAAAAATGTGACAGTAATTGAAGAACAGGCCAAACCGGATGGTAATTTCCCAACGGTAAAGTCACCTAATCCAGAGGAATCCGAAGCTTTATCCATGGCAGTGGCCAAAGCAGAGGAAATAGGTGCGGATATGGTTGTGGGTACGGACCCAGATAGTGACCGATTGGGTATCGCTGTTAGAAATCTGGACGGAAAAATGGAAATCGTCAACGGAAACCAGGCCATGGTGCTAATGACGAAGTTCCTTTTAGAAAAAAGAAAAGATTTAGGTTTTAAGGGTAATGAGTTTATAGCAACCACCATTGTTTCTACACCTATGATGGAAGCAATGGCCAAAGCCTATGGAGTTGAGTTTAAAACAGCTTTGACCGGTTTTAAATGGATTGGAAAAATGATTAAGGATTTCCCGGAATCCGATTTTATAGGAGGTGGTGAAGAAAGTTTTGGATATATGGTGGGTGATTTTGTTCGTGATAAAGATGCCGTAACCTCTACCCTACTGGCTTGCGAAATTGCAGCACAGGCAAAGGCAAACGGTAGCTCTTTTTATAAAGATTTAATTGATTGTTATGTTGACTATGGTTTCTACAAAGAACATCTGGTATCCATAACAAAAAAGGGAATCAGTGGTGCTGAAGAAATTAAGCAGATGCTGAAAGATTTCAAGGAAAACCCGGTAAGCTCGGTTGCGGATTCTAAGGTTAAATGGATTGAGGATTATAATACATCCACAGCAAAAAACGTCCTTACAGGGGAAGAAAAAGTTATCGATATTCCAAAATCCAATGTTTTAATTTATGAAACCGAGGATGGTACACGTGTAGCCGCTAGGCCAAGTGGTACGGAACCTAAGATAAAATTCTATATCAGCACAAATACAAGCTTGGATAAAGCAGAAAATTACAAAGCTGTAGCCGCTACGCTAGACGCCAAAATAGCGCGTATTTTAAGCGAGCTTAAATTGAGTTAATGGATTATTTTAAGAAGATTCTTCGCTTTGCTAAACCGTATAGCCGTTATGGTTATCTAAACATTTTCTTTAATATTCTTTACGCTTTGTTCAGTGCACTCTCCTTTGCTGCATTGATTCCTATGCTCAATGTACTTTTTGAACAAACAGAGCCTGTGACCGAGCTTCCTGTTTTTGAAGGTATCAGCAACGCTAAAGACTATTTCATCGACTATTTAGGCTATCATGTTACACAATATGCGGGCGAAGATAAAATGCAAGCGCTTGTCCTTGTCATTGGACTGATTTTAATACTATTTCTGCTGAAAAACCTATTCAATTACTTGGCCATGTATTTTATCACTTTTCTTAGGAATGGTGTTCTCAAGGATATTAGGAATAGTATGTACCGTAAAATAACAGCACTCCCTATTTCTTACTATTCCGAAAAACGGAAAGGCGATGTTATTGCTAGGATTTCTTCTGATGTATTGGAAATTCAACATTCTTTCCTTTCTATTTTAGAACTCATAGTACGGGAACCGCTGACCATTTTGTTTACCATATTAATTATGTTCGGAATCAGTGGAAAACTAACGCTTTTTGTATTTATTTTCATTCCACTTGCCGGGATGATAATCTCTAGAATAGGAAAATCCCTGAAAAAGAAATCTGATGATGTTCAAAGAGAGCAAGGTGAATTTTTATCGGTAATAGAAGAAACCTTAAGCGGACTAAGGGTAATCAAAGCTTTTAATTCAGAATCTCGTTTCTATCAAACTTTTAGTGCCTCTACCCAGCGTTTTTGTAATTTTAGCAATACGCTTTTAAATCGTCAAAACCTTGCCTCACCAACGGGTGAGTTTTTGGGTATTTTGGTCATAGGTGTCTTATTATGGTTTGGTGGAAAAATGGTTTTGGTCGATGAAACACTAGACCCTGCCTCTTTCATTGCTTACATGGGCTTGGCCTACAATATCCTTACCCCCGCCAAAGCTATTAGTAAAGCATCTTATGGCGTTAAAAAAGGTAATGCCGCTGCGGAGCGGGTATTGGAAATACTAGAAACCAAAAACCCTATTGCAGAGATTGCAAATGCCACAGAGAAAACACTTTTTGAACGCACTATTACACTCGAAAATATTTCTTTTAAGTATGAGGAGGACTATGTGTTAAAGAATTTTAACCTAAATGTACCCAAAGGAGGCACGGTGGCTTTGGTAGGTCAGTCCGGTAGTGGCAAGAGTACTATCGCCAATCTGGTAACACGCTTTTATGATGTGAACGAAGGCACCATCAAAATAGATGGAATTGATATAAAGGACCTTTCAAAAAAATCGCTTCGAGGGCTATTGGGCCTGGTTACGCAAGATTCCATTCTCTTTAATGATTCCGTCCAGAACAATATTGGTTTAGGGAAAGAAGGAGCTTCTTTGGAAGAAATCCAAGATGCGGCCAAAATTGCAAATGCCCATGATTTTATAATGGACCTGCCAAAGGGTTATGACACCAACATTGGCGATAGCGGCAATAAACTAAGTGGTGGTCAAAAACAGCGTTTGTCCATAGCACGGGCGGTTTTAAAGAATCCACCAATTATGATTTTGGACGAGGCCACCTCCGCTTTGGATACAGAAAGTGAAAGACTGGTACAAGATGCACTAGAAAAGATGATGAAGAACCGAACGTCTATCGTTATTGCGCACCGACTATCCACTATTCAGAATGCGGACAACATTGTAGTGCTCCAAAAGGGAGAAATCGTAGAGCAAGGGTCTCATTCAGAATTACTTGCAAAAAATGGGGCGTATAAGAAATTGGTTGATATGCAATCGCTCGGGGCTTCATAAAAACATTTATATCCCCCTTCGTGGTTCCCAAAACCCAATTTGTCCATAGTACAAATTAAACCTTTCAAGTATCTAACGGTCTTAATTGAAAATTTACACACGCTTGGTTGCCGAAGAAACTTTAGTTAAAGAACTAAAAAACAAAAAAACTCAAACAAAAGCATTTGAGGTGTTAGTGAGCACTTATAAAGAGCGATTGTATTGGCATGTCAGGAGAATCGTATTAAACCATGATGATGCAGATGATGTATTACAGAATACCTTTATTAAGGTATACCGCAATATCGAAGGGTTTAAAGGAGACAGCAAACTGTTCTCATGGATGTACCGTATAGCCACAAACGAATCTTTAAGCTTTTTAAAACAGCAGTCAAGAAAACTGGGGTTGAATGACGGAGCATACCAAGATCGCTTAGTAACGCAATTAGAGGCTGATGTGTACTTTGAAGGTGATGCCATTCAACTTCAACTACAAAAAGCCATTGCTAGCTTACCGGAAAAACAGAGATTAGTTTTTAACATGAAATATTTCGAGGAACTGAAATACGAAGAAATTTCAGAAATATTGGATACTTCGGTAGGTGGCCTCAAGGCATCCTATCATTTAGCCGTAAAAAAAATTAAGTTACATTTAAAGAAATAAGCTTGGGGCAATGCATGAGGCACTCAAAAGAAAATTACTATTGATTTTATTGCAAGCATCTGCTCATTTTAAATCTCGAATATTAAGTGAAGATTAAACCTTTTAATATATTGATAGTCAAAGTATAGTGATGGAAGAATTCGATAAAAATAACCCTTTTAGAACGCCCGATGGCTATTTTGACAAGTTTTCGGAATCACTTAGGGATGCCGTAGGCCAAGAAGTGCCAAAGCTGCCTAACGAGGATGGTTTTGTCCTACCTGATGGGTATTTTGAAAACTTACATTCCAATATTCAGCAAAAGTTAACTAAAGATGAAACAAAAGTAGTTCAGCTATATCCTTTCAAAAAATACTATATGGCTGCTGCGTCCATAGCTGCGCTATTTCTTTTGGTGTTAGGTTTTAATTGGAATACCGGTCAAGAAGTTTCTTGGGATGATTTAGCAAATGCGGATATTGACACTTATTTTGAAAATAATGATTTTGGATTGACTTCCTACGAACTTGCTGAAGAAATCCCCGTTGATGAATTGGTACTGAGCGATTTTTTAAACACCCAATTAAATGATGAATATATCATAGATTACCTTGATGAAAATATCGATGATTTTGATGACTTAAATTTAGAAGATGAAGAATAAATTATTTCTTATAACGCTCCTATTTACGGTAACCTTCTCTTTTAGCCAAGGCAAGGAGCGGCGCGATAAAATAAAATCCTTAAAAGTGGCTTTCTTAACGGAACGTTTAGAATTAAGCGCTAAAGAAGCACAACAATTCTGGCCTGTTTATAACGATTATGAGCAAAAAAGAGAAGCCCTACGCAAAAAGGAACGCACACAAATACGAAGCAAAATTAGAGATGCGGCAGACCTTACAGAGAAAGAGGCAGCCAATTTACTTACGCAATATTTAAGTTTTGAAGAAGAGGAAGAAGAACTGGACAAATCTTTCATTAAGGATATAAGCAAAGTAATCTCAGCTAAAAAAACTTTATTACTCCTGCGTTCTGAGGAAGAATTTAAACGACAGTTGATTAAGCAGTACCGGCACAATAAAGGTGGTGGCCCAAGGCAATAATGAATAGCTGGGATTTTACGGATAGCGTTAAACTAATCACTACTAAAGGATAGTTTAGCAATTCTATTGTTACCTGCAGCATAGGCAATAGAATCGTTCTTAAAACGAAGGGTATAGAAAGCTTCGTTGGACAAGCGTTTCCAAGTCGTACCCATATCACTAGAATAAGAAATACCAGTAAAACCAAGCGCTACTATTTCTTGCCCCTTACTACCGGGAACAAAACGAATACAGCTCTTATATTCGGGAGGTTGCCCATCTGCCAATAGCTCCCAAGTTTTTCCGCCATCTTTTGTGATGGCTTTATTGGCCTTATTCGCCTCTGGTTTGGTATAATCACCGCCTATGGCAATTCCTAAATTCTCATCCCAGAAATCAATTGAATAAATACCCTCTGCATCTCCTTCATTTATAATCGGTGTTCGAAAGGATTTCCAGGTTTTTCCTTTATCAGGAGAAAAAAGGATACGGCCACTTGTCGTCGCTATCCAGGTTTTGTCTCCAATCGTTTTAATATTGGTGTTACTTGCAGCAAAAGCACCCTCCCCCTTAATTCTTGCCGGTAATTCAGAACAGGGAATTTTCATCCAATGGTGCCCGCCGTCTCTTGTTATTATTATAGACAAACATCCGTTTACACTATCGCCAATGGCAATGCCTTCGCGGTTGTTCCAAAACGTCATGGCATCGTAAAAAACGCCTTCACCCTCTTCCTTGTAAACTAAGTCCATTTTGCCGTCCTCCCCAGTTTTATACAAAAGTGCAGGATTGGCAACGGAGAGCATGAAAAAATCAGTAGCATTAAAAGCGACCGCTCTAAATTCTGGGATATAAGTATGGTATTTCTCTATATTTGCCCTGACCGTACCAGTGGTCAAATCCAGAGTTCCGAAAGTGCCTTTATTCGCTGCAAAAGCCAAACTGTTCCCCATAATTTCAATAGCTCTTATACTTAAGGAATCTTCATAGACCGTATCTATTTTCACTGAAGTAAAGGGTTTTGAAATTTTGGACTCTATACAGGCGTTACAAACGATAAATAGTACAATAATAACGAAGTAGCGCATCAACATAAATTTGTCTCAAAAATAAAGGTAATCACTTCGAAAACAATACCTTTGCAACCTTAAATTTCCGAGATGAAACTCCATAGAAACCTTGTATTTGCCGTTATTGATGCTTTAAACCTCATATTCAATGAGAACGAATATGCAGATAAGGTAGTGCAAAAAGTATTGAAGTATGATAAACGCTGGGGTTCTAGGGACAGAGGTTTTATCGCAGAAACTACCTATGAAATGGTACGCTATAAGCGATTGTATACTGAAATTGCTGCGGTCAGAGCCCCGTTCAGTAGACCGGACCTTTTTCGTATGTGGGCAGTATGGGCTGTGCTAAAGGGAATAAAATTACCGGATTGGAAACAAATTGAACCTACTCCGGAGCGGCGCATTAAAGGAAAGTTTGATGAGCTTTCACAAATTAGAAAGTATCGCGAGGCAGTACCGGATTGGATTGATGAACTTTGTGAAAAATCACTCGGGGATAAACTTTGGACAGAAGAAATAGCGAAGCTCAACCAACCTGCGGAAGTTATACTCCGGACCAACACCTTAAAGACTACCAAAGAAAAACTTCGTAAAGCCTTATTAGATGAGGGTATTGTCACGGAACCCATTAAAGGCTATGCCTCGGCACTGCGTTTACCGGAAAGGGCCAATGTTTTTGTTACCCAGAGTTTTAAAAATGGATTTTTTGAGGTTCAGGATGCTTCCTCACAACTGGTAGCAGCCATGTTAGATGTAAAACCCGGACAGCGTGTGGTAGATACTTGTGCAGGTGCGGGAGGGAAATCACTTCACCTAGCGGCCCTCATGGAAAATAAAGGCCAATTGATTGCCATGGACATCTACGGTAGCAAACTCAAAGAACTTAAAAGAAGGGCAAGAAGAAATGGTGCACATAACATAGAACCAAGAGAAATTACCTCTACCAAGGTATTTAAAAAACTATATGGTAGTGCGGATAGAGTTCTTATAGATGCGCCTTGTACCGGTTTGGGGGTTATCCGAAGAAATCCGGATACCAAATGGAAGATGCAACCAGAATTCTTGGATAAGATTACCAAAACACAACAAGAAATTCTCCGCAGCTACAGCAAAATTTTAAAACCTGGTGGAAAAATGGTTTATGCTACCTGCTCTATTCTACCACAAGAGAATCTGGACCAAGTAAAATCTTTTCTATCCAGTGACGAGGGAAAAGAATTTTCCCTGATAAGTGATAAGAAGATCTATGCCTCCAAGAGTGGTTATGACGGATTCTACATGGCGTTGCTAGAGAAAAAATTGGTATAATCCTTAGTTAGTCGAACAAAGGCAACTGATTATTGTTCGCGGGTTCTGATGATTTTTCTTTTACTTGATGCTTTAGTCCCCAACGATGCATCGATTTAACTACAGGCAGTAAAGACTTTCCAAAAGGAGTTAAAGAATACTCGACCCGTGGTGGAATCTCAGGAAATAGTTTTCGCTCTAAAATACCCGATTTTTCCAACTCTTTTAACTGTTTACTCAGCATTTGCCGATTAATACCATCAATCTCCTTCAGAAGTCGTGTAAACCTATTAATTCCCTTGGAGATTCGGAATAGAATAATGGGTTTCCACTTCCCTCCTATTTGAGTCATGCAAAATGTTACGGCACAAGTCATTTCTTCTTTCGTTTTTTTGGATGGTGATGCATTCATTCGTGGTGATATTAACTTCTTTTATGAATTGACCAAGATAACATACCTAGTTTTATTTTCATACTAATATTACTATTAAACATTGGTCTAGAAATCAAACTAAAATACGAAGGAGTTATACTCCAAATAAAGGAAAAAAAAGACCCCTGCAAATTATTTAATTTGCAGGGGTATATCATACTATAAAATAGGTGAAACCTATTCCTTCAAGGTTGGGTATTCCACACCCAACTGTTCTAAATAAGTGTCGTATTTTGTTTCGTCGTAGTAGAATTTTTCTAGCTGAGAACGGAACTGCCCTTGTTTATCGGCGTTCAAGTAAATCGGCGGCATATCACTTTCCGATATCATGGGTATGAACTTTGTCTCCTTAGTTTGTTCATTATTAAAATAGTCCCATGCTCCGGTCAATAGCTCCGGCTTTAATAGAAAATCTATAATGGTCATGGCTTCGGCTTGGGCACCCGCAACAATTCCTTTATGCGCAATTGGTGTTGCCATGGTAATCGCATTACTCCAATGGTGTCCTTGTAACCCGGGAATATTAGAAGGAAAACGCATGGTTACCGTGGGTATTTTCCATGAAATATCCCCAATATCGTCAGAACCGCCACTTATGGGCTCTATTACAGGTAATCCTAACGGAGATAGTTCGGTACTCAATCCTTCGATTTTTTTGGAATTCACTTCCGTTTGTACGGCTTTTGCCAATGTTTGGTCCGCTTCGGACCATGTGGGTAGACCTACCTCTTTAATATTCTCGTACATAGTTTCTGCAATAACCTTATTATAATGCCTTGGCCATGCTGCTCCAAGCACCTTATGTTTTACCGTTGTTCCCGTCATCATAGCCGCACCTTCGGCCATTTTGTTGGCCTCTTCATACATTTCCATAATTCCGTCATACTTTATATCCCTAAAGTAAAACCAGATGGCCGCTTTGGAAGGCACCACATTAGGTTGGTCTCCCGCATCGGTAAAAATACTGTGCGACCTTCGTAGTGGATGAAGGTGTTCGCGTTTGTAATTCCATGCTATATTCATTAACTCCGCGGCGTCCAAAGCACTTTTACCACGCCAAGGAGACCCTGCGGAGTGTGCGGATTCTCCCTCAAAAGCGTACTCCACGGAGATTAAGCCCGTACCCCTAGTTGGTCCGTAGGAGACACTGAGGTTACTGCTCACATGGGTGAAAATGCACATATCTATATCGTCAAAAAGTCCATCACGAACGTACCAAGCCTTAGCTGCTACCAATTCTTCGGCAATACCTGGCCATACTAACAGAGTACCTCCAATATTTTCGCGCTCCATAAGTTGTTTTACCACCAATGCTGCGGAGATATTCATAGGAATTCCTGCATTATGGCCCTCGCCATGTCCAGGCGCACCCTTTACTATAGGTTTATGGTAGGCCACCCCAGGATATTGAGATGCTTTGGGTATACAGTCAACATCGCTACCTAAAGCGATTGTTGGACCTTTGCCATTGCTCCATGTAGCGAACCATGCTGTGGGAATACCAGAAATGGAATTCTCGATTTCAAAACCATTCTCCGCTAATATGCCTGTAAGGTATTTAGAAGATTCTACTTCTTGAAAACCCAGTTCGGCAAAACTGAAAATTTTATCTACCATTACCTGAGATTGTTTTTTGTTGGCTTCAACAATGGCAGCAGCTTCCGTCTTTAGTTTTTCAATTTGCTTTTTTGATAGTTTCTTTTGTGCATTCGTGCTTGCAATGGTAAACAGGGCAAGTACGAATAAGGTGATTTTTTGTTTCATGTTGGTTCTTTGAATTAGTCTTTAAAAAGATACGGAAAAAGTCTATGAATAATGAGAAACACCTGTGTTTTTACCAAATTTGAAATCGTAAGGCGATAAATTAGGGTTTTGAGAACTTAATGGGATGCTTTTTATAGCATTGGAACACCTGCTCTGCCATTGACACACCTCCCCTGCCACCGCAACAACTCGCCCACTGCATACGCAGCGTCGCCTTATTAGGAGGGAAGCCTTTGTGCATACTTATTCAAGCCTATAGTAAAGCGCATTAGTTTCCCCTCTAGAAAGAGGGGATTAAGGGGTGTGTAGAACGCTAACTCTATTTCCAGTCAACTTTAAACTTTCCTTAAGTCTTCGACAATCCTCTAATTTGTACCTTTAGGCGGCTATACAAAATTATCTCGGAGCAAGCCCATGAAACATTTGAAGGAAAGTTAATAGTTATTTCGACGCAAGCATCGGAACATTATAAATCTCGATTATCGAGTAAAAGAAAACCCATATTTAAATGAAAAATAGAATTCCACAATTCCTTGTGCTGTTCCTTTTATTAGTCACAAGTTCTCTAGCCGCTCAAGAAAATCGCTATTCGTTTGAGGAGGGTGACCGTAGTGGTATCGGGAAACGGTATATGGGTCGTGAAATTGCACATGTCATGGGTTACCAAGGCATGTCTTGGCTAGAACGCGATGAGCGTGAGACCGAAGAAAACACCAGCACCCTTTTAAAGAACATGAATATCTCCAAAACCGATGACATTGCCGACATAGGTGCGGGTTCTGGTTATCACGTATTTAAAATGGCTACCATGGCTACTCAAGGGACGATCTACGCTGTTGATATCCAGGAAGAAATGTTGACCGCCATGCGGAATAAAAAATCTGAGGGTAAATTCGCTAATGTAAGCTTGGTAAAGGGCAGTGAAAAAAGCGTGAACCTCAAACCCAATTCTGTGGATAAGGTACTTATTGTGGACGTCTACCATGAAATGAGTTTCCCTTATGAGATGATGACTTCTCTCAAAAAAGCAATGCGACCCAATGGTAAACTTTATCTCATAGAATACCGCAGCGAAGACCCAAATGTGCCCATAAAAAGATTACATAAAATGACGGAAGCCCAAGCCATAAAAGAAATGAAGGCCGTGGGGCTTGTACTGGAAGAGAACCTTACGAACCTACCCTGGCAGCATTGTATGGTGTTTGTGAAAGCGTAGTTGGCGGCTAACAGCTATTGGCTTTTGGCTAAAGGCTTTAAATCCATAGCTCTTTATAAATGTGATTGCATTAAGATAATACCTATAAATAACGTATCCTTGGCGTACTTATGTTCACTAAATTACTAATACTTATTACTTTTCTAAATTCTATTCCTATGCCAGCACAGACCATCGTAAACTTTAAAGAAAATCCAACCACCAACAACTGGAAAGTAGTAGACGATGTGGTCATGGGCGGCCGTTCCTCTGGCTCCTTTTCGCTATCCGAAGAAGGTTACGGCAAATTCTCTGGTGAAGTTTCCTTAGAAAATAATGGTGGATTCTCCTCCGTACGCTACGTTATGGAAACCCTAAACGTGAGCCCCAAAAGTATAATTCGCATTCGTTTAAAGGGCGATGGAAAATTATACCAGTTTCGTGTAAAACATGACCGCCAGGCCTACTACAGTTATATTACGGAGTTTAATACTACAGGCGACTGGCAAACGCTAGAATTTACTTTAGCGGACCTGCGACCTACCTTCCGTGGTAGAAAAGTAGACCTACCCAACTTTGACCAAAACACAATTGAAGAATTACGCTTTTTGATTGGCAATAAGAAGACGCAGACGTTTGTATTATTAGTCGAATCTATCGAACTAGTTCCAATAACAGATAAGGAATAATCTGAAAATTGGTCAATCTTGACATATCTTGAAGTCAATTCTTATCAACCTCTAATCCTAAATATGAAAAAAGTAATTCTCTTTGTATACCTCCTAACCCTCTCCTCCTGTTTTCTCTTTAAAGACAAGGGCGTTTTACTTAAAATTGAGAACGTCTCGGATCATCCGGTGACCCATATAAAAATCTCCACTTCGGAAAATTTGGACAGCATCACTTTTGACGAGATTGCGCCAAAGGACTACCGCGAAGATTTTCTGAATATGAAAAACAACAAATTAGACGGGCATTATACCTTGTCCTATATCCGCCAAGATGGTAGCACGGTAACAGAAAACCATGGCTATTACACCAATGGTGGTGCGCTGGACAGTTGGATTCGGTTTGAAATTCAGAACGATACCACCTTCGTTAATTACGGTGATTTTAAGGCATATTAGTCGCACCGATACGCCCCCTAAAACTATCAACACCAATGGTTGAAAACTACTGCGCGTCCCATTAAAAATTCGCACTTAAAATTGTAAATTTGTTCTTTCAAATTTGTAAAGGTCCCGAAGCAGGTTCGGGATGACAATTTTAATGTTACCATGGAATATAAGCCATGGCGTATTTTTTTAAACTATCCCATATGATTCATTTCTTTGGAGACTTGGCAACTACAATTTTTGCCGTCCAAACTGCTCAAGAAATTTCTTCCACAGACATAGAAAAATTAACATGGTTGTTCGGCAACCAACCTCGAATACAAGCGGCGTCCCTAGACGCCTTTTTTGTTGGTCCCCGAGCCGCAATGATTACCCCATGGAGTACCAATGCCACGGAGATTACCCAAAACATGGGCATTACCGGTATAATCCGTATTGAGGAGTTTAAAACTTCCTCAAAAGTAGCTGTCGACTTTGACCCTATGCTCTTTCAAAAATACGAGCAACTGCACCAGGATATTTTTAAGGTCGATGTGCAACCGGAAGCTATTCAGGACATTGATGATATCGCCGCCTACAACCAACAGGAAGGTTTGGCCTTGAGCGATGAGGAAGTAGCCTATTTAGTAGGTCTAGCAGAAAAAATCGGCAGAAAACTTACGGATTCGGAGGTTTTTGGGTTCAGCCAAGTAAACTCGGAACATTGCCGTCATAAAATCTTTAACGGCACTTTTGTTATCGATGGTAAGGAAATGCCTTCGTCACTCTTTAAACTTATCAAAAAGACCTCTAAAGAAAATCATAACGATATCATATCGGCCTATAAAGATAACGTGGCCTTTGTAAAAGGGCCTACAGTGGTGCAATTCGCCCCTAAAACAGCCGACAAACCCGATTTTTATCAAGAAGAACCATTTGATTCGGTGATTTCCCTAAAAGCGGAAACACATAACTTTCCAACGACCGTGGAGCCCTTTAATGGTGCCGCTACAGGCTCTGGTGGAGAAATCAGGGATAGACTGGCGGGTGGAAAAGGCTCGCTTCCCTTAGCGGGAACTGCTGTTTACATGACTGCCCTATCACGGTTAGAAGCTGATAGGGAATGGGAAAAGGGCATGGCAGAACGGCCATGGCTCTATCAAACACCCATGGATATTCTAATCAAGGCCTCTAACGGTGCTTCCGACTTTGGAAATAAATTCGGGCAACCTTTAATTACTGGTTCTGTACTCACTTTTGAGCACGAGGAAGAGCACAGAAGATTAGGCTACGACAAGGTTATTATGCAGGCCGGTGGTATTGGTTACGGAAAAGCAGAACAGGCTCTAAAAGACAAACCGGAAACCGGTGACAAAATCGTCATCCTTGGGGGCGATAATTACCGTATTGGTATGGGTGGTGCTGCGGTTTCTAGTGCAGATACGGGCGAATTCAGTTCCGCTATAGAATTGAACGCCATACAACGTTCCAATCCGGAAATGCAAAAACGTGCGGCGAACGCAATTCGTGGTATGGTCGAGAGCGATAAAAATTCCATTGTCTCCATTCACGACCATGGCGCAGGTGGCCACCTCAACTGCCTCTCCGAACTGGTAGAGGAAACAGGCGGTAAAATAGATTTGGATAAACTTCCGGTGGGCGACCCTACCCTATCCGCTAAAGAAATTATAGGCAACGAATCCCAAGAACGAATGGGATTGGTAATAGGAAAAAAAGATGTGGATTTACTACAACGTATTGCCGAACGGGAGCGCTCACCGATATATGAGGTAGGTGACGTAACGGGAGACGACCGTTTTACGTTTGAGTCGGCCACGACGGGAGAGAAACCTATGGATGTGCAGCTGTCGGATATTTTTGGAAGTTCGCCCAAAACCGTTATGACGGATCGTACGGTAAAGAGAAACTATGAAAATCCTGAGTATTCATTAGCGGTTTTCCACGAGTATTTGGAACAGGTATTACAGTTAGAAGCTGTGGCTTGCAAAGACTGGCTTACCAATAAGGTAGATAGATGTGTGGGCGGTAAGGTCGCCAAGCAACAATGTGCCGGGCCATTACAATTGCCTTTAAACAATGTTGGGGTTATGGCCTTGGATTTTAAAGGAAAAGAGGGTATTGCGACCAGTATTGGTCACTCCCCTATTTCTGGACTCATAGACCCTGCTGCCGGAAGCAAGAATAGTATTGCGGAAGCCTTAACGAATATTATCTGGGCTCCTATGAAAGACGGACTCCAATCCGTGTCACTTTCCGCTAACTGGATGTGGCCGTGCAAAAACGAAGGGGAAGATGCCCGGTTATACGAAGCGGTACAGGCAATATCGGATTTCTCCATCGCACTGGGCATTAACGTACCTACAGGGAAAGATTCGCTTTCCATGAAACAAAAATATAAAGACGGTGATGTTATTGCTCCGGGAACGGTCGTTATTTCGGCAGCTGGAAACTGTAACGATATCACCAAAGTGGTAGAGCCTGTATTACAAAAAGACGGAGGCGATATCTACTACGTAAATCTTTCCAAGGATGCCTATAAACTTGGTGGCTCTTCTTTTGCACAAGTGCGAAATGCCATAGGAAATGAAGCTCCGACCATTAAGAACGATGCGTATTTTAAGTCGGTTTTCGATTTAATACAAACTTTGATCAAGGAAGGTCAAGTACTTGCAGGTCATGATGTTGCGTCTGGCGGGTTGATAACAACATTGTTAGAACTTTGTTTTGCGGATACAGATTTGGGAGCCGATTTGGATTTAACCAACTTAGGAGAGACTGACAGCATAAAACTATTGTTTGCCGAAAATGCAGGTATTGTTTTTCAATTGAAAGATAATGTGATCGTACAAATGCTTTTGGATGCCAACATTGACATTAAACGCATAGGAAGCGTTACTTCTGAACCTACGCTGCGTATTAAAAATGGTGGTATGGAAATGGGGCTCAATGTAAACTCACTGCGCGATACTTGGTTTAAAACTTCGTATTTATTGGATGACAAACAGACCGCGAACGGATTAGCAAAAGACCGCTTTGATAATTACAAGGAGCAGCCTTTAAAATATTTTTTTCCAACTGATTTTACAGGAAAACTAACTCACTCCTTCCCCTTTGGGGATGCCAGGGATGGGGCTCCAAAGGCAGCCATCCTTAGAGAAAAAGGCAGTAACTCCGAACGTGAAATGGCAAACGCTATGTTCCTGGCCGGTTTTGATGTGAAGGACGTTCATATGACCGATTTAATTTCTGGTCGTGAAACTTTGGAAGATATTCAGTTTTTAGGCGCCGTAGGCGGATTTTCTAACTCAGATGTGTTGGGAAGCGCCAAGGGTTGGGCAGGAGCCATTAAATACAACGAAAAAGCGAACAAGGTCATTAAGGATTTCTTTGCAAGGCCTGATACTCTATCTGTTGGTATTTGTAACGGTTGTCAACTATTCATGGAGTTAGACCTCATCAACCCAGAGCATAAAACCCATGGTAAAATGACCTATAACGACTCTCACAAACACGAGAGCAACTTTACATCGGTTCAGGTTCAAGAAAATAACTCGGTGATGTTATCCAGTTTGGCCGGAGCCACTTTGGGCGTATGGATTTCCCATGGAGAAGGTAAGTTTAGCCTACCGAACCCGGAAGACCAATATGACATCGTAGCTAAGTATGGTTATGAGACCTATCCAGCAAATCCTAATGGTAGTGATTATAATACCGCTATGCTTTGTGATACTACGGGAAGGCATTTGGTCACCATGCCACATATAGAGCGTTCTACTTTTCCTTGGAACTGGGCGCATTACCCTTCGGATAGAACTGATGAAGTATCGCCATGGCTAGAAGCGTTTACCAATGCAAGGGATTGGGTTTTAAAAAAGATGTAGTGAGAAAATTTTCTTTTTTATTGATTTTGATATTTTGTTTGAAAAATTATGCGCAAGAAAAGACGCAAATTTATGTCGATGAAAACCTAAATAAAATATCCAAATCAGTATTTACTAAAAAACTGAACTCACCCTTATACTATGCGTACAGCTATGATTCCGATTCTCTAGTAGTTAAGCGTGTGTTTCTTAAATACTTCATGGGTAATTTGTCTAAAAGTAAAAGACATCAACTATTTAGTCTTCTCAAACAACGTAATGCAGTAGATACTACTAAGTCCATACTTATACACTATAATGACACTTTAAAAGCTAAAAAAAGCTTTCCTATAAAGGACTCTATAATTAAACTGAAAAATGGTAATCATCGTCATATAGACTCTTATGAGACCTTTGCGAGGATACATAAGAAATGTGTTCAGGCCAATTCAAATAAATTTTTAAATGTTTATCATTATTATAATGTAAATAAAAGTAATGATTTAAGTACTAGAAAAGAATCTTGGCAGAAGGACCACTTGGGTTTAATTCGTAAAATATTTCATAATAACAGTTATAATACTGCCTATTGGTATCTTATCATACATACTAATGGAGATTTTGTAATTAACCATAGAGGAGTTGGTTCAGATTACAGATGGCAAAGAATGAAAAAACATAAAAATTGGGATAAATATTTAAAAGAATCTAAAGAATTATATTTTTCCTTAAATCCAGATTTGAAGCAGATAAAATAAGTTGGCTTTACAATTGTCGGGGCTTATAAAAACAGACTAATTCTTTCTTAACATAAAAAATCTCCATGTTTTAAGCCGGTAAATCACCCTACTATCAAACACCTAAAATTTTGTTAATCAACACTATGGGTGCTATTTTTTGACTTTTCTTGTTTATTTTAAAGGAATGAAATTAACAAGAATATACGCTCAAAAAAGCTCAGAAATAAAAAGGAACCTAGTAGCACTCCTAACTGTTTTCCTTTTTATCGCCAATGGTTCGTTTTCGTACGGAATACAGCAGCCTGCCGATACTAGTGAACTTCCTCTTGAAAAATTATACCTGCACCTAGACAAGAGCTTTTATACTGCGGGAGAATCCATATGGTTCAAAGCCTATCTTATGGATGGTAGAACGTATACACCAACTGCACTTAGCGAAGTCGTTTATGTGGAGCTTATTGGACCTAACGGAACTATTCTTTCCAAAAACGTCCTAAAAACCAATAATGGATCTGCGGCAGGGGATTTTGAACTTTCTGATGTACCTCTTAGCGGTACCTATTCCATAAGAGCTTATACCAATTACATGCGCAATTTTGGGGAGGACAACTACTACACGAAGCATATTTTTGTAAACACGGGCGAGTCGGACCCTTTGGTGAACAATACATCTGATAATAAAGAAACTACGCTAGATATACAATTCTTTCCCGAGGGAGGCCATGCTATCAACGGATTTCTTAACCCAATCGCTTTTAAGGTGCTCGATTCCGATGGAAATAGTATCTCCGTATCAGGTACTATTAAGGATGATATGGGAAACCAAATAACCAATTTCAGTACGAGCCATTTGGGTATGGGGCTCTTTCACTTTATACCAAAACCAAATAGAAGCTACAGTGCGCACCTTACGCATCACGGAGAAAAGCTACATTTTGATTTGCCCGATATAAAGCAACGCGGTGTGCTCATGACCGTCTCCAATCTTCAGGACTATTATAAAATAGAACTGAGAGCAACATCGGATATAAAGCTTAAAGACTACGCACTTGTAGGGAAGCAGGAAGGAACCGTACAGTTTAACCTGGCAGTAAACGCCAACAAACAGGAAAACACCACCATTGTTAAACTGGCAAAGGATATCGTAGATGAGGGTACTTTGGAACTGACCTTATGGAACGACCAAAAACAACCTATCGCGGAACGACTTCTATTTCATGAAAATGCAAACTCCACTAAGGAGGTCACCATAGCAAGTGCCAAAAATTCTTATGAAAGAAGGGAACTTGCAGTCCTAGAAATAGACATGAATTCTAAATACCTCGACCCCTTAAATACGGACGTGTCGCTCTCCGTATCCAATACTGTGGTAAACGCTGACGAAAATTATGCAGTGGATATAAAGACGTATATGCTATTGAACTCTGTCGTCAAGGGTAAAATAGAGCAACCTGGATATTACTTTAATTCTGACGTGCCAGAGCGGAAAGAACATTTAGACCTGTTGATGCGTACCCAAGGGTGGCGCCAATATATCGTGGAAGATAAGCTGATGGAATCTGCCGATTACTTTCTCCCAGAAAAAGGAATTAGCCTATCGGGTAAAGTAGTCAGTGCCACCAATAGTTCAGAACCACTAACAGGGAGCGTCTCGCTTACCGCCAACAATCAAGAGGAAATGATTCAGGACCGTGCAAAAACAGATGCGGAGGGAACATTCCGCTTTCGCGACCTCAACTTTACAGATTCAACGACTGTCTTGTTGAGTGCGAATGTCTACCATCCAAAAAGGAAACGGAACCCAACCTCTAAATACAACATTATACTGGACACACTGCGGTCGCCTATAGTGCATCCGATGAATGGTAACGCTTTCATCAATACGATACCACCTAAGGCGTTTAACAGTATTAATGAAATTAATAGACCTTTTCTGTATGATGATGATACCATAGCGCTTGAAGAAGTACTAATAGAGGCTGAAAAAGTGGAGAAAAAAGATACCTATGTACAAAAAAGAAAGAAGGTCCTTTACAGAGAGCCCTCGCAAACGGTAGATTTTGAAAATTTTAGCGAGTTGGGATTCACGAACCTATTAGATGCCTTAGCTGGAAGGGTGCCGGGCCTTACAGTAAGAGGAATGACCACTGGCCAGCGATTTGTCTATCTAAGAGCAGCTTCAAGTTTAAGTGACGCTAACCCTGAGAGTGGACCAGGAGCTGGTTCTGCATTGGTTCTATTGGACGGAACTCCCGTCGGCGGTGATATCTTACAGCAAATGCTACCTTCTAACGTCGATTTTATCGATGTATTAAAAGGTCCTAGAGCAGCAATTTATGGTTCTAGAGCGGCAAACGGGGTCGTGGCTATATTTTCAAAAGACGGCACTGAGAAAGCCACTATGAGAACGCAACTCGGTGGGTCCTTGAATTTTCAATATTCCGGTTACGATTATTCCAGAAGGTTTTATGAGCCTAAATACGATGCAAATCAGTCTAAACCGGTTGCTAATGATAACCGTACCACGCTACTCTGGAAGCCCTATATTAAACTAGATGAAAATGGAAAGGCCTTGGTTTCCTTTTATGTGGGTGATACGCTTGGAGATTATCAGGTAGTTCTTGAGGGTATGTCATTAGAAGGTACACCAATAACAACAAAGGCTAATTTTGAAGTGCTTGTTGAGCTCTAATAAAAAAACTGCACCCGTCAAATAATTATGACGGGCGCAGCTACCAAACATCCAACCTAATTATCTGACTATTAATCTTCCACTCCATATTTTATCCGTACTACTCTTTATCTTGTACAAATAAAGTCCTGGAGCTAATCCTTTTCTTTTGATTTCAATGTTGTTCTGACCGGAAACACTATCCCCTTCCAGGTGATGAGCACCTATAAGTCTACCCGTCATAGTAAATAAATCAAACGTATATGCACTACTGGTTTCTTCATAGAAATAGATAGATGCGGCCTCTACCATCGGATTCGGATATACAACGGATTTGTTGGTATCCGCATCTATAAAGGACACGGAAGGCTCCCTATTATTGAAATCAATATTAGATAAGTTCATTGATTTTTCCTCACTATAGCCATTCTCAGCGACTAAATTAAAAACAAGCACTTTTAGATTGGCAAAGTCGGTAGTCCCGTCACCCTCAAAATCGGTATCGCTTAGCGTGTACTTATTAAGGGTTTCAGTTAAATTAACCCTACTCACATAACTTGTCCCATCTCCCTTTAACAGTTTTACTTCTAGAACGCCAGTACCCTGTGCTTCAAAACTTAACTTTTCGTAAGCGCTCAGGTCTACAGCCGAAAACCGAGGACTAAGAGCGCGGTATACCCCCAGATAATCTTGAGTTGTCCCATCCAAAGCAATATTCCGTTCTATAGGGTAACCATCACCTAAGTAAGGTCCATCGGCAGGTAAAACCGTATAGTTGTCCACAGTTGTTCCGGCAGCACTGGCATCCAGTCCCCATGGGGCGTCCGCCACAAAGAGATCGTCCGGCGTATCGCCCAAGCCAGCACTTACTCTAAAACCTAAATCGAACAATGTTCCGGTCTTTAAGGAAACTGTATCCAGGTACCCATCTATTTGTGCAGATACCCCTATGGTCTCCGTAGTACTTGTTTCCGTTAATTTCATACCACCCTCTAGATTAATCTGCTCAGATTTATTTCTATTTATCAGGTTTAGAAATACCTCACCATTCCTATAACTGGCGGATTTGACGAATACTGGAGGTGGTGTTGAACTCGCATAGTTAGCGATGGTTGCATTAGTCTCCAATAGATTTAATATTTCATCTGCCAACAGTAACAGCCCGTCTACAGAATTGGACCAAATTTGAAAATTATAATATGCTGTATTTTTAGCGTAAGCATCGATATTCCAGTGCGACGCTACAATAAATTCATTATTCGTATTTACTCTCGCAGAGAAGGTCAAAGCAAATTCCAAACTTCCATCTGGCTGCTTTATAATTGATTTAATAAAGTCCTTCTCCCGTAATTGTATCGTAGAAACAGAAAGTAGCTCCGCCCCTAAGAATCTGTCACAAATGAATTTACTATGCTCGTATACTTGTTCATCCGTTTTAATAACCAATACAGAAGCTAAATTTTCCGTTCCGTTAAGGTAGTCCACGGAGTAAATATCAGAGGCATTGGTCAGGTCCAGTAGATCGTCTGGAGAAGACTCTATGGTACTGCTTTCTCCTATTACCCCTAGTGGTACTAAAGTTCCCAAGGGGATTTCACGTACTCCGTTCTTAGCGCTCTTACCATATAATTGGCCCTTGCGTACTTTCTTTGCATCGTTCTTATTGAACGTGTAGTTTGTTTTGGCCCTATTATAATTTCTATTGCTAATTAAATTCGCCAATCTATCATTGCTTTCTAATCCCCCTTTATTAGCACTGGAGGTTGTTTTTATGACCGGACAACTGGAAACACCAGAACAGGAAGGATCATCACAATCCGTGAGACCATCACCATCGTCGTCGACACCATTTTTACAATCTTCTTGGGGTACCGGCGCGGTAGGACAACGAGCACCATCGTTACTTGATGCGGCAGGACCAAAAGCAAAAATATTAGAGTTCATGCTTCCATTTTCTATTTTATGAACACTGCTAATCTTATAGACCGAACCTGTCTGATTTGCAGACACATAGAAGTTACCATCTACATCAAAATATACCGCCCCATAGGTATATGAAAAACCCGATAAGATAGGTACTTCACCTAAATTCTGCACTTCTCCAGTGCTTGCATTAATTCGTAAAAGCAAATTGGTTTTTTGTTCTACGGTATACAGCATATTGTCTACGGCATTAAATGCCCAATCATGTATCTTAACGTTTCGGCTAAGTTGTTGTGTACCTAAATACTGAAGGTAGTCGTTAGATTCTGGATTAAGGTCTACACTATAATAACTACTTCCACCAGCCTTAAAATAGTATATCCCGTCAATGGAGATAGCTCCTACATATTTATTACCGTTATTAGGAAGCTCAGGAATCGTATAAACGTCCGTGCTAAAATCTTTACCTATCCTGACCAAAGATATTTGGGGCGTACTTAGATACCCCCATAAATAACCATCCGCAGAGTTATAGGCCGCGGCATTAATTTTACCTTCTGTTATGTCTGGGGCCACTAAATACGAACTACCAGATGCAAGGTCTAGCGCATAAACATCATTATATTGAAAAAGATACGCGTTAAAATCACAATTGAACGGTTCTGATTGTGCATTAAGACTAGCGTGTAACAGGAAAAGGGTAAAGAATGAAATTACGATTTCTTTAAGCTTAGTAATCGTGTAATTTGTTTTCATAACGTTTGAATTTGGGACGTTGATTATGAAGCAAATCTATAATATATAATTAAAGAATTTTCTTACAAAAATATCAAACGTATATATAACACGCTTAAAAACGATTTATTGTAGACGAGTGGTAAAATGTGAATAAAAAGGAAAATCTTAAGACAGTTAATAAATCGTTCTTAGAATCAGCATAAAGACTTTTGGGCCAATATCCTGAGTATTTATACTACCAAGAAAAATAGTGTTTTAGGTGTTTATTTCTCTGAATAATCGGTGTAAATTGCCTTTTCAAAAGCTTCCCAGTGTGCCGGCTTCATTCGTTCTGGCGTAAATAAACAAATTCCTGCCGCTCCATTTTCCATAGAAGTTCGGATAGCTGTTCCTATCTCGGAAGGAAGAAGCCCATGATTCTCTGGATCGTTCTCTTTGGTCTTATTATCTGGGTTTGGACAAATAAATAAACCACTATAAATTGGTTTTAAACCGTTAACGGCTCGCACTTCTTCATTTACTACCGCTCCTACCCATTCCGGACCTTTCAAATAAAAATCGTTATAATTCATGGGATACACCGCATCTAAATCCCATTTGTTCCATTCTTGTCTTACCAATTTTTTTGCAATCGATGGACCAGGAAATACCGCAGCGTTGATTTCTTTCTCTTCCTTATGAACTACCTTTGCCAAACGACCTACCATCTTTGTAATCAGATCATATCTAAACTGTTTCCATTCTTGGACTTGGGAGGCATCTGCTACTTCTTTGATGGCAATACCCGTTTTTTCCTTAAAGTCAGACGTGCACTTATCACAATAGCAATAATCATATTCCGGGAATTCTTGATCCATGACCAGTCCGTATTTGTCCCATAAGCCTTCCGCCAGGATTACATCAGGAAAGCGTATGTAGTCTAAGTGCATGCCATCTATTTCATCTACGGCCGCTACACTGCCGTACAGTTCCGCTAAGAAATCATAGGTACCCTCTTTGTTAGGGCATAAAAATTTGTAATAGTCCACATACGCTGGCTTATCCCATGCGGATTCCCCATTACGATTATGTGCATATAAATCTTTAGATATCTTTGGATTTTCCCCTTGTACCATAGTAGGTATCCAAGCATGGAAATCCATACCCGCCTTCTTTACCAAAGCTCCTACTCGCTTGTAAGTTGCAGGGTCGTGTCCCCCATTGAACATCAATCCGTCTATACCTTTATCTTTAAAATCATTGAACTTTTCCAACAGTTCTTTATCGGTTGCGTCACCAGGACCACCCGTCCAAGCATATACCGGAATTTTAGGTCCCTTTTCATTACAACCTATCAACGTGAATAGTACTAAACAAAGAACTAATAATTTTTTCATTGGTCTATATGGCATTTGGTCTAATATTTCGAATGTAATTAAAAAAGTAGAGGCGTAATTTAATTCTTAGCTAAATAACATGCCTACTTCTCTTAACAACAAAAGACAGCGGTCGGTACCATTTGTAAGATTTTCAGTAAGCCCTTGTGGCATTTAGTATCCAATGGTATCCTTTCTTGCGGATAATTAAAAAATAATGGCTCTTATTTTTGGTATCCTATTTTAATATTGCTGTTCTTTCCCTATTTTGCAATTACTTAAAAGAAACTTAGTATGCAAAAAGTTACCCGTCTTTTCGATTTTCCTTATTACCAGCTGGAGAAGTATAATCTGGAGAAAGCGCTAGTTACTAAATATAATGGGCAGTGGGTCGCTACCTCTACAAAGGATTATTTGGATAAGGCCAATGCGGTGAGCAGAGCACTACTAAGAATGGGAATTAAGAAAGATGATAAAGTAGCGATTATCTCCTCGGCAAATAGAACTGAATGGAACATCATGGATATTGGGGTGCTACAAACGGGTGCACAGACCATACCGATATATCCTACCATTTCTGCTGAAGAGTACGAATATGTGCTAAACCATAGCGAGTCTATTTATTGTTTCGTTTCGGACGAAGAGGTACTGGAAAAAGTTAAAAAGGTTTTCCCCAATACAAAATTAAGGGAGATTTACAGTTTTGATGAAATTAAAGGCTGTAAGAACTATAGTGAGTTATTTGACTTGGGCGCGGATACCGCTAATGCAGAAGAACTACAGCAAAGAAAAGATGCCGTAAATCCTGAAGATTTGGCTTCTATAATATATACCTCTGGTACAACAGGAACTCCAAAAGGGGTTATGCTTTCACATAATAATATTACCAGTAATGCGCTTGCCGGTGCTAAGCGATTACCTTTGATGGACGGAGAAACCAAGGTCTTAAGTTTTTTACCCTTGTGCCATATTTTTGAACGTGTACTCATTTATATCTATCAATATTCCGGCACGGCGGTCTATTATGCCGAAGGTATAGATAAGATAGGTGAGAATATCAAGGAAGTGCAGCCACAGCTCATGTCCGTTGTACCGAGACTTTTAGAAAAACTCTATGATAAGATTTTTGCCAAAGGAACCGAACTGACAGGAATCAAGAAAAAACTCTTTTTCTGGGCTGTAGAACTGGGTGAGCAATGGAAGCCATATAAACAAAATGGAGCCTGGTACGAGTTTAAGCTCGGCATAGCCAACAAACTTATTTTTAGCAAGTGGAGAGAGGCATTGGGTGGAGACTTAGTTACTATGGTTTCTGGTAGTGCAGCCTTGCAGCCAAGACTAGGCAAAGTGTTCGGTGCTGCAGGCATGCCTGTAATGGAGGGTTACGGACTTACAGAAACCTCGCCGATTGTCTCCGTAGGTATGATGTTGAACAACATGTACCAAGTAGGGAGCGTAGGTAAAGCAATTGAAGATGTTGAAATAAAGATTGCAGAAGATGGTGAAATACTCATAAAAGGACCCAACGTTATGATGGGGTATTACAAAGACCCTGAAAAGACCAACGAAGTGATGACCGGAGATTATTTTCATACCGGTGACAAAGGCGAGGTTGATAGCCAAGGTTTCTTGAAAATAACAGGACGTAAGAAAGAAATGTTCAAAACCTCTGGAGGAAAATATGTTATTCCTACACTACTAGAGAACGAACTTAAACAATCCCGTTTTATTGAACAGGTTATGGTCGTGGGCGAAGGTGAGAAAATGCCAGCCGCCATTATACAGCCTAACTTTGAATTTGTAAAAGAATGGATTGCTAAAAAGCAAAAGAACGTTGGCGGTTCTCTTGAAGAAATGTCCGCTTCTCCTGAAGTCGTAAAACGCATTCAGAAAGAGTTGGATACTTGTAACCAGCATTTTGGTAAATGGGAACAGATTAAAGTATTTCGGTTAACCGCTGATATATGGACACCTGAAGATGGTCACCTTACGCCTACCATGAAAATGAAGAGGAATATCATTAAAGAAAAGTACATCGGTCTTTACAATGATATGTACGGCCATTAGGCCTTTACTCCTAATGATTTTTTAGTCCTCTATAAATGGCATTTGAAAGCTATACAACAGCGAAACTTCACTGGTATAAAAAAGTACTTCTAGCATGTAGTATTGTGGCCTTAGTCCTTATGTGCTTTGCTTTGGGTTATGGTTTGTACCAAAGCACCAAACATGACGATACGCTTTTGATTTTTCTTGTTCCTACCGTATTTGGCCCACTTGCTATTCTTCCTTCTCTATTTTCCGCGGTAATTGACAAGGAAATCAAAAAGAGACAAAAAGGTTCTTAAAATTTTTTCCTAGCCCATCAAATATATTACTTCATCTAATTTCAATATATTTATTATGCATGCATAATAAATTTTAACTATATTTGGATGGCTTAAAAATAACCAATGAAGGAACTTACCATAGATTATGCCCTTCGTGCTACCTGGCAAGCTGTTGCCAGAATGTACAATGAGGAGGCAAAAAGTTTTGAAAGTACCATGGCAGTTGGGTTTACTCTTTTAAGCATTGATCCTAAAACTGGCACTCCTTCTACCGCACTTGGACCAAAAATGGGGATGGAAGCCACAAGCCTCTCCAGAATTTTAAAAAGTATGGAAGAAAAGGGTCTTATTTTAAGAAAGCCCAATCCTTCTGATGGACGAGGCGTTTTAATACATTTAACAGCGTTCGGTCTGGAGAAAAGAACGGATTCAAAAGATGTTGTTTTACGATTTAACGAAGTCATTAAGCAGCATGTGTCCGAAGAGAAATTGAAAGGTTTTTTTGAGGTAACGGAGACCATAAACAAGCTTATAGCAGATAAGAATATTTATATAAAAGATAAATCAAATCACTAATACCGCTCATTGTACATGAACAAGCATATTAAAAAAGTAGCAGTTATTGGTTCTGGAATAATGGGAAGTGGCATTGCTTGCCATTTCGCCAATATCGGTGTAGAAGTTTTACTTCTGGATATTGTTCCGAGAGAACTCAACGATAAGGAAAAAGCCAAAGGTCTTAGCCTAGAAGATAAAGTAGTTCGTAACCGTTTGGTCAATGATTCCCTGACCGCTGCCCTTAAATCAAAACCATCTCCGATTTATCATCAAGCTTTTGCTAAACGTATCGCTACGGGAAACCTAGAAGATGATATTGCAAAGGTATCCGAAGTAGATTGGATTATTGAGGTTGTGGTAGAGCGTTTGGATATTAAGAAGATTGTATTCGAAAAATTAGAAAAGCATAGAAAACCTGGTACCTTAATAACATCAAATACTTCAGGTATTCCGATAAAATTCATGAGTGAAGGAAGAAGTGACGATTTCCAGAAGCATTTCTGTGGTACGCACTTTTTTAATCCCGCACGCTACCTAAAATTATTTGAAATCATCCCTGGCCCAAAAACTTCCTCTGAAGTACTGGATTTCTTAAACGGATATGGAGAGCAGTTTTTAGGTAAAACTTCTGTAGTTGCAAAAGACACCCCTGCTTTTATAGGTAACCGTATCGGCATCTTCAGTATTCAAAGTTTATTCCATACTGTAAAAGAAATGGGAATGACCGTTGAAGAAGTAGACAAACTTACTGGGCCTGTCATCGGAAGACCAAAATCGGCCACGTTCAGAACCGTTGATGTTGTAGGTTTAGACACCTTGGTACACGTTGCTAATGGTATTGCAGATAACTGTAAGGATGATGAAAGGTTGGCGCTATTCGCCCTTCCAGATTTTATCAAGACCATGATGGAAAACAAATGGCTAGGTAGTAAATCCGGTCAAGGTTTTTATAAAAAGACAAAAAACGATAAAGGCAAGACAGAAATTCTAACACTGGACTTGGATACCATGGACTATCGCTCCAAAAAGAGTGCTAAGTTCGCTACACTAGAATTAACTAAAACAATCGATAAGGTTGTGGACCGTTTTTCTGTTCTAGTTGGTGGAAAAGATAAAGCAGGAGAATTTTACAGAAAGAGTTTCGGTCAGTTATTCGCCTACGTATCACATCGTATTCCAGAAATAACGGATGAGCTTTATAAGATTGATGATGCTATGAAAGCCGGATTCGGTTGGGAACATGGTCCGTTCCAGATTTGGGATGCTGTTGGTCTTGACAAAGGTTTGGAATTTATAGCTGCTGAAAATCAAGAAGCTGCCAAATGGGTGGCCGAGATGAAGTCAGCTGGAGTCACCTCTTTTTATAATGTTAAAGATGGTGCTACCTATTTCTATGATATTCCAAAGAAAGAAATGATGAAAATTCCTGGACAGGATGCTTTTATCATTTTAGATAATATTAGAAAATCTAAAGAAGTCTTTAAGAATAGTGGTGTTGTCATTGAAGATTTAGGAGATGGTATTCTAAATGTAGAATTCCAATCTAAAATGAATACCATTGGTGGTGATGTCCTAGCGGGATTGAACAAAGCCATTGACCTTGCCGAAAAAGATTATCAAGGGCTTGTTGTCGGTAACCAAGCAGCTAATTTTTCTGTAGGTGCCAATATAGGTATGATTTTTATGATGGCGGTGGAACAAGAATATGATGAGCTTAATATGGCTATTAAAATGTTCCAGGATACCATGATGCGCATGCGTTACTCGGCCATCCCTACCATATCTGCTCCTCACGGGATGACATTAGGCGGTGGATGCGAACTCTCCCTACACGCGGACAAAGTAGTTGCAGCTGCCGAAACTTATATTGGTTTAGTAGAATTCGGTGTAGGTGTAATACCTGGAGGTGGTGGTTCAAAAGAATTTGCGCTCCGAGCTTCGGATTCTTTTAGAAAAGGAGATGTAGAGCTCAATATACTTCAGGAGTATTTCCTTACCATTGGTATGGCAAAAGTATCTACGTCGGCCTATGAAGCCTATGATCTGGGAATTCTTCAAAAAGGAAAAGACATTGTTGTTGTCAATAAGGACCGTCAAATTGCTACAGCCAAGGCACACGCTAAATTAATGGCAGAAGCCGGGTATACTCAGCCACCTGCTCGTAAGGACGTTAAGGTACTGGGGAAACAGGCTTTAGGTATGTTCTTAGTAGGAACCGATGCAATGGAAGCTAGCAGATATATTAGCGAACATGATAAGAAAATAGCTAATAAGTTGGCCTATGTAATGGCTGGTGGAGATTTATCGGAACCAACCTACGTTTCAGAACAATACTTACTGGATATAGAGCGCGAAGCATTTTTATCCCTCTGTACAGAACGTAAAACACTAGAGCGTATTCAGCACATGTTAAAAACAGGAAAACCGTTACGTAATTAAGAATTCCTCTAAATCTACATATAGGAGCGACTTTTAAAATTAAAATAAATCAAGGTGTTCAACCGAAAAGAAAATACTAAAATTTAAAACCCTATTGACCCCTAATAGGCGTTCCCCTTCGGGGGCTAGGGGGCCATTATGAAAACAGCATACATAGTTAAAGGATATAGAACCGCAGTTGGGAAAGCACCTAAAGGCGTATTTAGATTCAAAAGGACTGATGAACTAGCAGCAGAGACCATTGAACATATGATGAAGGAGCTTCCACAGTTGGACAAGAAGCGTATTGACGATGTTATAGTAGGGAACGCAATGCCAGAAGGTTCGCAGGGATTGAACATGGCACGTTTAATATCACTCATGGGATTAGATATTGTAGATGTGCCAGGGGTTACGGTAAACCGCTTTTGTTCCTCAGGGATTGAAACCATCGGGATAGCCACAGCAAAAATACAGGCAGGCATGGCAGATTGTATCATTGCCGGAGGGGCGGAGAGTATGAGCTCCGTACCAATGACAGGTTACAAGACAGAACTCAATTACGATATTGTTAAAGCGGGTCATGAAGATTACTATTGGGGCATGGGAAATACGGCAGAAGCAGTGGCTCAAGAATATAAAGTATCCAGAGAAGACCAAGATGAGTTTGCTTATAATTCTCATATGAAAGCACTTAAAGCACAATCCGAAGACCGTTTTCAAGACCAGATTGTACCTATTGAAGTGGAACAAACGCTCCTCGGTACCGATGGGAAAAAGACAACAAAAAAATATACTGTAACTAAAGACGAAGGACCAAGAAAAGGAACTTCGGTAGAGGTGCTGAATAAACTAAGACCAGTTTTTGCCGCAGGCGGAAGCGTTACTGCCGGTAACTCCTCTCAAATGAGTGATGGTGCTGCTTTTGTTATGGTTATGAGTGAAGAAATGGTAAAAGAGTTAAATCTAGAACCTATTGCGCGACTAGTAAATTATGCAGCAGCAGGTGTGCCACCACGTATTATGGGTATTGGACCCGTAGCCGCAGTTCCTAAGGCGTTAAAACAAGCTGGATTAAAACAAGATGCCGTTGAGCTTATAGAATTGAACGAAGCATTTGCTTCACAATCCTTAGCGGTGATTAGAGAATTAGAATTAAATCCGGATATCGTAAACGTAAATGGTGGTGCTATCGCATTAGGTCATCCATTAGGATGTACGGGTGCCAAATTATCCGTGCAACTATTTGATGAAATGCGTAAACGTAATATGCAAGGTAAATACGGTATGGTAACCATGTGTGTTGGGACTGGTCAAGGAGCAGCGGGGATTTATGAGTTTTTAAATTAAAAGCCCCCTAACCCCCAAAGGGGGAATACAATAGAAGTCTAAATAAATGTTTAACTAAAAATTAACCCGTAACAATTTCCTTTTCTGGGGAGTTAGAGTGAATTATAATATGGAAACTACAACAAAAGAAATATTAAGAGGAGGCCAATTCCTTGTTAAAGAGACGAATTGTGAAGACGTCTTCACGCTGGAAGATTTGAGCGAAGAGCAAAAAATGATGCGCGATAGTACGAAAGAATTCGTTGATAGAGAACTTTGGGCACACTGGGAGCGTTTTGAGCAAAAAGACTACGCATACACGGAAGAGACCATGCGCAAAGCTGGTGAATTAGGCTTACTTAGTGTTGCTGTTCCAGAATCCTATGGAGGAATGGGTATGGGATTTGTATCTACAATGCTGGTATGTGATTACATATCAGGAGCTACAGGTTCGTTCAGTACCGCTTTTGGAGCGCATACAGGTATTGGCACTATGCCAATAACGCTCTATGGTACCGAGGAGCAAAAACAGAAATATGTGCCAAACCTTGCTTCTGGTGAATGGTTTGGAGCCTATTGCTTAACAGAACCTGGTGCAGGTTCTGATGCAAATTCAGGAAAAACAAAGGCCGTACTTTCTGATGATGGTACCCATTACAGCATATCCGGTCAAAAGATGTGGATTTCAAATGCAGGATTTTGTAAACTGTTCATTGTATTCGCAAGAATCGAGGATGATAAGAATATTACAGGTTTTATTGTAGAAAACGACCCTGAAAACGGAATATCGCTAGGCGATGAAGAAAAGAAACTCGGTATTCACTCCTCCTCTACCCGTCAAGTATTCTTCAATGAAACCAAAGTACCTGTGGAGAATATGTTATCTGAAAGAGGAAACGGATTTAAGATAGCAATGAATGCTTTAAATGTTGGTCGCATTAAGTTGGCCGCGGCTTGCCTAGAAGCGCAACGAAGAGTTATCAATGAAGCGGTAACCTACGCTAATGAGCGAATTCAGTTTAAAACGCCTATCGTTAATTTTGGTGCAATCAAGGCAAAAATAGCTGATATGACTACCAATGCTTACGTTGGGGAATCTGCTTGTTATCGCGCAGCTAAGAATATAGAGGATAGGATAGCTATCAGAGAAGCTGAAGGAAATACGCATCAAGAAGCTGAATTGAAAGGTGTAGAAGAATATGCGATAGAGTGTTCTATATTAAAAGTAGCGGTTTCAGAAGACGTGCAAAACACCGCGGATGAGGGTGTTCAGATTTTCGGAGGTATGGGCTTCAGTGCAGATACGCCAATGGAATCTGCCTGGAGAGATGCCCGTATCGCACGTATTTACGAAGGAACTAATGAAATAAACCGTATGCTCGCGGTTGGTATGCTGGTTAAAAAAGCAATGAAAGGTCATGTAGACCTGCTTGGACCTGCAACCGCTGTAGGAGAAGAACTTATGGGTATTCCTTCCTTTGAAACGCTAGATTTTTCAGAATTGTTCGCCGAGGAGAAAGACCTTATTAAACGATTAAAGAAGGTATTCCTAATGGTCGCCGGTAGTGCTGTGCAAAAGTTTGGACCTGAATTGGAAAAGCACCAACAATTAATGATGGCTGCCTCTGATATTCTAATTGAAGTCTATATGGCAGAAAGTACTATCCTTAGAACCGAGAAAAATGCCAAACGCTTTGGTGAAGATGCACAAGCAACACAAATTGCCATGTCCAAACTATATTTATACAATGCTGTAGATATTGTTTTAAAGAAAGGTAAAGAAGCAATAGTTTCTTTTGCCGAGGGCGATGAGCAGAAAATGATGCTTATGGGCTTAAAGCGTTTTACAAAATATACCAATTACCCTAATGTAGTGGCTTTACGTAATCAAATTGCGGACAAAGTTGCTGCAGATAATGGGTACACCTTTGACTAATTCAGATTACCCTTTTGTTTTGTTAGACAGAAGTAAAACCGCTCCCGAAAGGAGCGGTTTTTTTGTGTCTTTTTCACGGTAAACAGGGATTTATAAAATTCAATGCTGGGTTATATTTAGTAAAACCACATACTAATGATTAACAACAAACAAGTTAAAAAACACTTCACTATTCAACGAACCCTACTGTTCCTACTTATCGGTAGTTTGTTATTCGCTGCCGGTAAGAACTTTACGATGTTAGAATGGCCTACATTTGCAGACACTACAGCACCTAATGAAGATATACCTGAATATTTTGATTACGGTATGATTTCAGACAGCACCTATTGCAATAATTTTTTCAAATTTAGGATTACCATCACAAAAGGTTATGAAACCGCCTATAAAAAATATGAAAATATCAGTGCTACGGTAAAGGAAAACGATTCCGTCCTGGTAAGGCAACCATTAGCGTCAGATATCATAGACCATGAACTGCTTGTTGTAACACCTGGATTAATAAAAGTTGATTGGCGTAAAGCGCTGAAAGAAACAGGTAGTATCAAGGCATGGATAGAATATGATAAAATAAGACGGGACAAGGACTTATTTGGACCAGAACACTGCCTAATTATCAGAGCCCATAGACTTACAAACCAATCGCTTGACAACTATATCCATCAGTTTTCGAATATGCATAATCCAGGTTATGGAGAATCGCAGACCAAAATTATAGCCGATAAAACCTTTAACGTGTATGAAGGCTTAGAAGTTCAGAATAGCCCTGAAGCAAGCACCATGTTTCGCTTATTAGGTGGGGAAAATAAGCAAATCACCACTTATCTTATTGAACAAAATGACTTCGCCTTAAGCATTAACCTCTTTTATAAAACCGAAGCACAAAAGATTAAATTATTAAAAATGGTACAAACGATTACCTTTCATTAAAAGATAGCTCATCCAACTGTACTATTATTCTAATTAATCAGTGGTTCAGTTTAAACTTTTTTAAAAATCGACTAACTTTATCCGATGGATAAAGCGCTTTTACATAAGGTTTATGATACCGAAACTTTTAGAAAGAAAGGTCATGAGTTAATAGACCAATTAGCAGACCACCTTGATACTAAACTTCAAGAAAAATCGGGCCATGCAATACATTGGAACGAACCCGAGGATGAGCTTAGCTTTTGGCAAAATTTTCTTGAAAGTGGAAACCAAGAACACCTATTTTCTGAAATTACGAAAAGAACTACCTACATACATCATCCACATTACATAGGTCACCAAGTTACACCAACGGCTCCTATTACTGCCTTAACGGGCATGATTAGCGCTATGATGAACAACGGCATGGCCGTTTACGAAATGGGGATGTCTTCTTCTGCTATAGAACGTGTAGTAACGGATTTGCTCTGTAAGAAAATAGGATTTGATACCAGCTCTGGCGGATTTATTACCTCTGGTGGAACTTTGGCCAATTTAACGGCATTGCTAACCGCACGTAAGGTAATTCTAAAGCAGGATGTCTGGAACCAAGGCTCCAAACAGCAGTTGGGCATTATGGTAAGCGAAGAAGCACATTATTGTGTGGATAGAGCTGCAAAAATTATGGGTTTGGGAGCGCAAGGAATCATTAAAATACCAACTACGACGAATTATAGAATGGATACCACCTTACTGGAAGCCCATTATGAGAAAGCCAAGGAGAAAGGAATTCAGGTATTCGTAATTATTGGTAGTGCTCCAAGTACAGCTACAGGAATGTTCGACGATTTACAGGCAATAGCTGACTTTGCAAAAACCAAGAAGCTTTGGTTTCACGTAGATGGTGCTCACGGCGGAGCCGCAATTTTTTCTCCAAAATACAAAACACTTTTACAGGGAATAGAACAGGCCGATTCTGTGGTTATAGACGGACACAAAATGATGATGATGCCAGCACTTACGACAGCATTACTGTACAAAAAGAGTGCACATACCAACGTAACTTTTAGTCAAAAAGCAGATTATCTCTTGACAGAATCGGAGCTCGAAGATTGGTGCAACTCGGGCAAAAAAACTTTTGAATGTACCAAGACCATGATGAGTATTCACTGGTTCACCTTATTAAAACTATACGGAGAAGATGTTTTTGACGCCTATGTAACCCATCTATTTGATATGGGTGCGCGTTTTGGAGAAATCATCAACCAACACACCAAGTTTGAAATGGCCGTTACTCCAATGTCCAATATCGTATGTTTTAAATATGTGGACGATAGTTTATCCGGCGAAGCTCAAAACAAACTAAATGAACATATTCGACAAGCACTTTTGGAAGATGGGGAGTTTTACATTGTACAGACCAAACTCCGAGGAATTCATTACTTAAGGGTTACGGTAATGAATCCGTTCACCACCGAAACCCATTTTAAAAACTTACTGGAAAAAATTAGTAAACTAGCTGTTTCCGTTTAACTGATAGACTCTAAAACTTGCACTTCACTCTCCTTGTTTGAGAATAGCACCGCACACTCTATTAAGGCCAAATGTGAATATGCTTGCGGAAAGTTTCCTAACAATCGTTTGGTCTTAAAATCAATATCTTCACTAAAGAGACCTAAATGATTACTATAAGACAGTAATTTATCAAATTGCTTCATTGCTTTTTTCTCTTCCCCTATCTTATACAGGCTGTTTATAAACCAAAATGTACAAATGGTAAAAGATGAAGATGGTAATCCAAAATCATCTTCGTTTTTGTACCGATAGAGCAGACCATCGTTGCTTAGCTCCTTCCCTATCGCTTTAACCGTACTTACGAATTTTGGGTCCTTGGCGTGAATAAATCCATAGGATTCCATCAACAATACCGAAGCATCTAAATCTGGACTTCCATAGGATTGCGTAAAGGCATTCACCTCTGGGTTCCATGCATTTTCGTGGATATCCCTTTTAATTTCCTGCTCTAAGGCCGTCCATTTTTCTAGCTTTCTTGTTTTTTTAAATAGTCGCGCTACTTTTATGGCCCGGTCAATGGCTACCCAACAAAGTACCTTGGAAAAAGTAAAGTGCCGGTCCTCCGACCTAAACTCCCAAATACCCTTATCTGCCTCTTTCCAGTGGTTGGAGACAATCCAAACAATCCCTTTCGTTATTCCCCAGAGCTCCTCACCATTTTCAATATCATTACTGTATTTGGAAAGTTGCTCATAAATAACGTCCATTAGAATACCGTAAATATCGTTCTGCTTCTGCTTGTATGCCGCATTACCAACGCGCACAGGTGCCGAACCCTTATAACCGGCAAGGTGTTCCAAGGTATTTTCAGTTAATTTTTTCTCTTTGTTGATGCCGTACATGATCTGGAGTTTTTCATCCTTGTCGGGAATTAAATCGACTATAAACTGAAGGTATCTTTTAGCGACGTTTCTATGACCTAAATCACCTATCACCTTTATGGCCATGGATGCATCGCGAATCCAGCAGAAGCGATAATCCCAATTACGTACTTCCCCAATCGTTTCCGGCAAGGAAGTAGTCGCTGCCGCTAAAACCGCTCCTGTTTTATCATAGCTTAATAATTTCAGGGTAATGGCACTGCGGCTTATCTGCGCATTATATTTCTTATAGTTAGGTGTTTTACTACTCCAATTAAGCCAATACACCTTAGTACGTTCTAGCTCCGTATACATTTTACGAACGGTAGGCTGAAACAATTTTTCATTATACCCCATTAAGAAATAACCGTCTTTGGACAAAGAGATTTCCCTACCTTCCAAAACGGCGTTCTTATTAAAAGAGGTATACAGAAAACAAGTGTCGAACTTTTCTCCGTGGGTAAGGCTAACGATGAAGTTCTTTTTTACATACGTATCCGTAATACCTGCAGCATATTCCAACTTTGGGTCATACTTCACCTTAAACACCGGTTTACCGGAGAGATGTTTAAAATAGCGTACTAATTCTGGGGGCGAATTATACCCCCCTTCCTTACGGTACCTTGGCATAAAATCCCGGATTTCAAAGGCATTTTCACCTGAAACAAAACGAGTTATTAAAATGGCGGTGTGTTTTTTATAACGTTGCGTTATCGTATAAGAATCATCTACTAAAATTTCAAAGCTCCCTCCTATTTTTTCGTCCAGCAAAGCAGCAAAAACAGAGGAGGAGTCAAACTCTGGCAAACAGCACCAATCTATAGCACCTGTTTTAGATATAAGCGCAGCACTCCTACAATTCCCTATTATTCCGTAGTCTAAATTATCCATTCAATAAAAATCTTAATTCATATGGGCTTTCAATTGGTATTGCCCTTCTTTTTCCCGAAATTGAGAGAAATTAACTTCAAATCAAAGCAAAACTTGCTATTTATGGCTAAAACTATCATAATCTCAAATAGACTACCTGTACAATTACAAATTAGCAATGGAGACATCACTGCAATACCAAGCGTGGGAGGTTTAGCAACCGGAATGAAGTCCGTACATTCTGGAGGGGATAGCCTTTGGATTGGATGGAGCGGACTTACAGATGAGGAAATTCCTGAGGAAATAGCTCCAAAAATAGACAAAGCCTTAGCCGAGCATGGCTCCTCTAAAGTAAGACTGACTAAAAAGGAGGTAGATGGTTTCTATTTTGGATTTAGTAACAGAACCGTTTGGCCGCTTTTTCACTACTTCTTGGAGTACTCTGAATTTGAGTTGGACAGTTGGGAAATTTACAAAGCTGTAAATCAAAAATTTGCCGATGCCATTCTAGAAAAAGCTGATGATGATGATACCATTTGGGTGCATGACTACCAATTGATGCTGGTGCCTCAAATGGTTCGCGAGAAACGTCCTAATATCTCTATTGGTTTCTTTTTACATATTCCATTCCCTTCGTTTGAAATCTTCAGAACACTTCCTTGGCGTACCGAAATATTACAAGGGTTATTAGGAGCGGACCTTATCGGTTTCCATACCTATGATTACGAGCGACATTTCTTAAGCTCGGTACGAAGGCTATTGGGCTTAGAGGTGAGTTTTAATGATATTTATTTGGATAATAGGGTAATAAAGGTAGACTCTTTCCCTATGGGAATAGATTACAAAAAATTTAATGAGGCCGCATTGGAACATGCTCAACGGGATGAAACCCAGAAATCCGAGCTACAAAAACGCTTGGATACCCATAAGAAATCTGCTCCAGATGCCAAGTTTTTCTTGTCCATTGACCGTTTGGATTATTCTAAAGGTATTGCAAAGCGATTAAACGCCTACGAGTACTTTTTGAACAAGTATCCGGAATACAAAGAAAAGGTGCGATTGATAATTTTAGCGGTTCCCTCCCGCTCCAACGTACCGCAGTACAAACTTTTGAAAAAGGAGATTGATGAACTGGTAGGCCGCATCAACGGAGAGCTTTCTACCGTAAGTTGGACACCAATTTGGTATTTCTATAGATCTATGCCTTTTGATAATTTAATAGATTTATACACCACTTGTGATATTGCTTGGTTAACACCCATACGTGATGGTATGAACCTTGTCGCCAAGGAATATATTGCAACACGTACCGATAAGACGGGAGTCCTTATTCTAAGTGAAATGGCAGGCTCTGCCAATGAAATGAACGAATCCCTACTCATTAACCCAAATAACTTTGAGCAAATTGCCGATACACTGCACAAAGCCATTACTATGCCAAAGAAAGAACAGCAGGAGCGTAATACGGTGCTGCAGAAAAGATTAGCGCGCTATAACGTGGAGAAATGGGCTAATGACTTCATGACCTCTTTAGTGAACCAAAAAGAAAAGGATGAAACCTATGTCTCCAGAAGACTATCCGTTGATTTGATGAACACGGTCATGAAAGACTATATTAATGCCGAAAGAAGATTAGTATTCTTGGATTATGACGGCACTTTAGCAGGCTTTCATAACGACCCTCAAAAAGCGAGTCCAGATGAAGACCTATATAAATTGTTAGACCATATTTCATCCCAACCCAATACGGACATGTACCTCATAAGCGGTAGGGACAAAGAGACCTTCACCAAATGGTTCTTACCCAAAAAGTATAATATGATCGTGGAGCATGGTGTGTGGATTTCCCAAGGCGGTGAGGAATTTAGAATGTTAGAGAACGTGAAGAAAGAATGGATGGAAAAAATACTTCCTGTTCTGGAATCTTTTGTGGACAGAACGCCAGGTAGCTTCATTGAAGAAAAGAATTATTCATTGGCATGGCATTACAGAAATACCGATCCAGATTTTGGTCAAAAACGTTCCGTGGAATTGAACACGGTACTTACAAGTCTTATTGCTAATGATGATTTGAGTGTTTTAAACGGGAACAAGGTAATGGAAATAAAAAGTAGTAACGTAAATAAAGGGCGAGCCGCCATGCGTGTTTACGCCGAGCATAACTATGATTTTGTATTCGCCATTGGTGATGATTGGACAGACGAGTTTATGTTTCAAGAACTACCAGAAGATTCCGTCACCGTAAAGGTAGGAAGACAAAAAACCCAAGCACGTTATTTTGTGGATAACACCAAAAATGTGAGGGATATTTTAGCGCGGTTTGCGGAAAAGCGGTAAGCTTTAAATTTCAAATTAAAATTATACTTTTCGATGAATAAGTACACGTTACTTCTCTTTGGACTCTTACTTAGCTTCAAGACTCTTTCTCAGCAAAATAATACAGAAGTGTTTTTGGTAGATGTAATGACCGACGAAGAAAGAAAAGCTTTAGGAAAACCTCTAAATATTTCAAATAATGAGGGATACGACAATCAACCATCGTTCTTGGATGACGATACTATTCTATTTTCATCCACTAGAAATGGGCAGACGGATATAGCCTTATATACCATAAGTACGAATACAACAAAATGGATTACCGATACCCCTAAAGGAAGTGAATACTCTCCTTTAAAAATTCCTGGAAAAGAAGCTGTATCCGCTATTCGATTGGACGCAGATGGTTTGCAAAGATTATATCAGTATGATATTAATACCGGAAAATCACAAGAACTCATAAAGGATTTAAAAGTAGGCTATCATGTATGGTACAACGCCCATATTATCGTCTGTACCGTTCTTATTGAAAACCGTATGGATTTGGTCGTGGCAAACTTAAAAGATGGAACCAACTATATAGTCCAAAAAAATGTCGGACGATCGCTTCACAAAGTTCCGAATACTGATTTGGTAAGCTATATCAGTAAGGCGAATGAAAAGATTGAAATAAAAACGATACATCCTATCTCTGGAGCAACACAAACAATTAATTATATCTGGAACGGCAGGGAAGATATGGCCTGGTTATCGGAAGACACCATAATAGCGGGTACAAATAGTATTTTGGCCCAAGTGAAAGCCGATACCACTGGGGTTTGGGGTCCATTCCATACTATTGATCCTTTACAATATAATAATGTTTCAAGAATAGCCGTGAGCCCTAACCGGCAAAAACTGGCCTTAGTGGCCGAACCGCCTGCCGCAGCAATCGTTCAGAAACAGGTAGTGTCCTATAATGCCGGAGATCTGGAGTCTTTTATTAATTGTTACTCAGCTGACGTTATCGTTAGTAATTTTCCAGATAAAATTTGGTATGAGGGCCACAAAAGGATGCGAGAAATTTATGAGGGTTTATCCCCTACAAATAAGACGTATCAGGTAGCGGTTGTAAAACGAATTGTAATTGGTAGCAATGTGGTTGACCACGAAAAGGTAACTCGCAATGGTAAATTTGAACAAATGCAGGTTGCCATTTATAACGTTGACAAGGGCGCTATTGAGCGCATGACCTTTATTTTTGACGATACTAAGGCTCCTAATCCGGAAACTATTGTGCAAAAACAATTGGATGCCTATAATGCCAGAGATATTGATAGGTTTATGGACACCTATACGGACGACATTAGTTTGTTTAATTATCCAGTAGAAAAAAGGTCACAAGGGCAAGAAGAAATGAGAAAAGTTTATGCCGATTTTTTCACTTCCACCCCTGATTTGCATTGCGAGATTAAAAACAGAATTGTTATCGGCAATAAAGTGATTGATGAAGAAAAAATAACTGCAAACGGAAATACGTTCAGCACCGTAGCTATCTATGAGGTTGAAGATGGGAAAATCTCCAAAGTTTACTTCCTCCGATAAACTATCTTTTGACACAAAAACCATACATACTTCCAGTAATTATCATCGCCCAATTCGCCTGTACATCTCCATGGTTTGCAGGGAATACCATTATAGATGCACTGATAAGCAAAACGGGCTTCGGAGCGGAACTGGCGGGCTATGTAATTTCATCGGTGCAGTTCGGTTTTATTACGGGAACCTTGGTTTTTTCACTACTGATGCTTGCGGACCGCTTCTCCCCTTCTAAAGTATTTCTTGTTTGCGCCTTCTTAGCTGCACTCTGCAACCTATACCTTTTGCTGGATACTATTACAAAATGGGGATTGCTCTCGGCTCGTTTTGGCACAGGATTCTTTCTAGCGGGCATCTACCCCGTAGGAATGAAAATTGCCGCAGATTACTACGAAAAAGGCCTTGGAAAAGCCTTAGGTTTTCTCGTCGGGGCATTGGTTCTGGGAACGGCACTTCCCTTTTTGATTAACGGAACAGCTTGGGGTAAGGAAACCACAACGGTTATCACCGTCACTTCCTTGTTGACTAGCTTCGGTGGCTCTTTACTTTACACTCTGGTACCAGACGGTCCATACCAAAAGAAAAGTACAACGCTAAAGCTCAATGCCGGACCTGAACTCTTTAAAATACCAAACTTTAAAAGGGCAGCTTTCGGATATTTTGGCCATATGTGGGAACTTTATGCGTTTTGGGCTTTTACCCCATTTGCCATTAAGTCCTTCAACGCTGTTTCCAACAATACCATTTCTATTCCTTTATGGACCGGTATAATTATCGCTTTAGGTGGTATTTCCTGTGCCATAGGTGGTCTTCTATCAGAAAAATACGGAAGTAAAAAAGTAGCCTTCACCGCCTTGTTACTTTCGGGAATATGCTGTCTTATCTCTCCCCTATTCTTTAAGTTCTCACCTACATTCTTTTTAGGAATTTGGTGTTTTTGGGGAATGGCCGTAACGGCAGATTCTCCACAGTTTTCCAACTTGGTGGCTTCGGCCATTCCAAGTGAATTAAAAGGAACTGGATTAACCTTAGTGAATTGTATCGGTTTTGCCCTAACCATAGCTAGTATTCAGTTATTAGCCTTTATTTCAGAAAGCATACCGCCTACGACCCTATTTTTGGTTTTAGCACTAGGACCAATTTTTGGCTTATGGCATCTAAAGGCGCACAAATCCGATTAATTTTTAATACTTTTAAAGACAATGAAATTTCCGCATAATATTAGCCGAATCGAAGCTTTTAGCGATGCTGTTTTTGCCTTTGCAGCTACCCTTTTGGTGGTCAGTATTGGAACGGATAGCACTGATTCTCTTATAGATATCGACTTTAAACTGTTTACAGGTTTTGCCATTAGTTTTTTTGTGTTGGTCATCCTATGGTTTCTGCATTATAATTTTTTTCGTAGAACGGATTATATGGACAATGTTATCATTTCCATCAATGCTGTACTACTTTTTGTAGTCCTGTATTATGTTTTTCCGTTGAAGTCCTTAATAAATTCTTGGTTTCAAACCCAAGGTATGACACCAGACAGACTAGCCGGAATCTTTGAACTGTACGGAATAGGATTTGCACTTATATTCTTATGCCTGTCCCTAATGTATTATAGAGCCTATAAAAAATCTAAAAACCTTGAAAATGTTATGTCACTGCTGTTTTATGTGCGGCATTTTGGGCTATTTGTGTTGGTCGCTGTCATAAGTATCATCACTGCGTATTTACAAATTGGAATCAATTATGGACTACCTGGAATTTTATATGCCCTATTAGGTCCGTTCTGCTCCGTACACAGTTATTTATTTTATAAAAAGTATAAAACCGATTAAATGAAAAAAGTACTATTTTTTGGTCTGTTGACCTTGACCCTTTCCCTTACCGCACAAACGGACCAACGCATCTACGATATTATCGATGCCGTTTCTGCGGAGCGCATAGAAAAGGATATTACCACCTTAGCAAACTTTGGAACACGCCATACCTTAAGCGACACCGTATCGCAAACGCGCGGTATAGGCGCTGCAAGACGATGGATAAAAGCCGAATTCGAGAAAACTTCGGAGGCTTGTAATGGTTGTCTAAATGTAATTTATCAAAAGGATTTGGTAAAAAAAGGTGCCAACCAACGTATTGTTAAAGATGTGGAAGTGGTCAATGTTTTGGCAATTCAAAAAGGAACAAAATATCCCAATCGCTATATTATTATGAGTGGGGACATCGATTCGCGTGTGAGCGACCCTACCAATTATACGGACAATTCTCCGGGAGCCAATGACAACGCCAGTGGTATGGCCGGAACCATGGAAGCCGCTAGGGTCCTATCGAAATACAAATTTGAAAACAGTATCATTTACATGGGGCTATCCGGTGAGGAACAAGGCCTCTTTGGTGGTGGCGGTGTCGCGGGTTACGCTAAAGAACAAGGATGGGAAGTCATCGGTATTTTCAACAACGATATGATAGGGAACATTACCGGTGTAGACGGAATTACCAGCAGTACGGATTTTAGAATATTCTCGGAACCTGTACCTCCAACGGAAACCGAAAAACAACGAAAAGCACGTAGATTTTACGGTGGTGAAGTAGATGGTATTTCCAGACAACTGGCACGTTATGTGCATAAAACCACAAAAACCTATATGCCAGAAATGAACCCCATGATGATATACCGGTTAGACCGTTTTGGTCGTGGGGGACATCACCGCCCTTTTAACGATGCCGGTTTTCCCGGTATCCGCATTATGGAAGCACATGAAAATTATACCCAGCAGCACCAGGATATCCGTGTGGAAGACGGTATTGCCTATGGCGATGTATTGGAACATGTAAATTTTGAGTACGCTGCCAAGTTGACCGCGGTAAACGCGATAAGTATGGCCTCCATCGCATGGGCACCACCAGCACCAAAAGAAGTTAAAATTGGAGGAATTGTTGAACCTTCCGCAAAGTTTCAATGGAGTAAAGTGGATGGTGCGAAAGGATATAAAATCTATTGGAGAGACACGACGTCCCCTACCTGGGATAACAGCAGGTATGTGCAAGATGTTACCGAGTTTACTTTGGATGGTATCGTTATCGATAATTACTTTTTTGGAGTTTCATCTGTGGGAGCAGACGGATTTGAAAGTCCGGTCGTATTTCCCAATGCTATTTTTAGGTAGCTAATAGGCTGTCCGTTCGGGCCCAGTCGAGATAAAATAACTTTACTTAGTACACTGTCATATCAAGCCGAGTCGAGAACTAATAAATAAATGAAAATGAAAAAATTAATTGTATTGTTATGTCTTACAAGCCTATCTACGGCCCTAGCACAAGAGTTCACCAAACAGGATACACTGCGGGGCAGCATTACCCCTGAACGCGCTTGGTGGGATTTAAATTATTACCATCTAGATATTGAGGTAATCCCTGATGATAAATTTATAGCTGGCAGTAATACCATTCGTTACAAAGTACTGAACCAAAAACAAGTACTTCAGGTAGATTTACAGCCTCCGCTTCAAATAGAAAAAGTAACCCAAGACGGTAAAGAACTTAAGTTCTCTTCAAAAGTAAATGCGCACTTTATAAATCTAGAAAAACCGCAAAAAGTGGGCGATTACAATGAAATTATAGTGCACTATTCTGGCAAGCCAAAAGAAGCGGTTAGAGCCCCTTGGGACGGTGGTTTTTCATGGAAAAAAGATGAAAATGGCAAGCACTTTGTAGCAACCTCCTGTCAAGGATTGGGGGCCAGCGTTTGGTGGCCTAACAAAGACCATATGTATGATGAGGTAGATAGTATGCTCATTAGTATTAAAGCCCCAAAAGACCTTATGAGCGTTGCAAACGGGCGCCTGCGGAAAGTAGAAGAACAAGGCAACACCAAGACCTACCATTGGTTTGTAGCCAATCCTATCAACAACTATGGGGTTAATGCAAATATTGGCGACTACGTGTATTTTGGTGAAAAATACAAAGGTGAGAACGGCGTTTTGGATTTGGACTATTACGTATTGCGCGATAATTTGGAAAAGGCAAAAAAACAGTTTACCGATGTTCCTAAATTAATGAAAGCCTTTGAACATTGGTTTGGGCCCTACCCCTTTTATGAAGATAGTTTTAAACTGGTGGAAGTACCGTACTTGGGTATGGAACACCAAAGTTCGGTAACCTATGGCAATAAATACCAAAACGGATACCTAGGAAGGGACCTTTCCAAGACAGGTTGGGGCTTAAAGTTCGATTATATTATTATTCATGAAGCGGGTCACGAGTGGTTTGCCAATAATATCACCTATAAGGATATTGCCGACATGTGGGTGCACGAGGGCTTTACCACCTATTCCGAAGCACTCTATGTGGACTATCATTTTGGGGAGCAAGCCGGTAACGAATATGCCATTGGCATTCGTGGCAATATAAGGAACGAGAGCCCTATCATTGGGGTCTATGAAGTAAATAAAAGGGGTAGTGGCGATATGTATCCAAAAGGTGCCAATCTACTACATACGATTCGGCAGGTCATTAACGATGATGAAAAATGGCGAAGCATTTTACGAGGGCTGAACAAGGACTTTTACCACCAAACGGTCACCACACAGCAAGTGGAAAATTATATCAGTGAAAAGGCTGAAATGGACTTTTCCAAGGTGTTTGACCAATACCTACGGACCATAAAGATTCCCGTATTTGAGTATCAAGTAGAAACGGACAATGTCATCAAATACCGTTATACCAATGTTATTGAGGATTTTTCGATGCCTATACGCCTATTTGTCGATGATAAGGAGCTTTGGCTGAAACCAACGGCGGAATGGCAAACGGAGACCCTAAAAACCAATGTAGACAATTTTAAAGTGGATCCTAATTTTTATTTAGAAGTGAAGGAACTGTAAGTGAGCTAACCTAAGGGTAACTAGAAATCAGTGCACTAGTTTTATATGTAGGATAGTACCAATGATGTTATCTTATTGTTGTGCTTCATTATCAGAAACCGCCAATCAATGATAAAATTTTTCAGAAAGATCCGCCAAAAACTACTCGCTGAAAGCCTCCCCTCCTTGGAGGGGATTGAGGGGTGGGTAAAATCCGCAAACTATGATTAAATTCTTCCGTAAAATCCGTCAAAAACTGCTTTCCGAAAACAAATTCTCAAAGTACCTGCTCTACGCCATAGGTGAAATCATTTTGGTGGTTATAGGAATTCTGATTGCACTGCAAATCAATAATTGGAACCAAAAACGAATCCAGAAACTTGAAGAACAGACCATATTAAAGAACATTCAGACTGAATATTTGCAAAACAAGGCGATTATCAAAAGAAGAATTGAGGAAAATGAATCATGCGAGGCTGCGCTCAGACAATTAATGAATAATATAGGCAAAGACGAAGCGTATCTTAAAAAGCAAAATATAGACAGTTTACTTTTTTATGCCTTTGACCCTCCTATATTCAGACCCTCGGAAAATACCATTTCTGGTCTCGTACAATCGGGACGTTTGGAATTGCTCCAGAATAAGAAATTGGTTAATTCAATATATAATTGGGGACGAACAATGAAGGCCTTGACAGATAGAACATCAAGGTTTGCCGCAAAATTAGATAACGAGATTTGGCCCTATTTATCAAAAAGATATCCCTTTAAAGATATGGATGCCTATGGCCCATTACGTTGGAAAGAAAAATCAAACTTGAAGGTAGATAAATTTCAAATTTTTAAAGAAATTGAATTCGAAAACAATACTGACGAATTTTTATACTGGATTGCAGATAACAAAAACCTATTGATAGAATTAGACCTATTGATTGATAAAATACTTAAAGAAACTCAATATGAATAAATTCTTTAAAAAAATCAGACACAAACTACATTTACAGAACCTCCCCTCCTTGGAGGGGACTGAGGGGTGGGTAAAATCCGCAAACTATGATTAAATTTTTTCGCAGAATAAGAAAGTCGCTTTTATCTGAGAATAAGTTTTCAAAGTACTTGCTCTATGCCTTAGGTGAAATATTTCTCGTGATGATAGGTATTCTTTTAGCACTACAAGTGAACGACTGGAATGAGGGGCGAAAAGGCAGAATTCTAGAACAAAAAATATTAGTACAATTAAAAAGGGAATACGAAGCCAATCTTGCGCAGCTTGAAGAAAAAATTTACATGCGAAATAGAGCCATCGAAGCTTCTCATAAATTGCTAAGTTTTGTAGACAATCCAGAAATTTTTGATGAAGAAACTTTTTACACCTCTTGGTGGCATCTAGCGATAGACCCCACTTTTGATCCTATAAAAAATGACATCATAGGTACAGATAAATTACAGCTGATACAAAACGAAAAGCTTGTATCGCTTTTATCTAACTGGTCATCTGAAGTATACCAAGTACAAGAACAGGAAAAGCAATATCAAACATTTCGAAACCAATTTATTGTGCAATTGATTATTGGATCGGGCACATCTCGAAATCTAAACAATAACATTTGGAAAGATGGCTATTCACCAGTAGAAGCTTTAGACAAGTCTTCTAGTTTAGAATTTAGAATAAACCCATCTAAAAGGAAAATAGCCTTCAAAAAGATTTTAGCAGATCCTGAACAAGAAAGCATTCCGGCTATGGCCATTTCCTTTCATCAAAACGCCAATATTCAATCAGCTACGTTGCGAAACAGAATTATTGAAATGCTTGAGATTATAAATTCAGAGATAAAAAATGACTAAGTTCTTTATAAAAATCAGACAAAAACTTCTTGCGGAAAACCTCCCCTCCTCGGAGGGGATCCAGGGGTGGGCATAGCTATGAAAAAAATAATTCCATATAACCAAAATTTGGTCGCTTACGCCAGAGAACTACGGAATAACATGACTTTGGGCGAGATTGCCCTTTGGCGCGAAGTAAAGGGTAAAAAATTGGGTGTACGATTTAGTAGGCAAATACCAATCGACCAATATATAGTCGATTTTTATTGTAAAGATTTGAAACTGGCCATTGAAGTTGATGGTTCGGTTCATTTTAAAGAGGGTCACCAAGAAAAGGATATGATCCGACAAAACCGATTGGAAAGCCTTGGGGTTACCGTAACCCGATTCAGTGATTTGGATGTAAAAAATAATTTGGGTTGGGTTCTAGAAAAGATTAAAATGGAAATTGATAACTTAAAACCCACCCCTAGCCCCTCCCAGGAGGGGAAAAGCCAAAAACCATGCTAAAATTCTTTAGAAAAATTAGATAAAAACTAACCGCTAAAAGCCTCCCCCCTTGGGAGGGCATTGAGAGGTGGGTAAAATCCGTAAGCTATGATTAAGTTTTTTCGCAGAATAAGAAAGTCACTTTTATCTGAGAATAAGTTCTCAAAGTACCTGCTCTACGCCATTGGCGAAATCATTTTGGTAGTCATCGGTATTTTGATTGCGTTACAAATCAATACTTGGAACGAGCAGCGGAAAGACAATGTAAAAGAGCAAGAGATTCTAAAAAGGTTAAGAAAAGAGTTTACATCGAACCGTGCACAACTTCTGGAAAAAACTGAAAGCAAAAAGGACATCAATAGAAAATGTACACGTTTGCTCACTTTTTATAACGAACCAGAAAAGGCGGAGTTGGATAGTATCTTCGCATATCTTGGAAGTGTTATTCCAACAACCTTTGACCCGATTCAAAATGACTTGGTACGTTCAGGAAATATTGAAACCATTCAAAGCGAAGAGCTAAAAGAGTTGCTTATCAATTGGAGTACGGATGTCGTCCAACTTAAGGAGGTTGAGCTAATGTTTTTAAGATATTGGGAATTGCAATTCTCGAATTATCTCAACGAAATTGGTATTTCACGCGATTTTGGCTATAGCTTTTGGCAAAAAGCAGGCTCAAGCCTGTTGGAGACCACAGAAACCCTTAATCCAATACCTGGAAAATCCAAAATCAGCAAGGTCAGCAAAGAAGAATTGCTTTTGGACCCAAAACTTGAAGGTATCATTACATGGAGTTTGAACTTAAATACTTTTACCAATCAAGAAAGCCAAACACTACTAAAGCGAATCGATCATATTCTTGAAGTTTTAGCTTCCGAGATTGAAGAATAACGAAAGCGTAAATTTGATGTCAGAAATTATAATCGACCCCTAACCCATGATAAAATTCTTTCGAAAAACTAGACAAAACTTACTTTCAAAGAACCTCCCCTCCTGGGAGGGGATTGAGGGGTGGGTAAAATCCGCAGACTATGATTAAGTTTTTTCGCAGAATAAGAAAGTCTCTTTTATCTGAGAATAAGTTCTCCAAGTACCTACTCTATGCCATAGGTGAAATTGTTCTCGTGGTCATTGGTATCTTGATTGCCTTGCAAATAGATAGTTGGAATCAAGACAAGAAGGATAGAAAATTAGAAAAGCAGTATTACTGTAGATTACTGGAAGACGTTAAACAGGACTATAGTAATTATGAATACTCTCTTGAACTGTTAAACATAAGAATTAACGCGAATAACACTATGATTCAAACGTTGTTAGACGACACCTTACCTTTAGACAGTATCACCCCAAATCTTTTAAAATCCGTCAAATTTTCCAACAGAAATTACCGAGCCACAACCGACGCTTTGGAAGACATTAAATCGAGTGGAAATTTAAATATACTAACAGACCTTTCTATTAAAAACAAGTTGGCTTCTTACTATGAATCAATGGCTAGAACAAGCTCCATTATAGAAACTAACGGAAAAGCTATCACAGATAAACGTTTTTTTGAAAAGAAGGATATGGTTAGTTCAGGTTGGATAAAGATTGCAGAGGAATTGAACGGTATAGATAACACAAAAGTCGACCTTGACGTACTGAATTCAAAAGTTAATTTTACGGCTGAAATAAGGGAAATAATGTTAAATGATGCCATATTTTATTTGGGAATTAATGCTCGCAATAAACAAATATTGAAATCAGCTGAAAATGAAATCCTGTCGATAAAAAGTTTACTTGAAAAAAAATGCCAGGATCAATAGAATTGAACAGTTTAAAATAACAAGAGCGCAACAAAACCTATAAATAAGGTAGGCTTAGGACTTAACCGAAAGGTCTGTGTATATTTAAGAAGTCGCAAAATCTTATGGATTTGGCCTTGCACAACATTTTGACAACCCATCGCCTCTATGCTACAATTCAGGAAAAAATCATTTTGGAGATAAATAAAAATCTGAGTTTTAGATGTACTTACTAACCTAATTGGAATAATGAAACTAAAGTATTCAGCTATCATCGGATTAGTTTTTTTGATTATCAATCAAACACTGCTTCTAGGAGGAGATGAACTTATCCAAAATCAACAGCCAATTGATTATGCCCATTGGTTATTATTGATTGGAGCATTGCTTTGTTTATCAGTAAACTACATATTTTCGGATAATATTTTTAGTGGTCTGGCGTCAATCCTTACCTCTTTAGGTATAGTTGCATTAGTGGGACAAGCAACAATCGATTTCTTATGGTGGAGTTATGGAACTGACTATGATGGAATGTACGAATTAACCAGACAAATAATGGAAAGACCTTCCATTCGAATTCCTTTTTTGACTATCGGACCAGCGTTATTCTATTTGGGATTAGCAGCTCACGCAGGTAAATTCATAAAAAAACATATTCTATGGTCAATATTGGTGTTCATTGGAGTAATTGGAATTGGATTTGGCGCGTTTACTTTTCATAATAGAATGCTTATCGTGGTTAATCATATTTTACTGGCAATTGGAATCATAGTATTAATTTTCAAGAAGGACAGCGTACTTAAAGCTAGAACGGAATAAGTATTTTAAAAAACCATAGTCATGAAAATAAAAAATAGATTTAAGTTCAAAAAATGGAGGAAATATTTATTCGAATTCCTCTCCATTTTTCTCGCCGTTACTTTAGCCTTTCTTTTGGACCGATGGAACGACAAAAGAAAAGATGAAATTGCTGAGAATAGAATCTTAACTGAGATATATAAAGGATTAGAGCGCGACAGTTTAGATATAGTAAATGATAAGTATTATTATAAAGTTGCACTTCGAGGAACTAAATATTTTAACAGACTATTCGATGGTGAAATTGTTGAAAAAGATTCTTTGCTAAAATTTTATTTTTTTCTCACCAGAGAATCTGTGGTTGTACAAAACAAATCAGGGTATGAGTCTTTAAAATCTAAAGGTTTGGAAACAATTAAAAACGATTCTTTAAGAAGCGCCATCATCTCCTTATACGAAGTTAACTATGATTTAAATAGAAAATTTAATGAGGAGTACGACGAATATAAATTTATGAGCAATTATTTCCATCCCATAAACAATGCTATTGCTCCAAACTTCGAGTACGATGCAATTGGAAACATCATTGGAATTAAATTACCGCTTCAGGTTGAAGAGAAAAAGAGGTTTCTTTTGAAAAGTTATTTATGGAAGATTGCCGTTGGAAAACAAGATAGATATGATTCTGCTGAAATTTCAGAGTTACTAATTGGTGACTTGCGAAAGAATATCAAAGCATACCTAAAAGAATTGGATTAAACTATTTACTTTAATTGCTGAACTAAAAACTATATCTTCATATAATGAGAAATTCAATAGTTGTTCTTTTTATTTTAGCCTCAATATCAGGGTTTTCCCAAGATTCCGAATATAATGTCGCATCCTATTTAACAAAAGGCTCTAAAGCGCCAAATACCCATTATATAGGGGAGGCTTGGCTGAATCGCATCATTCACGATGACCAAGAATTGGGCTATAATATCACTAAAGCAACCTTTAAAGCAAACTCAACCTTGGATTGGCACGAACATGCTTCGGCCCAAGTACTGCTAATTGTTGATGGTGAGGCTTACTACCAAGAAAGAGGAAAGGAACCCATAATTCTTAAAGAAGGTGATGTCATTAAATGTGAAAAAGCTATTGAACATTGGCACGCTTCTACCAAGTTTAGCGATGTAACCTATTTGGCTTTATATGGCGGCGGACAACCAACTACATGGACTGAAGTGGTGACACAAGAGTATTATGACAAGGTTGCGGAAAAGCTAAACCATAATTAAGATAAAAAATGGACAGAAGCCGTTTAGGAGTTTTTTTTTACGTTGTATGCAGTACTGACTTTAGCAAAGCGAAAGTACTTTAATGCAATTTACCTTCTTTGGTTTAGATTCGTAATTGCTTTCCAATAAATTTTCTGCAAAAAAAGAAAGCGTTCAACCGTTCTTTCTTCGCATTAATTTCGTTACCCGTTAATGATGAGAAGCGCTTTGAACTCTCCATGGTACAATAAAAGTTTTTTCGTTTTCTAGATCTAAAATCAAACTTTGCAATCTATTCCTACCTCGGACTGCCGAAGAAAGACTAAAGCGTATACACCACCCTAAAGGTTAAAAATCGTGGCTGAATAAAAGTTTCTGAAGTAAAAACAGAGATATTATTGGCATTGTTCCGTACTTGAGAATCAATATCCAATAGGTTTGTTGCTTTAATCTCATACTCCCATTTGGCATCCCTATCCTTTCTGTAGGCTAAGGAGGCATCCCAGTTCTGAAAAGATTGCGAGTCCCCATTACCCAAATCTTGATTGGTATAGGTATAGTTGCTTCTAACGGTCAATGATTTCCAAATGTAGGCATCAAACTCCGCAGAAGGGGCATTGGTGACGAACTTGGTTTCTCGGCTTCCCTGATTGTTGTTCGTAACACTGTAGCGATATCTTAAATTGATATTCGGTGCCACCTTAAAATTGGTACGCAACCCCGGCGTATAGGTTTGGGTATAGCCCTCGTTCAAGGACTGCTGCCCCTGTATGAACTGGTTTATTTTACTGTAGTTAAAATTCGCATTAAGGCTAGCCCTTACTTTACCAAAGGTGCGCTGCACACGACCAAAAACACTCACGTTCTCATCCGCAAAGGCAGAATTAAAAAAGGTACTGGTCCGTATCACATTGTCAAAACTGGTAAGGCTTCTTACTTGGTCAATATTACTGGTATAGGCCGCTCTGGCGAATACATTGGTATAGTTGAACAGATTAAAACTACTGTACAAAAGACTTACATTATGTGATAAGGCATTCTGCAGGTCTGGCGCTCCAAACTGTAGGCTATTAAAATTATTCAACACCAAGCCCTGCGCCAAACGGGTAACATCCGTAAACTGATTACGCATATTATAGCGTACGGTTAGGGATTCGCTTTTCTTTAGCTGTAAACGGGTTTCAAAATCCGGTAACACCCTAAAGAAATTGTCTTTAAAGGTTTCCCCGAACTGAATGTTCTTATTTCCGTATGCGTGCACCGAGAACCCAGGAGTTATGGTAAATATCCCTGTTTTTAGTCGATAATGTAATCCCAAATAAATATCGCTAAAATTATAATCCGTATCGTTTACGGCAAGACCATCATTGATTGTTGGTGTGGGATTCAATTGCGACCCATCTGCCAAAAACTGAAAAATGTCCGAGTTAAATTCTTGCCTGCTCAGAATTACGCCTAGCGTAAGATTAATATTGCTTTTGGCATTCAGAAGGTTGTAATAATCTAGCTTTGCGTCTAGTTGATTTGATTTTATACGCCTGTTCTGATTAATATCATAGGTCGTAATGGAAGTGTCCAGACCAAGGGCTTCCGCCGTGCTATCAAAGGCATCTTCACCATCCGGGTCGTTCACCAAAATTGCATTATAAAAAGGGTCTTCGTTCTTGAATAAATGTTGTGCCTCAAAAGCAAAAATATTATTCTCGTTGAGCGTATAGTAGTAGTTGATGTTCTGATTGATGCTGTAGGGTTTTACCTGCTCCACTTGGTCAGTGGCACCGATGACCGAGGAAATTCGGCTTTGATTTTGAGCATCGTTGGATACACGTCCCAAAATATCATAATCTAGCTGGTTATTCATATTAGGCTGATAGGAAGCACTTAACTTTAACAGGGCTTGATTGGAGCGTTCCGTACTGGACTGCTCCGTTGCTTCGTCCGGTATACCTAATTCTGGATTAGTGAATTGAATAAAGCTTGTTTCCCTAGAAAGAATTCGGCTACTGTTGTAAATAAGAAAACCGCTCAAGTCCAAGCCTTTATTAGGGGAGTAACTAAAATTCCCAGAGGCGAGTTTATTTTCTATCTGTAGCGCATTACCCTGACTGGTTAGAAAGTTAAGGCTGTTATCCCCAAGATTAATATTAGTGCCGCTGCTGCTGCTCGGTGCGCGAAAACCACCACCAAAATTTCGGATATCCCTACGTGTTAGCGCTACTTCTCCAGTGTTGTTGACGTCTCCTATAAAATTAAGGCTATACTTTGGACTATAGTAAAATAGTTTAGGTTGCAATAGATAGAGCTCATTATCTGGTGCTACTCCGGCTCCTGCGGTGACATCACCAAACCAAAAGTTCTCCTTACCCTCTTTTAGTTTAATGTTCAGGGCCACATTATCCTGATTATTACGCACACTGCTCATTTGCCCCACTTCGGAGTAATTACGCAACACTTGAATCTTATCTACCGCCTTAGACGGAATATTCTTTGTCGCCAATTTGGTGTCGCCATCAAAAAAATCCTTTCCATTGACCATGAGTTTGTTCACGACCTTACCCTCTACCTCTACTTGACCATCTTCATTAATTTCTACCCCAGGCAAATTCTCCAGCACATCCTCCAACTTTCGTTCTGTGCCTTTATTGAAAGTGTCCGCATTATAGACCAAGGTATCACCCTGAATATTAACGGGCATTTCATAAATAAGCTCTACCTCGTCCAACGCATTTTGTGGTTGAAGGGTAAAGTCTTTATCAATATCTTCTTCAAGGGTAGAAATGATTTCTTCATAGGTTTTCATACCTACATAACTTACCTGTAACTTATAGGTACCGTTCTTACCTAGTTCTAGTTTATACCTACCCTCGGCATCGGTAATACCGTAAGATTCCAAACCACTTGTCTCTTGGTTTATGGCAACAACATTCGCCAAATCAAAGGGCATATTAAGGCTATCTTTTACGATACCCTGCAAGGTCACTTGTCCATAGGTGTTTAGCCCTACTAATAAGAATAGTGTAAAACAAAAAATTCTTTTCATGCTAAGGTTTTAAAAGATGCGCTATACGTGTACCCGATAATATGATTTTTAACTTCTTCTTCTACCGCGATTGTTACGCATTTCTAACATTTTACCCTTAACAGTTTCCTGATAAGCACTTTTAGTAATCTCCTTACCCCTGTTCGGCGGAGTGATATCGATACTCTCCTTAGGGTTCATAACTATCTTGGCACAAAGCATTACGGTATTCCCGGCACTTACCTCTAATATTAATCCCGGAAGTCCCCAATATTCACCCGGACCATGGCTTACAGGTATTTGAGGGGTATACCAAGCTTCTACGGCAGTTAATTCTATTTCAGGCGTTATAACAGCACCTGTAGAATCCGTTTTTTTCTCAGCTTTCCGTAAATCTCCCCAAGAAAAATCGTACCAACTTAACTCCTTGGTAGGTATGTTTGCCGTTGCCTTAAAACAAGTGTATTGTCCTATTTGCTTAGACTCTGAACCCATCTTCCATTCTATTTCTTGAAGCTTATCTTTTATTAAAAAACGTTTCCCATAAAACTCTTGGGCCTGTACCAAAGCGTTTTCCTTAATGTTCTTGTATTGTTCACCTCTTGAAAAGTTATTACCCCAAGAGTCCGTTGCACCGGAAATGGCATCCAACTTTTCTTCTTCGTTAAAAACGGATGCTTCCTTGTTAAAATCTAGGACATAGGTTTTTTCCAATCTGTTTTTAAGTCGAGCTTGGACCTGCTTCTTCTGAGCTTCGCTCATTCGTGCCCCCCAACCCCCTAGTTCCATCTTAGATTTGGAGTAGTAAAATGCCTGACCTTGAAATTCTTGAACATCTGGTTTAAAAGAAAAAAGCAAAACCGTAACCAGTAAGGTTAATTTAAAAAATATTGTCTTCATGAGATATGATTGAAAATTAGCTGTTTAACGAAAGTATGGAAAGATTAAACAGCTTTGATGTGTTTATCATAATATTAACAGTAATCCACCAAGTATGGGTATTTAATCATTAGAACATAAAAAAGACCGATGGATAACACTTCCCTTAATATGAATTTTTAACCTACTTTTAGTACGCTGTATAAGGAATCTTTGCATTTCAATTTAACTATCTGTTTTATGAATAAAATTGTTGTTCGGCTTTCATCTTTTATAATTTTCGCAAGTTCTTTGTTATGCTTTAACTGTACTGAACAAGCAAAAACATCCCAGGCAACAAACAAGAACGAAGTTTTAATCTTAGGTACCATCCATGGCGGACACCTTACGGATAGCGTGTATAATACGATTTATCTGGATAAATTAGTACGAGCGATCAATCCAGATTATATTTTGGCCGAGATTCCACCAGATAGGATGAAAGCTGCTATGGAAGGATTTCAAATGGACGATAGTATCTCAGAGCCTAGGGTACTCCGTTTTCCGGAATATGTAGATGTTATTTTTCCGCTGACCAAAACGCTAGATTTTGAGATTATACCAACCGCTGGTTGGACAAAACCCATGGCCGACGAACGTAGAGCTAAATTAAGGGCAATAAGCCAAGATACCAGTAGAACGAAGGACTGGCAAGCATATACCGAAGCTAATAAACGTACCGATTCTCTTTACGCCGCTACGGGTAAGGTCAACGACCCCTACTTCATTCACACCCACACTTATGATAGTATACAGGATATTGCCTTACAGACCTACAATAGACTTTTTAATGTAGAATTAGGGCTCGGTGGTTGGGAGAACATCAACATTGCCCATTATTGGAATATTGAAAAAGCCCTAGAAAAACACCGCTACAAGGGAAAACAGTTTTTAATTGTTTATGGTGCGGGGCATAAAGGATGGATGCTAAGGCAATTGCAAAAACGAGATGATATTACCTTATTAGAAATGGCTCCGTTTTTAGATAAAATAAGTGACCAATGAAAGTAAAAATGCAATGGTCTTTTTAGTTGATAACGATTTCATCGATGAACACCCAACTCTTAGCTCCCGGGTTTTGATGCCAAGGTGGGTTCTTTAGAACACTCTTCACTTCTACCCTAACATATTTGGCATTCGTTTTCTTAAAGTCTAAATCAAAAAAGTCCATCGTAATTTCAGAACTAGGTTTCTGCTCGGGCAACTTAACGGTATGCCATTTTTTAAATGTATTACCGTCATTGGATACCAAAATATTAAAACCTACCGGATAGAAGATATAATCACTGGGGCCCGAAAGCGCTCCAATAGAAACGGAACTAATTTCTTTGATTTCATCAAATGCTATGGTTGCATCAAAGTGCGTTCCTTCATACCCCAACCATTTCCCGTCTACAAAGTTTCGAGTGCCACGGTCTAAATCTATCAAGGTCTTTGCTCCTTTTGCCGTATACTTCTCATGTGGAGGTTTATTAAGGGTAATCTTATCATAATCAATGGTCCTCTTCTTAAAATTGGCGGCTACAACATCGCTCTGGCCCCAACCTTCCTTAAAAGTTATAGCTTTTAATATTGTGGTATTAGTCAGCACTATGGGCGATTCATAACGGGTAGCGGTGGTATCTGGGATTGACCCGTCCAAGGTGTAAAACATTGCCGTATCATCAAACGGATAACTCATCTCAACCGTCAATTTATCCTTAACAAAGTAGGAATCGGTAATAATCGTTGGTGGTAACAATTCAGTTGCCTCGAAAATATCGGCATCAATCGTATGTACCGTCAAATTATTATTTTCTGCTAGGACTGTAGTTATCGTTTCATCAGTCACATCGGTTTGCCATAAATACAAATCGGTAAGACCTGTAAGCGATTTAATATCGGCTAGCGAGGCATCCGTAATTGCAGTGCCATACAGGTTTAAAGATTCTAACTTTTCTAGCTTTTTAACCTCAGCAAGTGCTTTATCCGTAATACCTGTGTTTTGTAGTTGTAACTTAGTTAGATTTTCAAAATTGGGCAGCACGGCAACGAGTGAATCGCTAAAATTAGAATAGCCTAAATTCATTTCAACAACGTTTTCTCCATATTCGGCTATCATATCAAAAACTTCCTCGCCTAAATTCTTTCTATTTGCCAAATTAACCATATATAAAGGGCTTTCTTCATTTAATGGATACGTTGGTATTCCCGAATTGTTTAGGTTCGCCAACCATTCTTCAGAGGCAGGGGCCAGATTTTTAGCCAACACGGCCCTTGTAGAAGTATCTTCCTCCAATTCATTCAAATGCGCCTGAATTCTTTTGTTACGTTCCAAATCAGCGGTAATACAATCAAAACAGTTTTCGTTCTCCAACCACCAATGAATTAAATCAATCTCGTTTGGTGTCAACTGTACCTTCCCTTTGGGCGGCATATGTTCTTCGTCCTCTAGTGGCAAAACCATCCTGTGTGCGAGTAAAGGTTTTCCTAAATCGCTAGAATCCAATATGCTGCCCGTATCACCACCGGCCAAGATTTCCGTTTGTGATGTTAACAGTAAATTACCTTCGGCCTTCTTTGGGTTATGACAGCTTACACACTTGGCATCAAAAATGGGCTGTACCACATCATTGTATACCAAAGCTTTATCAATATTTTCAATTCCTCTATTTTTTGAGGACGTTTCCTTGGTCAGAAAATCTTCGCCATGCGTCATACTACCTCCCCAGTGACCGGCTAATGTTAGCATAATATTAGCCGCAATAAATAAGGGAAAATAAATAGCAGCTAGTAATTTTTGTTTCGAATTCTTGGCAAAGAAAAGGATAACCATAACCGCGGTAAGGCCTATCGCCATCCACTTATGTCTAAACAATAATTCTTCGTCATAGGCTCCGTTAGATTCCAGTAAAAGCCCTGTTCCTATTGATGCTAGGGCACTTAAGACCCCAAACCCGATTGCAAGTTTTATAACGCCTCCAATGTTTTCCTTTGGTCGTATTCTTTGATAGATTTCTAGGATGAAGGCAAAAATTATAATCCCTATGGGTAAATGAACCAGTACAGGATGAAAATTGCCAATATTTATGAAGAGATATGTCATGCTGTTATTCTACTAAAATTTCATCGATAAATAAAAACGGAACCGTTCCCTTGCCCTGATGCCATTCAGGAATCTCCTCCATTAAATCAATCTTAATTTCTATATTTTTATAAGACGCTTCGGCTACGAAAATATCCAAAAGTTCTATTTGCTTAGGTTCCATTTCTGTAGGATGGTCAAGATTTAATTCTCCTATTTTACGGCCCTTAGCACGCACTTCAATTGCCTGGGGTGCAAATATCCATGAGCCATGGTCTTTTAAGGTACTTACAATAAGTTTTGAAATAGGAAGCTCCTTATCAAAATCTAGCTTTATACTTATTTGGTCGTTTTGAAAGCCCAGCCAGGTGTGCGTTCCTCTAAACTGTAGCGTCCCTTTTTGCAAGTCTACAAGTCCTTGAGCACCATTTCCTGTATAGTTAGAATGTGGTGCTGGGTCTAGGGTAACCTGAGCATTTGAAATATTACGTTGTAATTGTATTAATCTGGTATACACTTCTTCACTCTTCTTGTAATCCGGGTGGAATGAACAGAATGCAAATTGTGTTGCTTCTTCTACAAGCAAGGGTTCCGTATATAAGTTTGATTTTGAAGTTACAGGACTGCCGTCAGTAGTATATCTAACTTGAGCATCCTTCATATGAAATACTGCCGAAACTTTTGCCGATTTGCTAAAAAGTAACGAATCCACCACTATTTTTGGAGCGGCCAGTTCAAAGAGATTATCCGCCGCATACTGAATTGTAGCCTTTTTGTCTTGCTCACAAGCGCATAAAAGCAAAGCACCAACTATAAAGAGGACTATTTTTTTCAACATTAAACGCGATATAACTTAATTGGATATGTTTTTCCAGAGTTCCATTGCGCTACGTACAGATTTTCATCTTCATCTACACATACGTCATGAGGGTGATGAAACACTTTCAAAGTTTGATACATAGGATTCAATTGCTGTTCCTCGTAAATGGGCTCACAACCGCCAGGAGCGGAAACAAGTTTATTTTCTTCGTTCAGGATACTTATAAAACCTGTTCCCTCAGAGCCATCACCGGACCAAATAGTAGCCAAGTAAATATCTTTTTCATGTAAAACGGGTCTACAGATGTAGGCACCAGGTAAATCAATAGCATCTATATACTCACCATTAAGCGTGAAACGTTTCAATTTGTTCTGTTGTCTGGCAGTAACCAGTAATGTCGGATTCGCAGCATCACGGGTATCCAAACAAATACCATGCGCATTATCAAAATGATGTGCCTCCTCTCCCCTGCCTCCGAATACATTTAAAAGTGCTCCAGAAGCATTATAATGCATAATATATTGTTCGCCATAGCCATCTGCAATATACACGTCACCATTGGGTGCTATTGCTGTTTCCGTAGGAATGTAACTTTCTTTATTCTTGTACTTTCCCGTTTCCTTGGGATACGAAAACACCTGAATCACCTTACCATTAATGGTGGTTTTTATTACTTCGTGTCTGTTATTATCGGCGATATAAAGCACATCTTCACCGTTTTCTACATGTAATGTGAGTCCATGTGCACCAGGATAGTCGGTACCCCATACCTCTAACAATTTACCAGAACGGTCGTAGACGATTATATTATTTTTGGTATGGTTCGTTAGTAGTAATATTCTCCCTTGAGAATCCTGTACCATTTCATGACAATCGTTTACCGGATAGAAATTAGAATTCAGTGCTCCCCACTGCAAGTCTATTTTATATTGATGCGAATTATGACCAATAACTACGTCTTTGTATGTCATTAATGTATTTGCTTGAGCAAGACCGCTTAAAAGTCCTGTGGTTAGCATACCGGTATTCCTAACGAAAGTTCTTCTTTTCATTAAACCAATAAATCATTTAGAACATGACCTTCAACATCCGTAAGTCGGAAGCGTCTACCTTGGTATTTGTATGTTAGTTTTTCATGGTCTATACCCAATAAGTGTAACATGGTAGCTTGGAAATCGTGAACATGGACAGGGTCCTTTACGATGTTATATCCAAATTCGTCCGTTTCACCATACACTACACCTGGCTTAATTCCGCCACCGGCCATCCACATGGTGAAACATCTTGGGTGGTGGTCACGTCCATAGTTGGTATCCGTAAGCAAACCTTGGGAATAATTGGTTCTTCCGAACTCTCCGCCCCATATGACCAAGGTGTCCTCTAGTAGACCACGTTGTTTTAAATCGGCCACCAATGCCGCAGAAGCTTGGTCTACATCTTTTGCTTGTTTCTCTATTGCACCTGGCAAATTATCATGTTGATCCCAACCCATATGGTACAACTGTATAAAACGTACGTCCTGTTCGGCCAATCTTCTAGCTAATAAACAATTAGCTGCATAAGTACCAGGTATTTTTGCATCAGCTCCGTACATTTTATAAATATAATCGGGCTCATCGTCCGTCTTCATTACATCAGGTACGGAGGTCTGCATTTTATAGGCCATTTCATACTGCGCTATTCTACTCTGTATTTCTGGATTTCCAAATTCCGTGAACTGTTTTTCATTTAGTTCCGCCAATTTATCCAACATGGCTCTTTTACCTTCTTTGGTAACTCCCTTAGGGTCGTTCAAATAGAGAACGGGGTCTTTTGCCGCCCTAAACTGTACGCCTTGATGCAGTGAATGCAGAAATCCATTACCCCATAATCGGGTGTATAGTGGCTGCCCGTTTGGCCTACCGGAACCTCTAGACAATAAAACGGTAAAGGCCGGTAGATTTTTATTCTCGCTACCAAGACCATAGCTCAACCAAGAACCCATGCTAGGACGACCTGGTTGTTGTGAACCTGTTTGAAAAAAGGTTACGGCAGGGTCATGATTAATGGCCTCGGTATACATGGACTTTACAATACAAAGTTCATCGACCATTTTAGCAGTGTACGGAAGTAAGTCGCTAATGTAAGTGCCATTCTTACCATACTGCTTAAAGTCGAATACCGATCCGGCCAATGGAAAACTATCCTGACCAGAAGTCATGCCCGTTAAGCGTTGTCCATTTCTAATAGATTCTGGTAATTCCTCACCTCTTCTTTTAATCAAAGTGGGTTTGTAATCGAACAATTCTAGCTGGGAAGGTCCTCCACTTTGAAAAAGATAAATAATTCTTTTTGCCTTTGAGGCATGGTGCAAGGCATTCATCATTCCATTATTACCTCCAAAATCATTTGCTTTTGTAATAATACCGTTCTCATCTTTTCTGAAGAAAGACTGACCAAGTAGCGAAGCTAATGCAACCGAGCCCGCACCTAAAGCAGCCTTACCCAAAAATGATCTTCTATTTAATAGTAACGACCTTTCTTCTATGATTTTCTTTTCACTCATAACTAGCCTCTGGTTATAGTTTCGTCTAAATTAAAAATAGTATGTGCTACCAATGACAGTGATGCCAATTCCTTATCAGATACTTCGATATCATTCGTAAACTCCCCTATGGATATATAATCGGATGCCTCAATGATTCCGTTGTCAATTTTCGCCTGCATGTCTTTGTAATGGTCCAATAACATTGTTTTTTCCTCTGCGTCCGGTAAACGTGAGGTCGCTTTTTGAAAAACATAAGAGATTTGCTTTTCTACTTCCTGAGGAAATTTTTCTATACTTACTGTTGCCAAAGCTCTGGAAGCCTCTATTAACTGCGGGTCGTTAAGTAGTACCAAGGCCTGTAGTGGTGTATTTGTTTCCTGACGCTTTACGGAACATAAGTCCCTTGAGGCGCTGTCAAAGGTCATCATACTTGGTGGTGGCACAGTGCGTTTCCAAAACGTATACAAACTCTTACGATATAAGTCCTCACCTTCACTTTGAACGTAGCGCGATGTACTTCCGCCACCTCCGCCGGTAGTCTCTTCCCAAATACCTTCTGGTTGATAGGGCTTTACACTTGGCCCACCAACTTCCTTAGTTAATAAACCACTAATGGCCAAGGCTTGGTCCCGTATCATCTCTGCCGTAAGTCTTAAACGAGGTGCTCTCGCCAGCAATTTATTTTCCGGATCTTGTTCCAATGCCTCTGGAGTTGTAACTGCACGTTGTCTATAGGTAGCGGATAAGGCCATGTATTTCAACATTGCTTTTGTATTCCATCCTTCATCTCTAAATTTAATGGCCAAATAATCCAATAACTCTGGATGCGATGGCAGCGCACCTTGATTTCCAAAATCATAGGAAGAACTCACAAGTCCGTTTCCGAACATACGTTGCCAAAACCTATTCACGGTTACCCTTGCCGTTAACGGATTTTCATTATCAAAAAGCCATTTGGAAAGACCCATTCTGTTTTTGGGATAATTCTCGGGAAATGATAACACGGATTTTGGTGTGTCTGGAAATACCTGATCCGTAGGTTGATCGTAGACGCCTCGATTTAAGATAAAAGCAGGTTTCCACTCCTCTCGCTCATACATTACCATTACGGGCACCTCTTTCTTTGGTGCTTTATCGAAATTGATAAAATCTAATACTCCATTTGCCTCTTTTTCTGTTATGGTGATATAGGGTTCTGGGGTTTCGCCCGGTAGGGGAATGGTATACTTTTCTTTGTTGTTGTTGAAAAAACTGAATAGCTCAAAGTGCTCCTTTTGACTTATTGGGTCGTACTTATGGTCGTGGCAACGAGCACATTCTAAAGTGAGTCCTAAAAAGGTCGTTCCAAAGGTCTGTAACCTATCTTCTACATATTCCACTTGATATTCCTCTGGAATGGTACCGCCTTCAAATGTAATTTTATGATTGCGATTAAAACCGGTCGCTAATATTTTCTCCAAATCGGCATCTGGCATTAAATCACCCGCCAATTGATACGTTACGAATTGGTCATAGGGCATATTCTCGTCAAAGGCATGAATTACCCAATCTCTCCAGGGCCACATGGTCCGTTCAAAATCATCTTGGTACCCGTGCGTATCGGCATATCTTGCAATATCCATCCATTCTGCTGCCATATGTTCGGCATGATCTACGGTTTGAAGTAGGGAATCTACCAATTTCTCGTAGGCGTCCGTAGAAGAATCATTAACAAATGAAGCTACCTGTTCTGGAGAAGGCGGTAAACCAGCGAGATCAAAGAATACTCTACGTATTAATTTTTCTTTGGAGGCTTCCTCAGAAGGAGAAAGACCATTTAAGCGCATTTTTTTTAGCACAAACTTATCTATCTCATTCTTTGCCCAGGACGAATCATTCACATGAGGCACCTCTGGTTTTACAGGAGCAATAAAAGCCCAATGTTCCTTATATTCCGCACCTTGTGCTATCCACTTCTCTAAAATGGCCTTCTCCTTAGGGGTTAATTCTAAATTAGATTCCGGAGGAGGCATCACTAAGTTCGCGTCTTCAGAGTAAATACGGTCTACCAACCCACTTTCTTCCGGTTTATTAGGCACAATAGCGAACCTATCCAAATTTTCACCTAACGCCGCATAGGCATCCTCAGCTTTATGGAGCGATAAATTTCCTTCTATAGCGTTCTTGTCAGGACCGTGACATATAAAACAACGATCAGAAAGGATAGGTTTCACATCAAAGGTGAAATCAATTTTTTCTGGAATCCCTTGGATATCAGCTTTAGCAATGACTTTTTCAGAAGTAGATGGTTGCTGTTCGCAAGAATAGTAAACACTACAAAAGACCAGTACACCAAGGCCTATTAGTATTTCCTTTAGCGACAGTTTTGTTTTCAAAGAATTATCGGTTTTCATAGCAAAAATTACCTTAAATCGTTAGCTAAAGTTAATGACAAAAGAAAAAAATAGGTATAAAATTCGACTAACAACAATTTTGAAGTCATTAATATCAAATACGTGCTCGACTCTACCTAATTTAAAGTATCTCATAAAATTTTACTTTTACACAAACAGTCCGCAAATTCTATGAACACTTCAAACATACCGGAGTTCTATTTTAAAAATGACCAGGAATTTAGAACATGGATGCACACTAATCATAAAAACTACTCGGGCATTTATCTTATTTTCTACAAAGTGGACCATGAAAATGAAAGTATGCGATGGGAAGAAGCAGTGCGGGTAGCGCTATGTTATGGTTGGATCGATAGTACCGTAAAAAGCCTTGGAAACGGAAAAAGAAGACAATATTTCTGTCCCAGAAAACCCAAAAGCGTTTGGAGTAAAGTGAACAAAGAACATTTAAAATCACTTGAAAAAACAAATTTATTACATGAAACTGGGCGTGCCGTTATTGCGATAGCAAAAGCTAATGGTTCATGGACAGCTTTAGACAATGTAGAGAACGGTGTTATACCTAATGACCTTGAATTGGCATTCAAGCAAAATAAAAAAGCATTCAATAATTTCAATGGTTTTACCAAAGGACAACGAAAAAGCTATTTATACTGGCTTAATCAGGCAAAAAGGGAAGAAACAAGACAGAAACGAATATCAGAAATTATTCGCTTATGCGCCTTAAATGAAAAATATAGAAACGGCGGACAACGATAGTGGGTTAATTAATTTTATGTAAGTTAATTGTAAATTAAATATTATTTTCGCTTTAAGTTAGGCGGGTGTACCAAGCTAGCGTGTTTCCGTTATTGGTTTTCTCTCCTTAACCCGGAAAAATGTCAAAATTACCCAAGGAACACCAATTCTTGGATTTATCGGATTATGGTAGACCAGTCGCAAGAATTATTGCTAATAGTCTTAAACACAGTGATTTTACTCCAATTCATGTTACGGTTACCTTCATAATTGCTGGCCTAGTTGCTATTGTATGCCTCCTAAATCAATATTATTGGGCCACTTTATTCTTTTTGGTCTTAAAGTCTATCCTTGATGCGGCGGATGGGGAGTTAGCACGCATTAAAAACACCCCTTCCTACACGGGGCGTTATTTTGATTCTGTTGCGGATATTATCCTAAACCTGTTTATACTCGTTGCAATTTGGTATGTAACCTCTGGCTCATGGTTTTTGATGGCCTTGGCCTTCTTTGGACTACAATTACAGGGCACATTATATAATTATTATTATGTGATTTTGAGAAATACTAAAGCTGGGGACACTACGAGTCGCATATTTGAAAAGGAGATTCCAAAGGCCTTAGATGGGGAAACCCAGAGCAGTGTAAATTTTTTCTTTGCCCTCTACAGCATGCTATATGGTGTTTTTGACACTATTATTTATGCTCTGGACCGCAAGGCAGAAGAAAGCAATAGGTTTCCCAACTGGTTCATGACCGCCGTCTCTACGTTTGGTCTAGGCTTTCAATTATTGGTCATAGGCTGTATGTTGGTGCTAGGACTCCGAGATTACATCATCCCTTTTTTTATTGGTTATTCTTTCTTTATTTTGATTTTTATAGTGATAAGAAGAATCATAAATCGCTAATTATTTCTACCTTCCCATGGCTAATTCAATGCTACAATGGTTAAATCTATAGCTCATTTCAAATCCCTTCTCTTTCTATTTATACTTATAGCAGGATGTAAAAATCAGGAAGAGACATTATATGACATCGTTTTAAAAAACGGTTCTGTTATAGACTTGGAAACGGGCTCTATTTCTAGACAAACCATAGGTATTACTGATGGTGTGATTATGGAACTAAAATCTACCACTACCAATGTTCCGTTAAAGGCTAAGCTAGAAATAGATGTTGAGGGAAAGTATCTGCTCCCCGGTTTTTGGGACAATCATGTGCATTTTAGAGGTGGTGATTCCCTAATTGGGGCAAACAAAAAATTCCTGAAACTTTTTATGGCCAATGGAATTACCACGGTGCGCGATGCTGGCGGTGATCTTACCACTAGTGTTATGGCTTGGAAAAGTAGTATTACAGAAGGAACTTTGGTTGGCCCTACCATTTTCACATCAGGGCCAAAAATAGATGGAAAAGGTGCTACTTGGGCAGGTTCGCTGGAGGTGGAGAACGAAGAGGAAATTCGAAAGGCCTTAGATTCCTTAGAGCAAATACCTGTAGATTTTGTTAAACTTTATGATAGCCGAATCTCTGGAAAAAACTACCTAAATACCATAGGGGAGGCCGAAAAAAGAGGGTTGATTACTTCCGGACATATGCCTTTTACCGTCACCTTAGAAGAAACTATTGACGCAGGTATTGATACCATTGAACACCTCTATTATATTATGAAAGGTTGCGCCTCTAACGAAGTTTACGTTACCAATAAAATGAAATCTGGAGAAATCGGTTTTTGGGATGCCATGCCTTTATTAATGGAAAGTTATTCCGATACCACCGCAACGAACACTTTTACTACTTTGAAAAAAAATAATGTTTACGTAGTTCCTACGCTACATATCGGGAAGACGTTGAGTTATTTAGATGAAAATAATCATACCAAGGACCCTTATCTGAAATATATGACGCCAGGTATTATTAAAACGTACGAGGGAAGAATAAATAGAGTGAAAAACTCCAAACCTGAAGCTATTGCAAATCGAAAACAATTGGACACCTTTTTTGGCTCATTGGCAAAATCACTTAGCGATGCGGGAGTGGGGCTATTAGCGGGTTCTGATTGTGGTGCCTATAATTCGTACACCTATCCTGGCGTATCCTTGCATAAAGAGTTACAGGAAATGGTAACCATTGGTATTTCACCACTTGAAGCTTTGAGAACATCTGCTTACAACGGAGCAAAGTTCTTGAAAAAAGACGCGAATTATGGAACCTTAAAAAAAGGGAAAGTAGCGGATATTGTTGTCTTGGACGGTAATCCTTTGGAGCAAATAAACAATACAGAAAAGATACATTATCTCATTAAAAATAATAATGCTTATTCTGCAGTAGCGTTAAAAGCATTACTGAAAAGTGCCTTAATAGTCGATTAAATGAAAAACAAAATCTTCCTTATAATCTGCCTGATGAGTGCCGTACTAGAGGCGCAAACCATGTTAGTACCAGATCGTGTTTTTGACGGACAAGAGATGCATACCGATTGGGTAGTACTGGTAGAGGGAAATACCATAAGCTATGCCGGAACATTAAATAGATTGGACAAACCCGAAAATACCACGGAAATGTTGCTAACGGGCACAACATTAATGCCGGGTATCATTGAAGGACATTCCCACCTACTACTACATCCTTATAATGAGACCAATTGGAACGACCAAGTACTAAAGGAATCACCGGTAGAGCGGGCAATACGCGGCACCGTGCATGCCAAAAGCACCCTCATGGCCGGAGTGACTACAACGAGGGATTTAGGAGCTGAAGGGGCCGGCTATACCGATGTTTATTTAAAGAAAACTATTGAAGACGGCATTGTTCCAGGACCTCGGATGCTCGTCGCGGGACCTGCCATAGTTGCAACGGGTGCTTACGGACCTAAAGGGTTTCATGATGGTGTTACCGTACCACTTGGAGCCGAACCTGCTAGTGGCGTCCCAGAAGCAATTGAAACGGTACGCCGCCAAATGGGCAAGGGCGCAGATTTTATTAAAATTTATGCTGATTATCGTTGGACCACAGGAGCCAGCTCTCAACCTACATTTTTACAGGAAGAAATAAACGCTATGGTAGCGACGGCCACCAGTGCCGGAAAATATGTGGTGGCACACGCCAGTACCCCTGAGGGTATTAGACGCGCTATTAAAGGTGGTGTTGAGACCATTGAACATGGAGATGGTGCTACTTTAGAACTGTTTCAACTAATGAAGGAAAAAGGAATAGGGTTCTGCCCCACTCTGGCGGCCGGAGATGCCATTACGCAATACCGTGGCTGGAACAAAGGAAAAGAACCAGAACCAGAACGCATCATAAAAAAGAGAGCATCCTTTAAACTAGCATTGGATTCTGGCGTGGATATTGTTTTTGGTGGTGATGTGGGGGTCTTTACCCATGGAGAAAATTATAGAGAAATGGAACTGTTGGTAGACTATGGCATGAAACCTCTAGCCGTGCTGACCTCAGCTACATCATTGAATGCTCGTATGTTTCATTTGGATAAACTTGGAAACTTAAGAAAAGGCTTTACGGCGGACATCATTGCAGTAAAAGGCAACCCACTAAAGGATATTTCTAATATGAAGCAGGTGGTATTTGTAATGAAGGATGGCGTAGTTTATAAAGAAGGGAGTTAGGTGTTCGTTGTTAGTTGTTCGTGTTAAGATCTATTTCATAATAAATACTCAGTTTTCACATAGCTATCAAAGGGGTATCCGCATTTTATTCGCTACGGCTATATCCACACGGAGATTACCTTTCAATAAAATTAAATTTCATCTTTTTTCGACTGGAAGACAAAAATTGTCCTAGCGTAGTATAATTATTTCCTTTTTGACATTAATTGCAATACTCTTTTTAAAAGCACAATAATCGACTATAGACTGCCAACTATTGACCAACAACTATCTCAACCTACAGGCAACTACTGTTTACTGCCTACTGCCCTCTGTCCCGTGCCTACTCTACCTCTTTTAGTAGTACTTCTATGGATTTCTCTAGTTGTTCGTCACGACCTTCGGCGATAATATCCGGTTGGTTTTTAATGATAATCTCAGGGTTGGTCTCGTTATTCTCTAACCATTCCCCAGCTTTATTCTTTGCGCTTACAGGTACAACACCCCAAACACCTCCATTAGGCAAACGCTCCCATCCTGCAAAACTACAAGTTCCCGGCACGGGCATTCCCACGGTCTTTCCTATTTTTAAATCCACATATCCGCTAGCGAAACAAGAACCGTCACTGTACATGGATTCGTTGAACATAGCTAAAGTGGGCTTTGTCCACCTAGATGTAGGCTCCCCACCTACTACCCTATCCTCAGTTTCATAAGATAGAAATGGTATACCTGTGAAGAACATTGCTAAATCCGCTACCAAATCGCCACCACCATTAAAACGTGTATCTACAATTACCGCTTTCTTATCAATAAACTTGCCCATCATTTGCTCATAAATGGTCCGGTAGGGACCGTCGCTCATACCTGGGATATGAACATAGCCTAAGGTTCCCTTACTCTTTTCTAAAACCTCTTTTTCATTCTTTTTTACCCATCTATCATACAATAGTCTGTTTTCCTGACCTATTGAAATCGGTTTTACTGTTATTTGCTTTCGGGTGTTATTTAACCCTACAATATCCAAAAGCATAAATTCTCCTGCTTTTCTGTTGAGATAACTAGCAATGTCCCTAGAAGGCAAAACAGTTTCACCGTTTATTTTTTCGATAAGCATTCCCGGCTTTAACTTAAAATTAGCCTTATCTAAAGGACCTCCCTTAATGACTTCTGCAATTTTAATACCGTTTCCTTTATGTTCATAGTCCATAAAAATGCCCAATGATGCAGTAGCATCACCGTTTTTAATATCATCGTTAAATCGCCCCCCAGCATGCGATACGTTCAACTCGCCCAATAACTCCGAAACCATTTCAGCGAATTCATAGGAGTTGCCAATATGCGGTAAATACTTTTGGTATTCCGTGCGCATGGCCTTCCAATCTATACCATGAAAATTGGAATGGTAAAAAATACCTTTGGTACGCAACCAAATATGGTCGAACATATATTGACGCTCCGCATCAGCATCTAATACCATTTCCGACTTCAACTTTACAGACTCCTTTTTACCGGCCTTAACATCTACCTTTGCTATTTTCCCATCGGCAAGTAAGAATAAATTTTCCTGTTTCTCGTCCCATTGTAAACTACCTGATTTGGCTCCTAAGGAAATTAGCATTTTAGTATTCTTAGTCCTAATTTCCGTTTCCCAAAGATTTAAATCCTTTTCAAAACGGGTAAGATAATATAGCTTTTCACCATCCTTGGATAATACAGCATCGGCCAATTTAGAAGAATGTATGGTTAAACGTGCTTTGCGGTCTTGAACATCCTCTAAATCAAATTTCAAAGGCTTCACTCCATCTTTTTGGTCGTCTTCATCTTTCTTCTTTTTCTTTTTATCACTTTTATCGTCGGTATCGGTGTCTTCCTTTTCGCTATCCTCTTCCATCAACTTTGTTAAGTCGTATTCTTCTTTTGTCATATTAAACTTGTCCCATCCATCTTTGGTTAGGAACATGCTATAAACATCAAATTCTGACTGGCCGCTGGTGGCATAACTCTTTAATCCGTTCCTGTTGGCATACCATATGATTTGATTTCCACCATTGACCCATTTTGGTGATACATCATAATAACCACTCTCCGTTAAGTTGGTACGTGATTTTCCATCGGCCGAAATCAATAATATTTCGCTATTACTCAGTGTAACCCCCCAATCTACCAAAAGCCATTTGCTGTCCGGACTCCATTGGTAATACTTGTCTCCATCCGAAAAATGATACAACTCATTAGGCGTAAGTAAGGTAGTAACGGTATTCGTTTTCAGATTTTTGACTTTAAGCGTTCTACGACCTTCTATATAAGCCATTAGATTACCGTCTGGCGAGAACTCTGGCAAGTACACGTCTGTGGTTGTGGTCAATAATGTATCTTCTTTTAAGATGGTAGCTGCAAAGAAATACGGTTCCTCTTTCCTAATTTTAACGGTTTTGAAAATGGTCCATTTTCCGTTCCTTTCGCTTGCATAGGCCACTGCCTTACCGTCTGGCATAAACTTTACAAAACGTTCCTGCTCCGGGGTATTTGTGAGCCTCTTGGTCAACGAACCGTCAACAGCGGTCACAAACACTTCGCCCCTACTTACAAAGGCAATTTCTTTTCCGTTCGGTGATATATCCATTTCTCGCACACCTCCATTTATAGATACATACTCTAGTGAATTTGTAGCATTTTGAGTTCTAATAAGTATCGCCACTTTATTAGGCGTTTGGCCTTCCTGGAAGGTATAGATCTCCCCATCATAACTAAAACTCATAATACCATTACCTACGCTTAGCGAACGAATAGGATGTGTTTTAAATTGAGTTAGCTGCTTTTTTTCAGACCCGTCAACACTCATTTTATGTACGTTATAGGAGCCACTTTCCTCACTTAAGTAATAGATAGTCTGTTCATCGGCACTGTACGAAGGGTTTCTATCCTCACCTTTAAAGGTGGTCAACATCCGATGTTCTCCTGTGGTCATATCGTATTCCCAAACATCTCGGGTTATGGCAGAAACATGATGTTTTCTAAAAGTATCTTCGTATCCCTTTTTATCGTGATATACTAATTTAGTTCCTGCTCTATTCACCTGAACGGCTTCTGCAGGAACCGTAAGAACTTGGTCCACACGACCTCCTGCTAGAGGTACGCTATACAATTCTGGCTGTCTACTAATTGGATATTGTCTATGGGTAACGGCATCTTGCCTTGCAGCCCCAAAAAGAACACGCTTGTCATCAGCTGAAAAACTATAGGGCGTTTCATCGGTACTATGAAATGTGAGTCGCGTTGCTGGTCCTCCCATTGCATCCATAGTATACACATCAAAATTCCCAAATCGGTTTGAAGCGAAAGCAAGGTTTTTACCGTTCTTACTCCAAACAACCTCATAATCGTGGGCTTTATGAAAAGTTAACTGTTGTGCTGTTCCACCAGTTACCGGCACTCTGTATATGTCACCTTTATAAGTAAAAGCTAATGTTTTACCATCTGGCGAAATAGATGGGTACCGTGCCCATTGCGGCGCTATTTGCGCGATGCCTGAAAAGGAAAAAATTAAAGTGGTCAAGACTAAAAAGAAGTTTCTCATAAAATAAGATTCGTTGTAGATTTTAAAAGTTTTTCAAGATAGGGAAATGGCACAATAGTACAAAGGGGAAATGTGTAGATAGAGGAATTAGGGGTTTAGGAAAAGTAAAATGATTTCAATCTCCCAAAGTTTATGAACTACTTCACTTTTGAATTACTTTTAAGAATTCAATGTAAATAAGGATTTCATTCACTTATGGAAAATCAACAAGATTACTGGACCACACGTTACAAAAATCAAAGCACAGGTTGGGATATTGGTTATCCCTCAACTCCATTAAAGGATTATATCAATCAATTGCATGAAAAGACTATTTCTATACTAATTCCCGGAGCAGGAAATGCATATGAAGCGGAGTATTTGTGGAAAAATGGGTTCAAAAATATTTACATATTGGATATTTCCCAAGTTCCATTGATTGCTTTTCAGGAGAGAATTCCGGACTTCCCCCCGAAACAACTACTACGAGGAGATTTTTTTGAACATCAAGGAAAGTATGACCTGATTTTAGAACAAACCTTTTTCTGTTCTTTTGTACCCACAGATGAGAACCGCCACAGGTATGCAAAAAAAATGGCTGGTCTTCTTGCGGCTACTGGAAAACTTGTGGGTGTTTGGTTTAATTTTCCCTTAACGGGAGATATGGAAAAGCGTCCTTTCGGAGGTAATAAAAATCTATACCTAAGCTATTTGGAAACCTATCTAAAAACCATAACTTTTAAAGCCTGCTACAACTCTATTCCGCCAAGGCGGGGAAAAGAACTGTTCGGAATATTTATGAAAAAGTAGTGTTATTTCTCTTTTGGTAGGAGTACTCTTTTGAGCCCATTCACCAATTTATAAATAATAAAGAATACTAGACACAATATACCGCCAAAACCAATAGGAATAATTGCTCCAAAAGCAAATGAGGCACCAAGTACCCAACCCAAAAAGAATTCGGATTTATGTAATGGAAATATAAGTGACAGTATGAATATTAGACCCATGATATAATCAGTAACTTCAATTCCATTTAAAAACGTCACCGATATACTAATTGCAAATACCAATCCCGCCATAAAACGTAATCCTACAAGTTTCAGTGAATCTATATTATTAGGTTTATTTAAACGTAAAGCAATACGGTACAACAGAAAATATGTAAATATGGGTAATACGATACCTCCCCACCAATTTGGAATACCTGGCATATCGTCGCTATGCAAAATGTAATGTATGGGCACACCACCATGAAAATAATCCCAGCTAATATGCGCCCATATCAAAAGGGTTACAATTACAGTGAGGCTAAGACGAAGTCTTTGACTAAGTTGATTATGCATTAGATTTGATTTGATTGATGTAACCATAAGACGTCCTAGAGACGCTCTTGTTACACATCCAATCGATAAAATATTAGAATACAGCATATTAGTTGCTTTTCAAGTATCTGAAAGGCTATACGAAGAGTGAACAATTTCTTTAGCTTAAAGGAGCAAAACTTCCATGGCATTTACCTTACAAACAGGTTTTAATAGCTGTTAAATTCTTCATAGGATTGTCCTTTTGTAGCGGAAGTAAGGTGAATCCGTTTACTTTGACAGCGGTAATTTGAAAAACTCCCTCTTTCTGATTTTGTCCAGCTTCAAAAATTAAAAAAGCATTACCGTGTATCGTTTTTATAGCCCAATGCCCATTACTACGTTCACTGAAATTTATAAACTGATAGCGTCCACGAGGTTTTTTGGTCTTTTTATCCAAGTAATACTGCTCCTTGGTAAACTGTCCTTGAATTCCCTGAATTAAATCGCATTGCTGCTCCACCAAAAAATCTTGTAATTCTTTTTCACCCATTTCCAGTTTATGAGTCAAATCTAACTTTTCAAATGTATATTTAGTATTCTTTGAGCCCTTCAAGACTATTTCATTTTTATCGACACTTTCGATTTTCAATTTACCCTTGACTCCCTGTATTTTAAACTTGGTTCTCTTACGATTAATGGTAAATCTATTTTTATTTTCTTTATTTATATTTCCTATGGAACTTCTATCAAAATCCACAACTGTTTTACCGGGAATAGTTTTAGAAAGATTCGCAGAATTCTGCCAAGGATTGTCATTGGATAGCCAAACGCCTTCTGGTTCCTGAGCAATTATGAATTGACTGATAATGAATACTGTAGAGATGAAAAATATCCGTTTCATAATGCTGAAAACGTATTTTGAAGTATTTTGTTGTAAACTAGACGAACACAAAGATTAATTTTCCTGTTGTTAAAAAACAAAATCGCTTCTTAACGCCTTGGCTTTTTCCTATATTTAGGCGACTAATTAACCTTTCAAAAGAATGACCAAAAAGCTATTTTTCCTCTCGATGCTTTTCGCATCCCTATTTACCGTTGCACAAGAATTGGACATGAAACTCATGCAAGACCTAAAACCTAGAAATATAGGTCCCGGTGGTATGAGCGGTAGGGTTACAGCGATTGACGTAGTTACAAATAATCCGGATATGATGTATGTAGGAACCGCCTCTGGTGGACTCTGGAAGTCTAATTCGGGTGGTATTACTTGGGAACCTATATTTAATAAGGAGGTAACCGCATCGGTTGGAGCTGTGGCCATACAACAGTCCAATCCTTCTGTTTTATGGGTCGGTACAGGAGAAGGAAACCCTAGAAACAGTTTAAACGGTGGCTATGGTGTTTATAAATCCCTAGATGGTGGCAACACTTGGAAAGCTATGGGCCTGGAAAAAACAAGACACATCCATAGAATAAAAATTGACCCCACGGACCCTAATACCGTTTATGTAGGTGCTATAGGTTCCCCATGGGGCGAACATGCTGAAAGGGGTGTTTACAAAACCACCGATGGTGGTAAAAGCTGGGAGAAAATACTTTTTGTGAACAATAAAACAGGAGTTGCGGATATGGTCATGGACCCCACCAACCCTAACAAACTGTTAGTGGCCATGTGGGAACATAAACGTGACCCTTGGTTTTTTAAATCCGGTGGTTCGGGTAGTGGATTATATATGACGCATGATGGAGGAGAAAACTGGAAAAAATTAAGTGATGAAGATGGACTCCCAAAAGGAGATCTCGGAAGAATTGGAATTGCTATTGCTCCGGGTAAACCGAACGTAGTTTATGCCCTAGTAGAAGCAAAAAAGAATGCACTCTACAAGTCTGAAGATGGTGGTTTCAAATGGAAAATGATCAACAACAAAGACGATATTGGAAATAGACCTTTTTATTATTCTGAAATCTATGTGGACCCTGAAAATGAAAATCGGGTGTTCTCTGTATTTACCTATGTAAATGTATCCCAAGACGGAGGTAAAAAATTCACGCAATTAATGCCGGCATACCGAGCAAACAATGGGGTACATCCAGACCATCATGCTTTTTGGATTCATCCGGAAAATGGGCAGTTTATGATGGACGGTAATGATGGTGGCCTAAATATCTCAAAGGATGGCGGAAAATCTTGGCGCTTTATCGGTAATCTTCCCGTAGCACAGTTTTACCATATCAATGTCGATAACGAGTATCCCTATAATGTTTATGGCGGAATGCAGGATAATGGATCTTGGAGAGGACCTGCCTATGTTTGGAGGGACCAAGGGATTCGAAATAGCTACTGGCAAGAAATTGCTTTTGGTGATGGTTTTGATGTGGTGCCAGATTTGGATGATTCGCAATATGGCTATGCCATGAGTCAGCAAGGATTCGTTGCTCGATATGATTGGAAAACTGGTAATAATTATATTGTACGTCCTACCCCACCGGATGCAGATACCAAACTACGTTTTAATTGGAACGCTGCTATTGGGCAGGACCCTTTTGATAATAGTACGGTTTATTTTGGAAGTCAATTTGTGCATAAAAGTACGGATAAGGGCTTAACTTGGGACGTTATTTCCCCTGACTTGACGACCAATGACCCTGAAAAACAAAAACAAAGCGAAAGTGGTGGACTAACCATGGATGCCACAGGAGCTGAAAATCATTGTACGCTGTTAGTTATTGAGCCTTCCTCACTTGAAAAAGATATGTTATGGACTGCCTCAGACGATGGTCGTGTGCATTACACCCAAAATGGAGGTGCCACTTGGACAGAAGTAACTCAAAATATAAAAGGCTTACCAAAAGGCAGTTGGATAACACAAATTAAAGCATCCAATAAAAATAAAGGTGAGGCCTTGCTGGTGGCCAATGATTACAGAAGATTCAATTATACCGCTTATGCATATAGAACAAAGGACTACGGCAAAACTTGGTCTAGAATCGTAGATGATACGGATGTAGAAAGTTATGTGCTTAGTATCGTTGAAGATATCGAAAACAAGAACCTCTTATTTTTAGGAACGGACGATGGCTTATACATTTCCTTGGATGGTGCCACTTCCTGGCAAAAATGGACGGAGGGCTTCCCAACCGTTTCTACTAAAGATTTGGTGATTCATCCACGAGAGCACGACTTGGTTATCGGAACTTTTGGTCGTGCGGCATGGGTGTTGGATGATATTAGACCACTCCGAGCTCTTGCTGGTAATAGTGGTATCCTAAATAATGATGCGAAACTATTTACGCCTCCAACAGCCTACCAAGCTGCCTATCAACAGCCGACCGGAAGCAGGTTTGGTGGCGATGCCATGTACAATGCCGAAAATAGAAAGTCTGGCGCTATGATTACCTATTATTTAAAAGAAGGTAAGAAGGATATGAAAAAAGATAAAACTGATGAAAAAGAAAAGGAAGATAGTTCTGGAGATAACGAGTCTACTTCCAAAGCGCTCAGCGGAATTCAGAAAAAGGATTCCATTCAGTTTGATTTTTATGAGGGTGATAGATTAATACGGACACTAAAGTACAAAACTCCCGAAAAGGCCGGTTTCCATAGAATCTACTGGAATATGGATGAAAAAGGCCCGGACAGACCATCTCGAAAAATTGTAAAGAATAAGAAAGAGCCTGGAGGCGTAGACGTAAAACCAGGTTCGTATAACATTAAGATGCATTTTGGTGAGCTAACGGACGAAACGACCATAACGGTAAAATCGGACCCAAGGCTTAATGTTAATACGGCCTCAATTACCGAAGTTTATAAAACCGGAAAGGAAATCGAAAAAATGACCCAATCAGCGGCCGATGCTGTTTCTCAATTGGTAGAAAGTAAAGTGATTGCTGAAAAATATAGCAAGGAACTTAAGGAAATGGACGAGAAAAAGTTCAAAGACCAAATTAAAGCTTCCAAGGATATCGTAAAACAAATTGATTCTGTAGTAGCGCTGTATATTGGTAAAGTAGATAAACGCCAAGGTATAACACGTAATCCTGAGATTACTGTAATGCAACGCATAGGAAACGCGAGTTACTATTCTAGCACGCGCAAAAATGGCATCACAAAAACAGAAAGAGATTTGATTAAGTATGCCAAGGACGAATTGAAAATGGCGCTGAACAAGACCAATTCCTTTTTTACTGACAAATGGAAGGCCTACCGGGAGTCCATTGAAAGTCTAGAAGTTTCCCCCTTTAAAGAGACGGTTCGCTTCAACTTGGAATGATTATGACTATTATGAAACCATAATGCTTTAAGAGGCCTTATAGGTTTATCCATTCTTTTTACGCTAATTAAAACTAAACATAATGAAAAAACTCGCTGTATTACTATCAATTATTTTGGTTTGGGCCTGTAAAGAGGAGCCTAAAACTCCTTCTATCGCAGAAACCATGCAAACCTATACCATTGAGCAAATGATGGATAACGAGGCAATAGGCGGTGGTAGTTTTTCTCCGGACAAATCCAAACTACTTATTTCAAGTAACCGTTCAGGTATTTATAATATGTATACGGTGCCGGTAACCGGTGGACAGGTAGAACCCTTGACACAATCGGATAGCACTTCTATTTTTGCTATTTCCTATTTCCCTAATGACGAGCGCATGTTATTTCGAATGGATGGAAACGGTGATGAAATCTATCACATCTATGTTAGGGATACCGATGGCAGCCTTACCGACCTTACGCCCCAAGAAGGTGCTAGAGCCAACTTTTATGGTTGGACCAAGGACAAAAAAAGCTTTCTATTCGCATCAAATAAGAGAGATGCAAGGTATACTGATTTATATGAAATGGACTTAGAAACCTTCACCTCAAAAATGCTTTACAAGAATGACGGTGGTTATTTTCTTGGCGGGCTATCGGACGATAAAAAATACCTTCCATTAATAAAACCTATCAATACAAATGATGCCGACCTTTTTTTATACAATATGGAAAATGAATCAATGGTCAAAATCAACGATAATCAAAGTGCAAATAGTCCAGAAGATTTTTCTCCGGATGGTACCTCGTTGTACTACACCACAGATGATGGTAGTGAGTTTGCTCAGCTAATGAAGTATGATATTACTAACAAATCAAAAGAAAGGGTAATGACCCGTAGTTGGGACATTTCAGGCTCTTATTTTACCGAAAAAGGAACCTATCAGATTACTTATATCAATGAGGATGCAAAAAATACAATTGAAATTAGAGCGGTAGCTACGGATAAGAACATACCCCTGCCCACAACTGCTGGGATGGACATCAGTAACGTTAGCTTTTCTGATGATGAAACCTTAATGACCTTTTATGCAGGAGGTTCGCACACTCCAAGTAACCTCTTCGTTTATAACTTGGAAACTGGGGAGCAGACCCAACTGACAAATGTGCTTAATCATGAAATTGAAGCGCAAGATTTGGTAAATGCAGAAGTTATCCGGTATAAATCTTTCGACGGATTAGAAATTCCGGCTATTTATTATAAACCTCATCAAGCTACTGCCGAAAATAAAGTACCTGCCTTGGTTTGGGTGCATGGGGGTCCAGGTGGGCAGTCCAGACAAAGATTCAGTTCCTTTATACAATACCTAGTTAATCATGGATACGCCGTTCTTGCCGTAAACAACAGAGGAAGTAGTGGTTACGGGAAGACTTTTTATCAAATGGATGATTTAAACCACGGCGATAAAGATTTAAAGGATTGTGTTGAAGGAAAAAATTGGTTGGCCTCTCAACCGGAAATCGATGGTACAAAAATTGGGATTATAGGTGGTTCTTATGGTGGTTATATGACCATGGCGGCACTTACTTATACTCCAGAGGAATTTGATGTAGGTGTAAATCTGTTCGGAGTAACCAACTGGATACGCACGCTACGCAGTATACCATCTTGGTGGGAAGCCCAAAAAGAAGCGCTATATTTAGAATTGGGCGACCCAAATAGTGCAGATTCGGTAAGGTTGCGTGCCATTTCGCCCCTATTCCATACGGATAAAGTCATCAAACCACTTATAGTATTGCAAGGTTCAAAAGACCCTAGGGTACTTCAGGTAGAGTCTGATGAAATTGTTGCTGGTGTTAAAAAGAACGGGGTTCCCGTAGAATATGTGCTTTTTGAAGATGAAGGACATGGTTTTGTTAAAAAAGAAAATCAGATTGAAGCCTACAGTCGTGTGCTAGAATTTTTAAACATATACTTAAAAGGCGACAAAGGAAACCCCATAGACGACACGGAATATATAGAAAGTGATGTGTAATGTTTTTCCATAAGTTTTTAAACCGATAAGCGCTTCTCATTAAAAATGGACATAAGCCGAATAGAAACTAGGCTTAAAATTGCTTTTATTTTATGAAAAAAATCTTTTTACTATTACTCGTTATTGTTCAGGTTGCCTTAAATGCCCAAGAGAACGGAGAAAACAACCTAGGTTCTTGGCATATGTACTTTGGAACCAATAGGGTATCGGAAAAGTTCAGTATTCATACCGAAGCACAATTAAGGTATTACGAGCAAGCCACGAATTTTAATCAATTGCTGCTGCGAACCGGTCTCAACTATCATATTAATCCGGACGCCATGGCAACCTTTGGTTATGCCTATATTAATACTGATCCCAATTTTTCTGATAATCGTATAATTTTCGGGGATATATTGACCGATGATTTAAGGTTGAACGAACATCGTATTTTCGAGCAGTTTATTTTAAAGGATAAAGTTTGGGAAGTGCTTTTTGAACACCGTTACAGACTGGAGCAACGATTTATAACAGTTGGTGAGGAAAGTGACCCCGAGTTCGAGAATAGAACGGACCACCGTGCACGATATCGTTTGCAAGTAACCCTGCCATTAACGGATATTTTCTTTCTGAATTTTTATGATGAAATTTTCATTAACCTACAAAGAGAAGTATTTGACCAAAACCGTTTATATGCCGCACTCGGTGTTAACGTTACCGAAAACCTAAGTGTACAGGCAGGTTATTTAAAAAATCATTTTAGAACCGTAAATTTCGATCGTCTACAGATAGGTGTCTTCTATAATCCCGACTTAAGAGGTGCATTCAAGAAAAAGAAAAAATGAGTCTTCAAAAAATAAGGTTTCAGAACAAAGAAGGGCAAACACTAGTGGGCCGTTTAGAAATGCCGGTGGACCAACACCCCCATAATTTTGTAATTTTTGCACACTGCTTTACTTGTACTAAAAATCTGCTGGCCGTAAAGAATATCGGAAAAGCATTGACATCGAACGGTTTTGCCGTACTTCGTTTTGATTTTACAGGTTTGGGCGAGAGTGATGGCGATTTCGCCGATACCAACTTTTCCGGTAATGTATCCGATTTAATAGCCGCTGCAGACCATCTTGAAGCAAATTTTAGCGCTCCCACACTTATTATAGGTCATTCCTTAGGAGGTGCTGCCGCCTTGTTCGCAGCAGCAGAAATAGCTTCCATAAAGGCAGTAGCGACGATAGGTGCACCTTCAAATCCTGTACATGTACAACACCTTTTTAAAAGTAGTTTATCCGAAATAGAAGAAAGCGGTAAAGCCACTGTTAATTTAAGTGGTAGGGATTTCACTATTAAAAAACAATTCTTGGATGATTTGGAGAATAAGTCTTTACCTACCATAGTAAAAAATATGCGTAAACCGTTGCTTATACTTCATTCTCCACAAGATGATACAGTGGGTATAAAAAATGCCGAGGAAATTTATGTAGCCGCACATCATCCCAAAAGTTTTGTGTCCTTAGATGGCGCTGACCATTTACTTATGAGAAAGGAAGACTCTCAATATGTTGGTGAAGTTATTGCCGGTTGGTCCCAACGCTATGTGAGCGTTCCAAAAAATGATTCCCTTAAAACAAAGCATCAGGTTGTGGCCAGTTTAGGTTTTGAGGACGGGTTTACAACAAATATGAAGGTGGGCAACCATTTTATGATTGCGGATGAACCCAAAGATTTTGGTGGTAACGATTACGGACCGTCTCCCTATGAACTTGTATCCGCAGGTTTATCAGCCTGTACAGCCATGACTATACAAATGTATACCAAACGTAAAAACTGGAAGGTAGATTTAGTAGAGGTGCATACCTCTTATGCAAAGTCGCACGCTGAGGATTGTGAAAATTGCGAAACCGATAGCGCTAAAATAGACACCTTTCATAGAGAGATTACACTAATTGGTGATTTAGATGAAAAACAAAAAGCGCGTATCCTGCAGATTGCGGATAAGTGTCCCGTTCATAAAACCCTCCATAGCGAAACCCAGGTAATCACGAAATTGGTAGATTCCTTCAACTAAACTCAGGACAAGGGTTGATCCCTTCGGCTACGCTCAGGGCAAGGGTTGATGGTTGATGGTTGATGGTTGATGGTTGATGGTTGATGGTTGATGGTTGATGGTTGATGGTTGATGGTTGATGGTTGATGGTTGATGGTTGATGGTTGATAAAAAAATAAAAATTGGCACTACTACAAAGCAAATCTTTTGAAATATCCATAACGGGAAATTATTATTCTCTGCTTTTACCCGAAGACATTATAGCACCATTCCTAGAAAAAAAATTAAAAAGGGTCAAAGCTCTTGCTTCTTATAAAGGCAAAGAACTCTCATTTCATGCTGCTATTCAAAAAAGAAATGGTAGTCATTACATGATGTTCGGCAAGCGATATCAAAAGGAGTTAGGTGTCTTTCCCAATGATTATTTTAAATTGCAATTCTTCGAGGATACTTCAAAGTATGGGGTTACTATGCCAGAGGAACTCGATGCTGTTTTACTAAGTGACTTTGAGGCTTTTGAAATTTTTGAAGCCCTAACGGATGGTAAAAAACGAGGAATTATCTATGCAATAGCACGCTATAAGAACTCACAAACCAAAATAGATAAGGCTTTATTGGTATGTGAAAATCTAAAAAGAGGTGTACGGGATAATCGGTTAATGCTAAAATCATTTTGATAAGAGTTCATATCCCATTAATAATTCCTTAATTTTAGAAAGTAAACCTAAAAACACTAGAAAATGAAAATGATATTTAAACTCCCGTTAGCTGCTATGGCACTATTAGCAGTTGTAAGTTGTAAAGACTTTAAAAAAGGATATGAGGACGGTAAAGCAGCGGCAGAGAAAGAAGCCGAAGATGCTGTAGAGGAAGTAAAACAAGAAGTAATGGCTCAGAGCATCAAATTTACGATGGAGCCGAAAAGTGATAGTAATGTAAAGGGCGAGGTTACTTTTACCGAAAAAAACGGAACGGTTAAGATGGTAGCGAATTTAAGCGGATTAACCGAAGGTGAGCATGCCATTCATATTCACCAAACGGCGGATTGTTCTTCCGCTGATGGTAAATCAACTGGTGGTCACTGGAATCCAACGAACGAACCACATGGCAAATGGGGTGCTGATGAAGGATTTCATAAAGGGGACATCGGTAATTTTGTTGCAGCCGCAGATGGTAATGCCATTAAAGAATTTGAAACGGACCAGTGGTGTATTGGATGTGATGATGAAAATAAAAACATTGTAGGCAAAGCCGTAATCGTACACCAAGGTATCGATGACTTCACCTCGCAACCAAGTGGTGCTGCTGGGGCACGGGTGAGTTGTACAGGAATAATTCAATAAATAAAACCCTTTCAAGAAAAGCTGCTTTATAGTGGCTTTTCTAATTTTTCGCTTTTAGATAGCACAATATATGCAGTTAAATACTTTAGTAGAACGTTTTAAGAACAAGGATGCTTCCGCCTTTGAAACGCTCTATGGCATGTATGCAGATAATATATGTGGTGTTATTGAAACCATTGTACGTAATGAAGGTAGGTCTCAGGAAATTTGCCAAGATGTTTTCGTGAAAATTTGGAATAATGCTGAAAGTTATAATTCTTCAAAAGGGCGGTTTTTTACTTGGATATTGAATATCGCTAGAAATGCCGCTATCGATGAAGTACGTAGTAGGTCGTATAAAAATCAAAAAAAGAACCTTTCCGCTGATTACTTCGTAGGTATTTTAACTCACACTGAAGAAGCTGAAAATAGTTTAGATACTTCAGGGATAAGAAGATTGGTGAAAAATCTTAAAGAAAAATGTGTTCAAATTATAGAACTCCTATACTTTAGAGGTTATACCCAAAAAGAGGCGGCTGAGGAATTGGAAATACCAGTGGGCACGGTTAAAACAAGAAATAGAAGTTGTATTTCCCAACTGCGGGAGAATATGCATGCGAAATAAATGGATGTAGAACAGTACATAGCGTCAGGAATATTGGAACTTTACGTTGCAGGTGTACTTTCAGAAAAAGAAAATCTGGAAATAAACGCCTATGCAAATGAGTATCCAGCTATTCGAGCTGAAATTGAGGCTATTGAAGCTGCTATTCTGGAATTATCCAAAAAAGCGACTCCTGTTAGTGCATATCCTTTTAAAAGGCTTAAGGAAACTCTTCATATACCTGAGGAGACTAAGGTTGTACCATTGGAAAAACCCAGCACCAACCTATCACAATATATTGGATGGGCGGCTTCCATCCTATTGGCTATTGGACTCTTTTGGACTTATAATCAAAATGAAGCATTAAAATCTGAACTAGAAGTAGTTGAACAGCAGAACATGTTATTAGAGACACAAATAGCGGAATCTGACACTTCCCTGGAAAAAACAAAAGAATTGTTAACCACGCTAAGGGATAGGGACATAACCGTAATCCCCCTTGGAGGGCAAGCGGTATCCCCAACTTCTTATGCCAAAGCCTATTGGAACAAACAAGAACAAAAAGTATTTATCGATGCACAAGGCTTACCAGAACCTCCTGATGGATTTGTGTACCAAGTCTGGTCATTAAAGTTATCTCCTTTAACGCCGACCAATATGGGGCTCTTAGACAATTTTGACACTGACGAGAATAAAGTTTTCACCTTGGAGAACCCTAACGATTCAGAGGCATTTGGAATTACATTAGAACCTGCGGGAGGTAGTGAATCTCCAACATTGGAGCAATTGTATACCTTGGGAGCGGTATCCGCTTCATAATAATAATTTTTTCTCGAACATAAATTTTCTTATTTTGCCGCCATGGATTTAAAGAAACTTTTTGGAACCGTTTTAACCCTTTTGGGTATTGGCGGTTTGGTATATGCGGCAATTTTATTTGGTAATAGTACAGGAACCACGAAAGCTCTAATTGTTTATGGTGTTCTAGGGGCTATATTCTTCTTTTCGGGTATTGGTCTTATCCGCACCACTAAATCCAATGAGTAAGACTTAATTTCTAGATGTCTTTGCTAACCCTATGAAAACGCAGAGTTTTAACCAACCATTTTGGCAAGGGTTTATCCGCTTTTCTATTTTTTAAGTTTAGGTACAAGCCTAATTTTTTGAATATGGGAACCTTGTGGGTTTCAACCAGTTCTATTAAGGTACCGTCCGGGTCCTCTACATAACTAAAATGACCAGCGGCATCTCCCATATCAAAGCTTTGAGCACTATCTACCGTAAAGGGATGATTCATCGACTTTGCCTTTTGTCTTAGGATATCCATACCCTGTACATCAAAACAAATATGTATATAACCCAAATCTCCCCATAGTCTATTCTTATAAATTTTTTCAGGTTGCCTATCTAAGGTTTGTACTAATTCTATTTGAGTAGGTCCAAGTAGTTCTGCAAATCCTCCAATCCCTTTTCTGGAATGCTTTAGCACTACTTTTCTAAATTTTTCCTTAATCGTTTTCGATGCATCTACAGGAATTACAATTTCCTCGTCGCAAACTATATGAGTATATCCCAATAAATTTTTATAAAACTTTAGGGAAGCGTTCATGTCCGACACACCGATTACAGCACCCAAAACCCCTCCAATACCAGTTTCACTGCTTCCAAAGGTATACGAATCCTGAACTAACTGTACCTTATTGTTCCACGGATCTTTAAAATAAAAATATAGTTCTCCATAACTTGTTGTCGAAATTTCGGTTATCCCAAAAAGTCCTAGATCCGTAATTTCCGAATAACTTTTATGAATATCGGAGGTTCTAACCTTCATGGCATTGATTCCCAAATCACCCAGTAAAATCGGATGCTTAGGACCTTGCGGTATTCTATCCTTAAATTGCCAAATTTCTAAACCTCCACCGCCCAACATATTCAATGATAAATACGCATCTCTCCTTTGCGGTTCTCCTAAAGTATATCTAGTCATTAAGGAGGCTGTAGCTTCATCTTTAAACAACAGAATATCGAAGCCTAAATGTTTTCGGTACCAGTTAAATACCGCTTTGGTATCGTGAACACCAATTCCTATTTGCTGAATACCATTTATACTTTCATCCATTATAAGGCGTGCGGAGTAATTTATTATGAAGAAATTTGAGCTTCTCGCTAGGATAACCTAGTTTAAAAAGTATTACCAAAAGTAAATTGGAAAGGTTTACCCTTAGATAAGAATTGCTTTCATATTTACGCGCAGAAACAACTAAGTCGTTTTTGACAATAGTATAGGGAATCTTACTTTTTTTCATTCGTTTGAAAAATTCGAAATCTTCCATTAGCACTTGCTTTTCATCGAATCCGCCTAATGCCGTAAAAACCGATTTACGAATAAAGAGGCATTGGTCACCACCACCGGTGAATAAACCATCTTTAGCGGTAAAGAAAGAGTTGATACGAAGCCAAAAACTATCCCTATCAAATTTATAAGAAAAGAAACCAGCGTCAAACCCATCTTCTATGGTATTTTTTATATTGTTTAAAAAAGCCTTTGGAGGTTTAACATCCGCATGCAAAAAGGCCAATATTTCTCCCTTTGCTTGCTTAGCCGCTTCGTTCATCTGACAAGCCCTACCCTTCTTCTCACATTTTACGACACTTACGGATGTGCCGTTAGCCAAGTTGGCTATGTCTTCACAGCAATCTGGGGATTGGGCTATAATAATTTCAGACGCGCTAGCATTTTCCACGTTCCCAAGGTATGACACCAACTGTATAAGGTTAGGTTTTTCTTTGTGTGCGGGTATTATTATACTTATCATAAACTACAATATTGGAGAAACTGTACTACCGATATACTTAAAATACAATGTCTGCATATAATTCAGTTCAATCTACGTAATTAGAATGGAAAGGGTTTTAAAATTTAAATTTAAAAAGACATTGTTTATAGAATGAAAGGTTCTCGTTCTTTTTCGACTTATTTTCCAAACCTGTAGTACTATCTTTACGTAAATGAGTACAAACAAAGTAAAAAAATCATGAAGAATACCTATTTCTTTTTTTCTCTTGTAGCAATTATGCTCATTGCTTGTAAAAATAATATAACAGCTCAAAATGCTACTACACCCAGTATTGATTATAATGAATTATCAGAGAAGTTTCTAGCAAAAGCTTTAAATGAGGAAGATACCCAAGAAATAAGGGATGTATTTGCTAATGCTAGCCTCAAAGATTTTGAGCTTGCTTTAAACAACGATCAAAAAAAACTAGCTTTCTGGGTTAATGTCTACAATGCTTACATCTTAGAAATATTAAAAGACAATCCTAAACTCTATGAGGATAGAGGTAATTTTTTCAAGAACGAACAGATACCCATTGCCGGTGACACTATTTCTTTTGCTAAAATAGAGCATGGTATTATTAGGAAATCTCAATGGGAATATGGCCTGGGTAGAATTAGAAAATGGTTTCCAAATAAATTGGAACGTAAACTTCGTGTGGATAAAAGAGATTACCGTATTCATTTCGCATTAAACTGTGGTGCCAAAGACTGCCCTCCTGTGGCGATTTATGAATGGGAACGACTTGATGAACAGTTTAATAAGGGAACAAAAAAATACCTTTCCGGTTCCACAGTTTATGATGAATCCAAAAAGGAAGTAGCGGTCACGTCCTTATTTAGTTGGTTTAGGGGAGATTTTGGAGGTAAGAGTGGCGTAAAGAAAATACTTAAGAATTTAGAACTTATTCCAACCACCAAGGATATCGATATTAGTTACAAAAACTACGATTGGACCCTAGATTTAGATAATTATATTGAGCTATAATTAGCGCTAAAACGCCTCGTTGATAGTAAAATAAAATTGCCCGCCTTCGGGTGAAATTCCATAATCAACGCGGATGCGCGTACCTTCTTTTCTATTTACAATGTACCGCAAACCTGTACCTACTGCATTTCTGAATCCAGAGGAGAAAGTATCTCCCAAGGTTGGGGCAACCGTTCCTGTTGAGCCAAAAAGAACGCCACCGAACCTACCTGCAATGGGAAAGCGATACTCTACCACAGCGCTAAGCTCCGCATTATCCTGAAAACGTCTGGCATTATGACCCCTTGTGCGCCTAGTACCCAAGGAATTTAAATCAAGAAAAGGGGTGTTTTTACTTCTGGTACCAAGGAATAGATTACCTGCCAAAATATGGTTCCCCTTCAGTTGTTTATAGTACCGCGCATCAATTTCTAATTTACTGTAGGAAAAAGTGGAACCTAAGAACTTCATAGCAGTGAAAGCGCTGGTCTGGAGGAAGAAACCTTTGGTGGGAAAAAATATATTATCCCTAGTATCATAAAAGGCTACCAATCCGAGGTTAGATACCGTACCTCCTTCCTTACCTACTTCATTGGAGTTTTCTAGGAGTCCATCTGGCTTTAGGTTTATTACATTGTATCCATCAAACTCATAACCCATACCTACAGAAATACCGGGTAAAATTTCTCGGAGTGCCGAAAAGCGTAGTCTGGGAAAATCCGCATCATAAGTTTCCAAATCTTCTTCTTCCGAGTTAACTCCCCTACCGTAATAATTATAGAAATACTGATAGTATCCTAATTCGCCTATAAAACGCCACTTTTCATTGTCCGAATAAATTTCATAGGGCATAAAGAACAACAACTGCTTTTTACTTGTAAAGGTTAAGCCCAACTGCACGGAACTTGGTCTTGATCCTTTTGGTTCTCCCTTTAACCGAAAGGTAGAAAGTCCTAGTCCTCCAAAACCAAGGCCCGTCTCCGGAAGAAAAAATAATACTGGAAGGGCGGTCAATTGAAAATTTTTGGTGCTATCCCTGACTTTTTTGTTCCGTTTTTGTGCATTCCCACATAAAGAGCTCATCAAAGCACAAAGTAGCACTACCACCAAGTAATTCTTTTTCATCGTTACAATTTAACAACTTCCACTCGCTTCAAACATATTTTTAGGATAAAACTGTTATAGTTTGATTAATTTCGCAGGAAGATTTAGAATAAAGCCTCCAACCGCATTTCATGAATAGCTTTTCTGTTTATAAAAAAATATTCATTGTTCTTTTCATTGGCTTGGGCATACTATCAGTCTCAGTGCTAGAGCATCTAAAATTCTCTTTTGATTTTAGTCAGTTTTTCCCAGAGGAAGACCCAGATTTAGAATTTTATCAAGAATATGTTTCAGAATTCGGGACGGACGACAACTTTCTATTAATCGCTGTTAAAGCTGACAGTACCGTCTTTGAACAAAATTTTCTTAATAGGTTTCACCAGTTTTCCGAGGAAAGTAAAAGCTTTGAATACGTTACCGAAAGCACCTCTATCACCACCCTATCTTATCCATTAAAAACATCATTTGGTTATACCACACTTCCTATAATTCATAGCGATGACAAAAATCAGTATGAAAAAGATTGGTTAAAAATAAAGGAGGACGAATTATTCGTTAACGTATTGATAGACGAGAAAGCAAGCTCTTTGGTTCTTGCACTACAAACGGCCGATGATTTGGATTACGAAAAATCAGAAATTTTACTGAGTCAGATACGTACAGCTCTTAAAGCCAACCAACTAAGCGATTATCATCTTCTCGGAAGGGCCTTCTTCTATGAAGCTATTGTAGAAATGCAAAAGAGTGAGGTTTTAAAAACAACACTGGTCGCAAGTATCTTAGTTTTCATTATACTATTACTGGTCTACCGGAGTATACCCGTTGTTTTAATCTCTGTTTTATCCATTGGACTTTCGCTTTTACTTTTCATGGGCTTATTAGCCATATTGGGAAAAGAATTAAATGCCATGGCTGCTTTTTATCCCGTATTGATGCTCATTGTGGGTACCTCCGATGTGATTCACATCACCGATAGTTTTATTAGAAAAATACAAGGTGGACTCCATAAATATACCGCCATAGCTTCCTCCTTGAAGGAGGTGGGACTCACTACGCTTTTAACATCTATTACAACGGCCATTGGTTTTATTACCCTGTTATCCTCAAGATTAGTAAGTATCCAAGATTTTGGTATAAATGCGGCTATGGGAGTTATAGTTGCCTATTTAACGGTTATCTTCTTTACTGGCTCTCTTTTAATAAGCATACCTGAAAAAGTGCTTATAGGTCAAAAAAGTATTTCTAAGAAATGGGTGAACTATCTCCTCTATATCAATGTATTTACTAAAAATTATCCTAAAACAATACTTTCCGGAACATTAATCTTTACACTACTTTGTATTCTGGGCATTAGCCTTATTAGCACAAATTATGAGTTTAAACAAACGCTACCTAATGAGAGTAAAATAGCGGCGGATTTTAATTTTTTCCAAAAGAATTACTCTGGTTTTAGGCCTTTGGAAATCGCAGTAATGTCACAAGGTACAGCTAAGGTTACGGATTATTCCGTTGCTCAAGAAATTGAAAAACTGACTACTTACTTGAAAGAGATTAAGAGCATTGGTAATTTACAATCCGCGAACCTGCCCTACAAAATTATCAATAAGGCTCATCATTTAAATAAATCGGAATATTTCACACTCCCTAGTAACGAGCCTCTTTTTGAACGTTATAAAAAAGATGCAAAAAAGTTAGCACGCAAACAGTTAGCCCGTTTTGTAAATCCCACGGAACGGATAGCCCGTATCAATGGAAAGCTCCAAGATGTGGGCACGGATAGTCTTAAAATAATTTATACGGAGATAGATGCATTTGCATCACGCGAGTTAGATACCAACCTTGTTAAGGTAAAGGTTACGGGTAAAAGTATGTTATTGGATAAAAACGCTGAATATATCCGTACTAGTTTACTTGAGGGTTTGCTTTATGGATTACTGGTCATAGGCATTATAATGGTTCTTGTTTTCAGAAATTTTAAGATGTTTCTTATTTCGTTGGTTCCTAATTTATTGCCCATAGTGTTTGCAGGTAGTATTTTAGGGTTCTTGGGAATACCCTTAGAAGCATCATTATCTGTAGTATTTGCAATAGTTTTTGGCATAGCTGTGGATGATACCATTCATTTCCTCGGAAAGTATAAATTAGGAATTGCGCAAGGACTATGCCAGGAAAAGGCATTGGAAAAGACTTTTGTACAAACCGGTAGAGCTTTAGTAATAACTACCATTATACTGTTCTTTGGTTTTATGGTGATGTTATTCTCCATTCACCAGCCCAGTATTACTATTGGTATCATTATAAGTGTAACCCTGGTAACCGCCCTTATATTGGACCTTTTATTACTTCCGGTATTGATAAGAAAATTGATTAAGACTAAATAATACTATTCTTTCTATTCAATGTTTTTTGAAGAGCTCTATAGGCAATAATAGTTTTGCCAACCATTACAGCCATTGCTAATATCCATAAAGAAAAAAGAAGATATTCCATAACCTTATTATTTAAAGCGGTCTACTTGGGTTAAATTCATTTAGTATTTTAAGTCGCTTGGGGCTTACCTAAAATTTTAAATTATGCATTTGGTCGATAAATATATGTATTTCATCTATACTAGTCTTAAAAAAAGCTTAATTTTCGATGAAATGCACGATATAAAAACGCCACAGTCTTTCGACCGTGGCGTTAACCAAAAAACAATCCAACCTAAAAACCATCCAGTTGTAAATCCCGAATACCTCAGAAAGGCAATTCTTTAGCATTCGGGAGGGGCAAAAAATTACAAATTCTGGATGTTCTTTTCCATAGTGGGGCCAAGCTCGTAAATCGCGCCTAGCAACTCTCCCTTAATTTCTTTTACTTTCTCCGTAGCTCCATTAGCCTTATAAATTTCAGCCGCGTGGTACAGTAAGGCAGGTTCAAAAGTTTTACCAATAACGGCTGTATCGATTATTTTCATTGCCTCCTTTTTATTACCCATTTTAAGGTTACTGTAGGCTAGCAAGCTAAACGATTCTGGGGTGGGCCTATTCGCAACCTCCTTCTTTGCCAAATCCAATGCCTTCTGGTATTGTGCTGTTTCTTCTAAATATAGATTAATGTTATAAGCATTATACATTTCCCCATAGGCCACATTCTTAACACTGGAAAAATAGCGGTCTAAATTTTCCATTCGGCTTAAATTGTCACCTGTATAATCCGCAATTTCCGCTTTCAACAGATAGTAGTCCGGAGCACTATAATTTTTAGTTATCGAATCCAATATCCGAAGAGCTTCCTCAGGATTTCTATCGTAAGAGAAAGCGATCCACGCTATTCCCTTTTTAGCATATGCGTTATTTTCATCCAAGTCCAACGCCTTCAAATAATGATTATAGGAATCTTCTATTCTACCGGCATGACCGTAATAATCCGCCAAGTTGGTATAGCTCCAGAGCATCAATTCTTTATTCTTAGAAGACACTGCTTTTTCCCTTGCTTTTTCCATAAAAGCTATTGTAGTGTCTAAATCTCCTTTGTAATCGTTCCATTTGGCTACTCTAATGAGATACCCAAAATCTGACATATTTTTAATGCGACTTAGGTATTCTTCAGCGAGGTCATAGTTTCCTAATTCCATATGGATATCAAAAAGTAAACTCTGTGTGTCTTTTTTACCACCTCCAATTTTTTCAGCTTCTTTTGCCATCAGCAAGGCGTCCTGGAAACGGTGTTGGGAAATATAATTTCTGGCCAAGGCTCTTCGATATACTTCTTTGTTGATATTTGCAATCTCTACTGCTTTGGTTAACGATTGCTCCGCTTTTTTTAAATATGCTATATCACCTGTTTTTTTAAAATAGCGGCTATATTCACCTGATACGTTTCCAAAGCTTAAGAGTTGTGAGCTATCCGGTTTTATTTTTGAATTCCACAACTCAAAATATTTTGATGTAGTGGTAATACTGTCAATACTCAAGAATTTATTGTAGTCTTCTGCCTTCGCTATTCCTTTTTCAATCTTAGAACTACACGAAAACAATACTAAGATAGAAAGTATGTATAGTAGATATTTCATTGTTTGTTTTTTTGGTATTTTAAGCTTTACTTTTTAATAATAAGGGAGAGTTTAAAACTCTCCCTTATACTCCTTTTCATAGCTTATTCAGGAGCTCCGATATACGGAAAAGTAGTTGTAATATTGTCAGCGGTCAACCCTACACCATCAGTAACTAACTGTGGAAGTCCATCTTGACCGTTAAAACGTGCACCGTTACCTCCTCCGAACAGAAGAATTAAGGAAACATCGATAACATCATCCTGTAACGTTCTACCAGTTAAACCAATAGCTCCCTCGTAATTTGGAGCACCAGAACCAGCATTAAAATAGGTCGTTGCATTGCCTGGAGCAACTTGTAGCACATCTGTAGCCAAAACGGACATTAGCACTTCTGCAGTAACTGGGTTGTTGGTGAAACCGTCGTTCTCAGGGCCATTTAAAATATCACCTAAAATATTCGGTTGATAATCAACATCTTCTGCGGTTAATCCTAAAGCAATAGCGTAAGCATCATGCAGTGCTTCTAAACGAGCAACATAAGCTTCTTGAAAAGCAGCTGCTTGTTCCGAAGGTATGGACACATTATGTGCGTCTTTTGCATCTCCATCGGCACCTAATACGGTATTAATACCCGGCCTTCCCATAAAATCCACTTGTGTAAAGGTCCCTGTAAAATCTGGATCCATCATGGCTACTTCACATGGCATACAGGTAGCACCTCCACAATCTACACCGGTCTCATCACCGTTCATTATACCATCATCACAAGTTGCCATTGGTTCTGGCTCAATAACTGGTCCGTCATCATTGTTACAAGATGCCATTAAGGCAATTGCTCCAAGAGAAAAAAGTGCGTATTTTATATTATTTAATTTCATATCCTTTATTTTAAATTCTTTTGTAATTATTGTTTTACGTTTGTAGTTAACCAAGTATTGTATACCGGTACGCCTATTACATTCGTAGCAGTAGCCTCTCCCAACATACTATTTGGTATCTCCACTACAATGGACATGGTATTAGCGCCATCAAAAGTATCTTCTCCCGGCACATTAAAACCTGAGTTATCTTCGGGTGAAGGGGCTAGTACCTCATTGAAACGGAAAAAGTCAAAATAGAACGCATCTTGACGAGGACCAGCAAACAAAGAAACACCATCCGCAGTAGTTTCAATTACCTCAGTATCTCCAGAAATAGCTACGGAACCTAAAGGCATATCTACCAATATTTGACCACTTAACCCTGTTGCACTAGGTGCGGCAGGTCCGAAAAAATACATTACACCATCTCTTGGTATTGCTTGAATTACCAAATCTTCTACCAAATCTCCATCACTATCAATGTTTATTTCGGTTAAGATATTCTCGTCAAACGTACCATATGCCAAACCATCTACTACGTTAGATTGTAAATCGGCAATAAATACAGTGTTATCCGAACCCTCTGTAGGCTCAAACGCATAAAAATCGGCAATATCAGCCGTTGTTCCCATAGAACCTGGCGCATCAATGTGATCTGCCGCTACCAATAAAGCACCCGCCACTGCTGCTACTCCAAGGCCCATAATTAATTTTGATTTTTTCATTCTTTTAAAATTTTTTAGATTAGAATCACCTTTATTTACGAGATGAAATATGGAAGGTTTGTTTTTAAATGTTAAAAAACGTTAAAATCTAAAACGGTCCAAATAGCTTCAGATATACACCATTAAATCATCTACCAATCCCAATTTGCTTAATACTTTAATAATGTATAGTTATCTAGGGTCTGCATATTTTGTAGTAATTTCGTATTCTAATTCTGTTAAAGAACTTTCTTATGAACCCTTCCGCAACGGGTTGGATAGACAAATTTGGGTCTTTGGCAAAGAGCTACCAAGAAACCTATAAGAACTTCGACACTTTATACTACGGTCTAAGAAAGACAGGGTTTGTTTACGGGATAAATTCTGGTCTACCATCCTATGTGCAATTGGAACACAAATTAGCAGAAGACGAGAAAGCAAAAATAAATTTACTCAGCGCATTATATTTCACCTTTACCGATAAAAATCCAAATGCGGAATTTAATGCTTTTTTGGAATGTATATTTAAGTTCTATGAAACGCTAGAAGTGAATCAAGTGTCATTTCTTGGAAAGATTTTTACTGGGAATAAAACCTCTTCCAAACTGGAGAAACTTATAGATTCCCGTGTTTATTTAGAGGATAATATTATCAGTAAAACCTTTAATAGTTTCATCACCAATTCTTTATTATTTATTGATGTTTTGCTTTTCAGGAGGTACTTAGTACAGGTAGATGGCATAAAAAAACATGCCCAAAAACTAGAATACTTGGCCATAAATGTTACCTACCATGCTTTAAACTCAAAAGAAAAGAACAAAAAGGATGAAAAGCTGGCACAATTATTAGCCTCTTCATTGACTTTCATTAATGGTGATGACCAACACTTTGATGGTTCTTACAGAAATGTACTTTTAGCGAACGATTCTAAATGGGAGAATGCCTACCTATTGGATATGGCTTGTTTAACCGTTTGGGAAGATAATTCTTTGGAATATAAAGAGTCTGAATTTATTTATGGTATAGGAAAAGATTTAGGATTTTCTTACGAACATATACAAAAGGCACTGGGACATGTAACCAATTTTTTCATAACCAATGGTGAAACAATTCCGTTCTTAAAAGACCAAAATTTGGCCATACAGTTCTATGACAATATGGGCCGATTGGTAAACCGTCTAATTCTGAGAAATAGTAAGCGACTGCAAAAAGAACTATCCGAAAGTGCAGAGTTGGTTGCCTTGTTATCAAAATCTACGGTTAAAGACCTTAGTAAGGAAGAGAAGAAAAAAGTGCAACGCCAGTTATTGGATATATTTAAGAGCATTCCTTCCCTTGCTATTTTTCTTTTGCCTGGAGGTGCGGTTCTTCTACCAATTTTTATAAAATTGATTCCGAAATTATTACCTTCTTCCTTCGATGAAAATAGAATTGAACAACCCGGAGAATAGCCTATAAAATAGTATCGATAAAATCTATATTAGTTATTTAATATATTGTTTTTCAAATAATTATATTTATTTACTCTAACCATAACTTAAAGTCCCTTACGCGTTCCCTACTTACTATAATTTCTTGCTCTGAAAAATTGGTAAGTTTAATTTGAAGACGAGAATTCGTGTAAGATATAATGTCTTTAATGTGGTTAACGTTCACGTAGAATTTTCTACTTACCCGAAAGAATAGTTTGGGTTCTAATTCACTTTCCAAATTTTCTAGCGTAGTATCAAGAAGATAATTTCTACCATCTACCGTAGCCGCATAGGTTCCCTTATTCTCACTATAAAAGCACTGAACCTCATCGGCATTAATAATCTTAAGGTGTTGCCCTACTCTCGCAGTAAATCGCTTTTTGTATTCTCTTTCCAGCGGATTTACAAGTAGCTTCTTTATATCCTCAAAATCCAACGCCATTTTTTGAGTGCTAGGTTTTAAGGCTTTAAATTTTTTAACGGCGCTTTCCAATTCTTCATCGTCAATAGGCTTTAGTAGGTAGTCTATGCTATTTAACTTAAAGGCCTGTAATGCATACTCGTCATAGGCCGTGGTGAATATGATGGCACTCTTAACTTCGATTACATCGAATATTTCAAATGACAACCCGTCTGACAATTGAATATCTAAAAAAATTAAGTCTGGGTGTTCATTTTCTTGAAACCAAATAATCGACTCTTCAACAGAATGTAACATGGTAGTGACCGGTACATCCAATTCTGCTAATAATCTTCCTAATCTTCGCGCAGCCGGTTTTTCATCTTCTATTATAATTACGTTCATCTTTCTATAGCTTTATCTTTCTTTTTAATTTTATTAATCCAATACACAATAAAAATAACACCAAATACCGCTGGTAGAAACCAATTTAACAGTGTGGGCAAAAATTGATTTACAACCAAAAAAGCAGATACGGCAGCGATATAAGCCCCCATCATTTTACCTAAATGTATTCTTAACCAATTCTGTTTTAGCTTTTTTGGAGTCTTATAGTTAGAAAAATCTCGAAGTCCAAATAATAACCCTACTATCCCAAAAACCATTAAGACAATATGAACTGCTCCTTCCAATAAGATTGGATATAGCATCATTGCCAGACTTATGAGGATAACTAATATAGATAGTAATTTATCGTACCGTAGCTTATCAACACTGTTTTTATAGCCTAATGCCCTAAAACCGGCAATCAAAAAATAAAGGCTAAAGATTCCGATGCAGAATAGGAACGAATTTTCATGACCCGGCATAACTGATAGTATCAAAGCAGTAAGTGCAGAGATGAGCATGGAGTAAAAGAACAACTTTCCTCCCATCCTATGTATGGATTTCCCTTTTCTACTTGCAATTGCAAATGCCCCTGCCACCAATGCCACCCCTCCGGTTATAGCATGAACTAGTATTAAGACGCTAGTGATATCCATTTTCATTCTTCCTAAGCTTAATCATTAATAAACGCACCTTTTACCTATCCCAACTTTTCGGTCTCATTCTTATCTGTTTCCATGTATTTCTTAATCTGACGTTGTTCCCAGTTTTTAACAAGGACGGAACCACTAGAGAAAACCTTTAGACCATGAAAAAATAACCCTATACCCCAAAAAACCCATGTCGCAAATGTGCTAAAGTGCCAAAGGGGACCCATAAAAGTTTCTCCATAATACGAGTTACCAATTAGTTTTAGGAGTACCAAAGCAATATTTATAACTAAGTATACGGTGAGGTGGGTGTAAAACCCTTTAAGTTTTGATACTCGAAGACGTGCATTTTCTAATCTTACTTTCTCTGTGCCTTCTTCCATATTAACCATTTTTATTTTCCTCTTCCAAAAACTTCTCCAATTGTCTTTTTTCCCACTTTTTTAGAAACTCCGGCTTTAATTCCTTCCAAGATTTTGCCCCGAATTTAAAGACGTATGCGGCATGTGCCAGTAGACCTAAACCCCAAATTATTGGTGTCCCTATGATGTTCCAGCTCACCCAATCACTAAAGCCAGGATTTTGAATCCATTCATAATCATCTTTAAACCAATCTATGAGATTGAATTTTAAAAACAGTAACAAACAATTAATAATAATATAAACCCTTAAGTGTTTATAGAAATTTTTAATATGCTCTACCTGCTTTTTAGCTTTTAAGAATTTTTCTGATTGTTGATAATTCGGTTGCATCCTATCTAAATTTTTCAGCTTGTTGTTTGTCTTTTTCAATGTATTTCTGAATTTGACGTTCTTCCCATGCTTTGGAAAAAATTGGATTATGAGAAAAGACCTTCATCCCGTGAAAAAATAGGCCTATACCCCAGAAAAACCATACTGCAAAAGTGCCAAAATCCAATACTTCGAGAAATGAAGCCCCGTTGCTCATTCTTCCTATTATAGTTGAAATAGTAATAAAGGAATTAACCCCTATATAAGCAGCTAAATGCCAATAAAATCCTTTCAATTCTTCTAATCGCTTTTTAGCGCGATTCAACTTTGTTCTATCTGTTTTCATTATTTCCATTTTTTTGATTCATCATCATTCTCCATCAACTCCTTAATTTTTCTATTTTCCCAGTCCTTTCCGAAAAAGGGATTGAAACCAAATGCTTTAACCGCTTGAAAAACCAGACCTATTCCCCATCCAAAAGCAGCCCATAAAAACCAAGGATACCTCCACTCATCTATCCAATAATTAAGTCCTCCCAACAGGGTAATAAACACAACATAAGATAATAAGCTGGAATAAAACTTCTTAATTTGGTCTACGCGCTCCCTTGCTCTAAAATATTTGTCCTCTCTATTCCTTTGTTCCATGATGGCTTTCATTATTAAAATAAGTAAATCAATTCTTAAATATAAGCGATTCCCTAAAAATCGTTACTGTTCATTAACTCCTTAATCTTGCGCTCTTCCCAGTTCTTTCCTAAAATGGGATTGTACCCGTAGGCATTGGCCCAATGACCTACTAACCCTATTCCCCATCCCAACGCTGGAAATATGACCCACGGAAAGCCAGTGGTGTTATAATTTATCCAAGCTAAAAATGGGATTACGATACAATATGCTAAAAGATTATTGTAAAAAGATTTAATGGCCCCTACTCTTTCTTTAGCTCTTCTATACTTATACTCGTTTGAATTTTCCATGCTATTTATTTTACTATTATTAAACATTAGCTTTGTTGTTAGCTACACTTCAAATATCACTAAAGAACACATGTTTTTAAAAAAGGAACTACCGAACTGTGGATTTTTTAGGATGGATTGATGAAATGGATATTTTTCGTTGTTCGTTGTTCGTTGTTCGTTGTTCGTTGTTGGTGTTGGTTGTTGGTTGTTGGTTATTGGTTATTAGAGATAAAATGCTTTAATCTGCATACTGCATGGGCTATAGTGGATATGAGATGTTAGAAAATAGATAAAAAACACCTAATACTAAATACTGCTAACTGTTTACTGAATACCGAATACTGCTCACTGTTTACTGAATACTGAAATCTAAAAATCTTCCTTATCCATAAGTTCCCGTAACTTCTTTTCTTCCCAGCGTTTTCCCCAAAGCGGATTATAGCCAAATGCTTCCATACCATGAGTAAGTAGTCCAAAACCCCATCCCAAAATAGGAAATATGACCCAAGGGAAACTTGTTGTTTTGTAATTCAATATGGCAAGGCAAGGAATAACAATGCAGTAAGCAATTAGATTACCGTAAAAACCCTTTACCGCTTCAACTTTCTCTTTTGCCTTTTGGTAACGTTTATCATCAATAAATTCCTCTTGGGTTTCTACTTCGGAAACTTGTTGGGTGAGCATAGGGAGCTGTACCGTAAAGTTGGTACCGTCATTGAAAATCTCCATATTTCTATTACTTAAGAGGTCATAACGCTGTTTAATATTCTGAAGGCCTACACCGCTGCTTTTTTTAACAACTTGTTTTTCTTGTAGATTGTTGGTAACCTTTAATAAGCCCTCCTTCTCATAAATACGAATATGTAAAGGTTTTGAGGAAGTGACAATGTTGTGCTTTACAGCATTTTCTAATAGTAATTGAAGGGAAAGTGGCACTATTTTAGCTTCTGGATTCATAGCTTTTTCTGGAATATCTAAAATAATACTATCCTCAAACCTCATCTTTAAGAGCTTAACATAGGTGCGTGCAAACTGCAGCTCCTCATCTACCGAGACCAAGTCTTTATTTTTCTGTTCCAGTACATAGCGATATACCTTTGATAAGGAAGTGGTAAACTTTTGAGCTTGATGGGGGTCCTCGTCAATAAGACTCGTTAACACATTTAAGCTATTAAAAAGAAAATGAGGGTCTAACTGATTCTTTAGGGCATCAAACTTGGCTGCGGCCGTTCCTGCAATTATCTTTTGTTCTTTGACCTTGTTCTCTTGACGATACTTATAGTACCATACGGAGTAGAATATCAGGGCAACGACGATGGATATTAAAAGAGAAATCCTGTAATCAACGATTTTTTGATTTCCTAAAAATTCCATTAAAGGCTGGTTTTGAATCCCTACTAATAGAATGAGTTTTGAGATAAAAATTCCTATAAGCGAAAATCCAATGTTTCCTAAAATGGCCATAACAAATCGTTTGGCAGTAAAAAGTTCATACTTGTAAGTGGTGAGTAAATATTGAATCCAAATGGCGTTGGCACAATAGATAATCAATGAAAAAATCATACCCTCATAATACTCTTCCCAAGCTTGGGCCCAACTTATCCCGTTAGGATAAACACCACTTGCGTAGAGTATTGCCATGATAATTATAAATATCAAGGTCCCTACCAACCAAGCATTTCCCAAATGTTTCAAGAATTTATTCACGTATGCGCTTATTTTTTACCACAGTTTTCTAAAGTGGCTTTCGCCCTATCGGCACCCCAGCTGGGATGAAAATTACTTTCCGCTTTAAAGTTAGCGAAAAGTTCTAACGAACGCTCAACATCTGCGCAGTAAGGCGTAATGTCCTGCCCAAAATAGCGTGCAGAACCCATATCCCATTCCGCTTTGGAGAAAACAACTCTTGGATTGTCAGGAGCCAATTGCTCGGCCTTTGCATACAGCGCCGCTACTTTGCCTGACAAAGTCATTCCGTAGGTGGCACCATCAAAAGCAATCCAAGCGGTATGCGTCATGGCCTGTTGTACCATTATTTCTGGATTATCTGGGGATATCGCCTTCGCTATGTCTATAAACTCTTGTGCCTTATCTAACTGTTGCTTTAATTTCTTTTCATCTTTCTCACCAAAAGAAACAATAGTATTTATTTGGGCAACATAATAGTAGGGTAACCAATTGTCCTGTTCAACCGTGCTTATTCGTTCAAACATATTCGCGGCTTCAATAGATTTACCTTCACTCCATAAAGAAAAAGCTTTTTGCATTCCTTTGGTATATTGGTCTTGAGCAAAAGAAAGGGTCGTTAGTAATAGTGCTACTATTGTAATGCTATTTTTCATAATATCTGATTTAAGATTCATGGTTTTGGTTATAATGTTATTTCTTGATAAACTGTTTTCTCGGTAAGTGTAAATTTTGCATCCTCCCATTTTGGAGGTCCAAATCTTGCTGGTGCATTATTAGATGAACCCGTACTTTCTGTTGGTATCCCAAGAAAGGTTTTCAACTTACCATTATTATCTTCATCATGAAAAACAGAAATAGCATAAACTCCCAAGGGTATATTCTCAAAGCTAATCGCTGCCGTTCCGTTTGAGATTGCAGCGACCTTTCCCACATAAATCTTATTTAACCAATTGGTCTCTGAATCGTACAACCCTATTAATAGCTGACCCTCGTCATTGGCTATATTATCAATTTGAAGTTGAATCCTACCACGCGTCTTTTCCTGAGCTGTAAGCACTAGAAAACAAAAGAATACTGAAAGCGTCATTATTTTTTTCATGTTATCGAATCTTGTTATTATTTATGGAGCAAATCTCCCTTAAAATGCTGCTATTTTAAAAAAAGAACTACCGACTTGTTGATTTAAGCTACCGAATTGCGGTAATTTTACATTGTGATTAAAACACTACAAATACGATTATCATTAGAAGAGGAAGCCCAAGAGGGCATTCTAAAGAAGAAAGCTGCCAAATACTTAGGTCTTGAGGAGCAAACATTCTTCTTGAAAATTCTGAGGAAATCTATTGATGCAAGAAAGCCAAGAATCGTTTTCAATTATAAACTATTGGCTTACGTGAATGAAGCTATTCCAAAAGACAGCTATACTTTTGATTATAAAGATGTCTCAAAATCTAAAAAAGTTCACATCATCGGCTTTGGTCCTGCGGGAATGTGGGCTGCCCTGCGCTGCTTGGAACTAGGATATAAACCCATAGTTTTAGAACGTGGTAAAAATGTTCAAGAAAGAAGACGAGACTTAAAAGCCATCAACCAAGACCACACTGTTAACGAAGATTCTAACTATTGCTTTGGCGAAGGCGGTGCTGGCACCTATTCTGACGGTAAATTATATACGAGAAGTCTTAAACGTGGAGATGTGAGACGGGTTTTTGAAAGTCTGGTATACCACGGCGCAACGGAAGAAATCCTTGTTGATGCTCATCCACATATAGGCACGAACAAACTTCCCAAAATTGTGCAACATATCCGTGAAACGATTATTGAACGTGGTGGCGAGGTACATTTTAATACAAAAGTTACCGATTTTACAATCCGTAACAACACCATCAAATCTATTGTTTTAAACGAAACTGATGAAATGCAGGTGGATCGTGTCATCTTAGCAACAGGCCATTCTGCTCGCGATATCTTTTATCTCCTAAATGATAAAAAAATTGCCCTTAAAGCCAAGTCTTTTGCCATGGGTGTTCGCGTAGAACATCCACAACACATTATAGACGCTATACAATATCATTGTAAGGGTGAGCGAGATGAACTTTTGCCTGCCGCAGCTTATAGCTTGGTACATCAGGTTAAAAATAGAGGTGTGTATTCCTTCTGTATGTGTCCGGGAGGTTTTATAGTTCCCGCAGCTACAGCACCGGGTGAAGTGGTAGTGAACGGAATGTCCCCATCGAAACGAAATAATCGATATGCCAATTCTGGCATTGTCGTGGAAATAAATGTTGATGAGGATATTACCAAATTTGAAAAATTTGGAGCCTTAAAGGGATTAGAATATCAGAAAAACTTAGAAAGATTGGCATTCACATCCGGCGGAAGAAGCCAAACGGCTCCTGCGCAACGCTTAACGGACTTTGTAGAAGGTACTATTTCTAAGGACCTTAACCCTACCTCCTACCAACCAGGTTTAAACTCGGCACCAATGCACTCCTTACTGCCCAAACTTATAGGCGGTAGATTAAGACAAGGATTTGCCGAATTCGGAAAAAAAATGAAAGGCTATTATACGGCCGAGGCGAATATTATCGGAGTAGAGTCCAGAACCTCGTCCCCAATAACCATTCCTAGAAACGAACAACTGGAGCATCCTGAAATAAGGGGGCTTTTTCCTTGTGGAGAAGGCGGGGGTTATGCTGGCGGTATCGTTTCCGCAGCTATGGATGGGGAGCGTTGTGCAGAAGCAGCCATTGCTGACTTATAACCAAATTTATTAGTCTTTAATTAGCTTTTACACGAGTAGTAATTCTCTTGTTCGTAATTACAGTGCCCACACCAATACGTAACAATGCACTATTAGATGCAAATGGGGGGCACGTACTTGCCGAGTTAGACACCAAAACCCGATATAAATACCCATTTTTTGTTCTTTCTACGGCCGCTGCGCTAAGCACCAAATCGATTGTTTGAACTCCGGAATAATCTGCATCGTTAGTTAAATTGGTGAAAGAACCCCCATTATCCGTACTCACTTGCCATTGATACAAATCCGTATTTGATGCGGTTACCGAAAATGAAACACTATTGCCTGCGATTGACGTAACGTTCGAAGGCTGAGCGTCTATAGTAAAATTACTGATAATGATGTTCTGAAATACATCAAAGGTGTTTCCGGTAATATCGCCGACACGATATGTTCTGGTAATGGTTTCCGGATTGGCACCTCCATCGCTAATATCCTTAATAAAACTTACTGTTGGTGTACCCTCACAATTATCGGCCTCATCGGTAATCAATAAAACATCTGGAGCCGGTACATTAGCCGAACAAAATACGTTTATATCCGTTAGACCAGAGGCCGTAGGCGGAGTAGTATCGAGTACTGTTATCGTTTTTGTGAAGGGTACGCTCACATTTCCATTTTCATCGGTAGCTTGGTACGTAATCACCCGTTCGGAATCGTTGGGACCATTATCTCTGGTAACAGTATCACTTACAATGGTCACCTCGACGTTTCCTCCACAATTATCGATTGCTACTGGCGGTGTAAAAGATACCGTTCCGCAAAAAATGGTTATTCCGTCAGAGCTAGGGTCAAAACCAAAATTAACGCCTGGCCATTCAATATTTCCACCAGGGATCTGGCTAAAGGGAGGAAGGGGCGAAGTTCCGGTAAAAGTATAATCATAAGTGCCATTTCCATTATCAATTTCCGTGTAAACGAAAGCAGAAGGATTGGTTAACTGCGAAGCATCTAATTGGTAATCCGCATTGGTAATAACGATTTCCCAATTATCCACCTGTGCCGATGTATTGTTTTGAAGACCAAAGCCCCATGAAAATTGATTTTCATTAAAAAAAGTTGTATTCAAATCCGTACATACAGGCAAACTGGGAACGTCCTGGTTACATTGAAAATTTTCATCCAAAGCACCACTTAAAGTAACCCAAGTTGGACCTTGGTCATCAATTGTTATAGATGTTACCGCAGTCAGGTTCAGCACAGGGTCACCATTAAGCCCCCCATATTCCACCACATATCCTTGGGCAGCAAAAGCATCGCTTCCCCCTGTATTGGGCAAATCGTTCCATGACCCTTGAATACCGACACTGTTATCGGTGATGTGGGCATAATTTTCTTGACCGGGAACCGAAGGTCCGTCAGGAAATTCATTTGGCTCATTATTGTTCCAAAATGCAAATGTCAATTCGGTTCCATCCACTCCACCGCTCCAAAACTGTGTGCCTGCCTCAGGACCAGTGACCCATCGCCATTCTCCTTCCACAGCATCATCGCTAGCCCCGATCCAACCTGAACCTTGCGATTGAGATCCAGAAAAATCGGCCTCTTGTTGCGAAGTTAGTGTTGTCAAATATCCTTGTAGGCCAAAATAACGCCTATTGCTTGCTGCTATTTCGGCGTCGGTCCAGGTAATACCTGGGTCGGATACAAATTCATAGTAATGCTGTGTGCTCGGTAGAAAGTTAGCATCACCAGCTGAAATGGAAAATTGCTTTGTACCATTGGGGCTTGCAGCACTTGAGGAAAATTCCGTAGCTAAAATGGCCGCTTCAAATTCGCTATATGTTGCGGGCCCTTGAAGAGTAAGTTTTCCTTGGGCAACATCCCATACGGCGGTAATATTCGGATGAGTGCCTGTAAGTGCCAATACATCCTCTCCATTTACATAACCGCTCGAGATTTGAATGTACATGGCAGTAGTACCAGTGTCGTCTGGGTCGTTTATATTTATACTTTCTGCTATCGGAACAGAACTGCCTGGGCAATAAATTTGATTGCCAGTGGCCGTAACTGTGGGCGGTTGGTTGGCCAGCTGTGCTGTGAATAGTAAATTATCGATGAATATGGTTTCGTCGCTCACATCCCAATCACCATCGGTGGCAATAAATCGTATGGCAGAATTGGCACTTATTTCATTGGGGTTCAAATCGTGGGTAAAACTCCCCGTTCCTGATAGGATCCCCACGTCTACGAAGTTAGTTCCGTTAAACAACTGAACCGTAAGGCTCTCATCACCATTGGTGCGCTCAAAATCTAGCGTTAATGTCGCACTTTCATAGGCTGATAAATCAAGGCTACGCGTAATAAATCTCGTATCTAAATTTGTAAAGCGCAGTCTACGATTACTTGCATTATTGTTAATTTGTATTCTCCCCGCTGTGGAATTAGTAGTCTCTCCTGTCTCTTGCCAGGTTCCCGAGAAATTTACCGAGCCATCATTATTGGAATAGCTTCGAACGTCAAAATTATCTGCAAAAGTATCTTGACTACTGGTTACCTGAACCTGCATCAATAAAAATATGCCTAAAAGGGTCGTAGGAAAAGTTTTCTTCATCATAAGCGCACAAAAATACTTTAACGAAGATAATTCCTACAAAAAAATGTTGTTAAAAAAGATAATTTTAATGTTAAATTCCAAAATATTAGCATAGTAGAAATATACACAATCGATATACTTGATACTTAATGAATAATAAAGAATTTTTTATAAAGCATAAGCTTATCTTCGCAGCAGATAAATACATATGACCTTTAAAGAACTCGGCCTGGCCGAACCTATACTGAAAGCCTTAAAAACCGAAGGCTATACCCAACCAACACCAATTCAAGAACAAGCGATACCTATCTTACTGAAAGGGAAAGATTTATTGGGAGTGGCTCAAACGGGAACCGGAAAAACTGCAGCTTTTGGCATTCCTATTCTTCACCATTTATACGAAAGGATATCACTACGCCAGAATAAACGTAAAATAAAGGCTTTGGTAGTTACACCTACAAGAGAACTTGCCATACAGATTGGGGAAAGTTTTACTGCGTATGGCAAACATACAGGCTTACGAAATACCGTTATTTTTGGTGGCGTTAAACAAGGAAAACAGGTAAATGCCTTACGTGGAGGAATAGATATCCTTATCGCCACACCTGGGCGTCTACTAGACCTGATGAGCCAAGGTTTTATTACCTTTAGAGACTTGGAATTCGTTGTGTTGGATGAGGCCGACCAGATGTTGGACATGGGTTTTATCCATGATATAAAAAAGATAATTGCCAAGTTACCCCCTAAACGGCAATCGCTCTTTTTCTCTGCCACTATGCCCAAAACAATTGTGGAGCTTTCCACTAAAATGCTCGGAGATTTTGAGCGAGTCACTATAAAACCAGAACAGGCAACGGCCGAAAAGGTGGAGCAAGGAGTTTATTTTGTGAGCAAACCCAACAAACCTAAACTATTAGTGCATTTGCTACAGGAAAAACCCAATGAATCCGTACTTGTTTTTTCACGTACAAAACATGGGGCGAACAAGATTGTGAAAAAATTGGCACAGGCAGATATTCAATCGGCCGCAATACATGGTAATAAGTCACAAACTGCCAGACAAAAAGCACTAGGTGCTTTTAAAGAAGGGAAACTAAAAGTGCTTGTTGCTACCGATATTGCTGCTCGCGGTATTGATGTTGAAGAACTTTCCCTTGTGGTGAACTACGATTTGCCGAACGTTTCGGAAACCTATGTGCACCGCATTGGTAGAACTGGTCGCGCTAGTGCCAGTGGTATTGCCCTTTCTTTCTGTGATAGCGAAGAAAGACCGTATTTAAGAGCTATTGAAAAATTGATAAAACAGCAAGTACCCCGCATGCCAGAACATCCATTTACAGATGGGGTTACTGAGCAAGATAGTCCAAGTCAGCCAAGGAGACCAAAAAGCACTAATCGTTCCCAGAACAACAGAAACAGGAACCGTTCCGGTAATTCAAATTATAGGGGTAAAAACAATAGAAATTCCAACAGGAACAGAAACAACGGAGGGTCATCTGGAAAAACAAACTCCTAGTATTAGTATATTTTTTGAAAAGTTCCCTTTAAGTGGTAAGTTCATACCTTATACTAGAACTTATACCAAATGCAAAGACAACTATTTATTTATGGCAGCGGCAGGCATACTGCTCCCTTTTTAAACTACATGGCGGAAGCCACGGGAAAGCATAAGCCTAACATATGTTTCATTCCTACCGCCAGCGGAGACGACAAAGGCTATATAGAACGATTCCATGAAGTCTGTAATGCGTTGAATGTAACACCACATGTTCTAAAAGTTTGGGTAAATTCTTATGATGACAAAGAAACTTTTGAGGCTATAATCAGTAAAATGGATGCTATTGTTGTTGGTGGTGGTAATACCCTTAATATGCTGGCCATATGGAAGGCTCAGGGCATAGATAAAGCCTTAGAAAAAGCGTATAACAACGGTGTTGTTATGGGCGGCGGTAGCGCCGGTTCTTTGTGTTGGTTTAACGGAGGCACAACAGATTCTCGTCCAGCGGAATTAAGTATCGTTGAGGGAATGCGATTTATTGACAAAAGTCATTGCCCGCATTATAACTCGGAGAAGTCTAGACGGCCATTATATCATTCTAATATCCTTAATGGAGATTTAACAGCTGGTTATGCCTGTGATGACCGTTCCGCCATTCATTTTATAAATGAAGAGGTAGCTAAATCCGTATCGCTAGATGCGGACAATCATTCCTATTATGTGTATGAAAACGAGGGCGAGATTATAGAGGAGGTAATACCAGGAGATATTATTAGCTAATTTTAAAATTTTACGCACTAGGTTCGTATTCAATTGATTATCTTCAAACTTATATCTAAACCAACCATTAATCAACTACAACCATGAAAAGCTATTCAATACTGCTCGCCCTATTTTGTTCGTGTTCCATCTATGCTCAAACAGATATAGAAAAAACGAAAGAGACCGTCAATAAATCCACTATTGAAGGTCATATCTATTTCTTGGCCGACGACCTCTTAAAAGGACGTGCAACGGGCACTCCAGAACTAAAAATTGCTGCTTCCTACCTCGCTAATGCATTCCGTAGATATGGTGTAAAACCCAATCCTAAAACGGGAACGTATTACCAAGAAGTAAAGTTGAAAAGTGTATCTCCGCCATCTGAGGTCAGTATCCAAATAAACGATACCAAAATTACCGACTATGCGCTCATAAACCCTGCTCAAACAAGAGTTGAGGGTGATGCCGTATTCCTTAATCACGGCTTAGCAGATGATTATACTGGAAAAAATGTAACGGGAAAAGTAATTATCGTAAAAGCTGGAGGTCCGGATACTAAGGATGCTAGAGCTGCTTTTGGATTACGCACAGAAAAACAAAAAATTGCTCAAGCGAATGGAGTTGTCGCTATAATTGAACTCCTTGACACAGATACGAATATGTGGGGTTTTATTGAACATAATTTCAATGAAGCTAGATTAATGGTAGCTGGGGATAACGAAGAGGAAAAAGAAGCGAATGGCATAGCACATATTTGGGCTTTGGACGCCGCGGGCATTATGGCACAAGAATTGGAAAGTGCTAAAACAGTAAAAGCAAGAGTTTCCCTTAGTGAAAAGCAAGAAGAGCCGGTCATCTCCCAAAACGTTATTGGAGTGGTTCAAGGTACGGACCCGAAACTTAAAGAGGAATATATCATTTATTCTGCGCACTATGACCATGTTGGAATAGGAACGCCGGATGAAACAGGTGATACCATATACAATGGGGCCAGAGATAATGCAGTAGGAACTACAACCGTACTGAGCATGGCCCAAAATTTGGCCAAATACCCCACCAAACGTTCCGCTTTATTCATTCTATTTACTGGTGAAGAAAAAGGACTTTTGGGTAGCGAGTATTATGTGGAAAATCCGGTATTGCCCCTTAATAAAATGGTCTATTGTTTTAACAGTGATAATGGTGGTTATAATGATACCTCATTGGCGACCATCGTAGGATTAACAAGAACCACTGCCGAAAAAAATATTACTTCTGCAGCCACAACCTTTGGTTTGAAAGCTATTGAAGACCCTGCAAAAGAACAAGGTTTATTTGATAGGAGCGATAATGTGAACTTTGCTAAAAAAGGTATCCCTGCACCCACATTTTCACTTGGGTTTTCATCTTTTGACGGTGACGTTACCAAGTATTATCACCGACCAGGTGATGAGGCGAACACCTTGGACTACGACTACTTGTTTAAATTTTTTAGCGCCTATGTCTTAGCGGGAAGGCAGATAGGCAACGACCCCACTACCCCAACCTGGGTTGCAGGAGATAAGTATGAAGCTGCTAGTAAGGAACTTTATGATAATTTACCTGAAGTGCCCATTAAGAACTAACCCAAACCGTAACCAACTCATAACCTCTTACAAACAATAAATCTACTTTTGAACTTAATTGTAGATAGACAAAGAATATTTGATTTGAAAATTTATAATTATTTAGAAAACAAATTACAAGTTTGCACTTTAAATCGTAAATTGTATATCAAGCTTTTTAAAAAATTATACGTTTCCAGGAAATGGTTGACGAATTACAGAATAAAGAAAATTACCCAGAACTATGTAAGGACATTTTCTCCTTTATGAAAGATAAGTGGCCAGACCATCTTACCTACCATAGCCTATCTCACACAATTGATGTAGCTAACATTTGCAATAAGTACATTAGACATTATAATATTGATAAAGACAATGGGGATTTAATTAGGATTGCTGCAATAAGTCATGATATCGGATATTTAGTTTCGCCGGTTAACCATGAAGAGTTAGGGATAACAGAAATTAAACCTTTTCTTGAAAAAAAGTTGAGCGAACGAGAGATAACTGCAATAAACGGTATGATAAGAGCAACCAAAGTACCTCAGCAGCCCACCACGTTTTATGAGGAAATCCTAGCGGATGCAGATTTAGATTATCTTGGAAGAGACGATTATGATGCGTTAAGTGAGAAATTATACCAAGAATTCCTTTACTTCAACGTATTAGAAACGGATGAAGAGTGGTTACAGACACAAGTAACTTTTTTAGAGAATCATACCTACCACACCTCCTTTGCAAAGAGTAATCGTTCTTTTATCAAAAAGAAGAAATTACAAGAACTTAAAAGCAAACTCTTACCTTAGAAATGAGGTGTTAAGGTTTAACCAACTAAGGTAATGAAAGATAAACCAAAGGAGAACAAAAGCGTATTACTCAAGGGTAAAAGTCCTCATACTGAGGAACTGGTAGATCATTACTGGGGAAGTATCAATTATGTATTTAGCTTAATAAAAGCTTCCGAGATAAAAGCTGGTCTTATATTATCTTTCTATGGTATCTTACTAAACATTGCCTATCAGAACATTGCCCTGGTACTAGCAGATGATAGCAGTAATCTACTGGTATTCTTTCTTTTAGGATTTTGGTTGCTATGTACCATTATCTCTATCTACTTCAGTGTGCGTTGTTTTATACCAAAGATTGAAGCTAATTATGATAGGAATATCTTCTTTTTTGGGGATATTATATCAAAATTTGGAACAATACATGAATTCTCGCAAACTTTCTATGACATCAGTCTTAAGGAAGAAGAACTTTTTGATCATTTAGGCCAGCAGATTTATATAATTTCAAAAATTTCTGCGTACAAATTTAAATGTGTGGATAGGGCTATCAAATTTTTAGCCATTGGGCTTTTTGCTTTACTGGGTGCAAGCGTCATTTATACCCTACTTAAATTTGCATTTAACTAATAATAAGTGCATTTTTTTTACCGAAATCATCCCTGTTCTTTATTTTTAGATAAATCTCAGCGTGTAAATAACATCTAAAATCTTTCAAAAGATACCGTATTACGTACTTCAAAAAATTAGTCACTTCCCGGAAGCTTCATGGTCATGAAAACCTCATACAGTTTATTATTAACGGATGTGCTTCGATGGCCATTGGAGGTAATTGTATTGGGTACAGGCGACTTAATACCACCATACAGATAGCCTATTGAAACAGATTTATCTGCGTTGGAATTATTAAAAATTCTATTTAAATCCAATAGCGCAGGATGCCCTTCCATAGCAAATCCTGCCTTGGGGAAAAATGTAGCATTTGTTCCCAAATAGGTTGGTAATATTTCGTTAGGCGGAAGTTGAACTTTTTCTATAGAATATGAGCTACCATCTGTTAAAAAGGAAGTTATTACATTTGAAAAAGGAAGTTCGTTACCAGTTTCCGGAACGCTTAAGCTATCGGTGCCAGGGTTTAGTGTCATGTATGAAATGCCACCCAAAAAAGTAGTGTGATTAATAAAGCTGCCTTGATCGGTAATAACTATAGCCGCTTGTACCTTTGCACCTGTATAAAGATTTGTTCTTTGAAGAAAAGTGGTATCTACTTCTACGTCTAAATTACCTGAGACCAATCCGCTGATATAGACAGGGTTTCTAAATGCTAAATCCTTTTTAGTAAAAACACCACCATAGATTACAGCACCAACGGAATCAACTTCCTCTGTAGTCATGATTTCGGTCATATTAAAATCTCTTCGATGTAAATTTACACTATCTACAACTGATAATGTATCGGTTAACTGCCAGATGCCATTGACCTGAAGGAGATTAAACTTTCGTATGGCATTGGTATACTTCCCTGTATTTCCCGGAATATAAGCTCCTGTATAGTTCTGACCGCCTATGATATAGAAATTGTTGTTTGCCACCATCATTTCGCCACCAGTTACTTGAACAAAATTACTTTGAATACTCTTTGTAAATACCTGGTCTAGCGCAGGTGTAGCACCTGCTGAACCAACATAATCAACCAAAGAAGGAATATCTATTTCAAAAAACATATCAGAAGTCCAGTCACTCACCTGGGCCGTATCTTTTACCGTAAAACCACCTGCTATATATAACTTATCGTTAACTTGATAATATTCTTGACTGGTAGCAGAAAGATTTCTTGCATAAATATTTGGAACAGGGACTCCTACACATGTTCGGCTCTCAAGGTTTACGACCCAAATAGAGTCATTTGCCTTTAATGTGTTAAAGGCGGGCGGGTCATTATCCATACTATGCAAACCTTCTTTTCTTCCCCCAATTAGTATCCAATTATCGTTATAGTTACCTACCGCGGCACTCTGTAACGCTGGTATCTTAAAGTCAATATTATAATCTTGAATACTTACCTGAAACAAATCGGGAACCTCTTTACTTTCTTTGGTCATTTTTAAATGTGTAGCTAAATTTACTACTGGCATTTGCTTTATTTTTTCATCACATCCATTTAGTGACATCAAAATAATTGTTAGCACTACGGTACTACTCAAAATTTTATTTTTCATGGTGTACTTTGCTTTAATTAAAGAATTTGGCCCGCCCACTTTTGTAATAGTTGGCGCTGCTGTGTAGACAGTTCCCTAGTAACTGGCATATATAAAGGTCCATTCCAACTTTTTTCATCTATCATTTGGAGCATTCTTCGCAGCACCCATGGTTCTCGCCATGTTTTTTCATTAAAGGGTAAGATAGCGCTCATAATTGGTAGTACCGTGTGGTAATTTGCCAGCACATTATCATAAATATCATTAAAACTTAGTTCTGGCTGTTCCAATAAATTAGCTAATTTTTGACTATGTTCCAGAACTCTTGTGGTTATGAAATAACTGTTACTTAAAGCATATAACGAACCATCAAAAGATTGCTCAGGATTCTTATAAAAGGCATACATAGAACACCCTGCCGTATCTACAGGGTATTGAAAAGTCATTCCGTCATACACTGTAATGGGTTTTGGCTCCCCGTTACCAACGTACTGCACATAACCTTGATAGTTTTCTTCTTTTTTCACAGGAACCCCTCTTTTGAATACCCTAATAAATACTGGTCCCTTGGGCAGTCCATCCGACATGTAGCCCTCACTATTTTCCTGAAATTGCTCTGCATAAGACCCTTGTTGGTCGGAAAGAAAAAGAAAATCGTCCTCTTTAGCTATTTGCTGACCGTTTGCCTCCAAATAAAATAATCCATTGGTATAATCATCGTATTGTGGTGAGACGCTAAAATTAAAAACCCCTCCTACATTTATGAAATTAGTATAATTATAATCATTGGTATGATTAAGTGTTCCTATTAATGTTGGAACATTACTGCCATCAGGCAGGTAGTATAAACTTAGGGTTCCAAGATCATAATTTTCAAATTTTGTAAAGGGTGGAATAGAAGTATCACCACCGTAATCATAAGGCTCACCTAAATCCGTACCATATTCGGGTACGGTATTTATAATATCTAAAGAAATGAGGTTGTTCTTCTTGTCATGATTAAGAAAACATGGAGGTAACTGCACTGTCTTAGGCATGGTTAGCTTATCGTTTATAAACTTGCCTTTAATTTTAACGGGGGGTACCTTAATCTTATTATCGGTACAAATCGGAATATGAACATTCTTTGGGTTTTTAAGTATTCTAGCAATAGTATTGGTCTTCATATCTCCTTCTACAAAAGGACAAATTGAACCTGAAAAAGCTACTCTAGCTGGATTTTTAGGCATTGTTGTTCTGCTATTTCCAATACCTTTTCTAGGCATTATACTATAATCTGGATTATGTACCTCATATACCTCATGTACCGATATTTTCATGGATAATGCCGTAACGTTCTCACCAGCATAGGTGTTCAATAACGTTTGTAATTCTGAATCGCACGTAGTAAGATCTATCGTAGAATAAAAATAAGTAGCCCCACTTATTGGCATTAGACTGGGGTCCATCCAATTTAAAACTTTGCTTAAGGTCATCCAGTTGAAGGTAGACTTACAGGGTTTCCCCTCGAAAAAGCTTTTTTCTTTTCCGTTTGAATCATCGTAAATACCTACCTTTCCATAAAACATTTGCGTACAGGTCTGCCCTACACTATCTACATCACAAAAGACCGCCGAAGATCTAGGGTTTTCTGCAAAAAAATCGCTGTGAAAAGAAAGTGATGTATTTAACATCTGTGCCAAAACATCAGGACATCCTTCTGTATTTCCCGGAGTCCAAGTATTGACGCCATTACCATTTGGCAACTGCACACCAGTAATTCTTACATCCTCGGTGTATACACTCATATCACCAAAATAGTTCCAATAACCTGGCTGTATCCAATTCGTTGAATCTTCAGTTATGTTATATTCTGCTAGTACCACATAATCATACAAGGGCTTAAAGTCCTTGTCTATATCAGAAGTTCCAAGATTCCATTGTGCCCAATCCACAAAAATATCAGGAGAGGAAATGGTATCTATTACCACATAGGATTCTTCTTTTTCCGTTACTATTTTGTACTGTGGTAGGCATTTTTTTACATAGGCCACTTGGGCGCTGGTTAAATATACTCGTGGAGGAGCATAAGGTAGTGCGGAATTTTGATTGTAGACTCGTAAAGGATGAAACCTACCGTTATTTGCGGTACCTACATCTAATAATACACTACCGTGGAAATTAATTCTAGGAAAGTTAAATTGGCTCATGGGTATTGTTTATAGGTTAAAAATTACTGCTATCTCAAACCATACTTCATATGCCCAACAGGTCTGTTAATTATTTATAAATCAAACAATTATTTTACATTATCGTTCCACAAAATACATGTCTATTTTACCTTTGTTCTTTACTTCTACCACACCTCTATGCATACATTCAAAATCTTGTTTTACCAATTGGTAAGTAGCCTTACTAATATTAATCTTTCCGGCTTCGCAACTAGATTCCATGCGGGAGGCTATATTTACAGTATCACCCCAAATATCATATGCAAATTTCTTTATACCCACTATACCAGCAACCACGGGACCGCTATGCAACCCTATCCTAATATCAAAATAATGTTTGTTTTCCTTAATTCTCTTGCGCTTTATTTCTTCAACAAAATCTCTAATATCTAGTGCTGTATTAACAGCATCCTTGGCATGTGTAAAGTTTTTTACAGGTAATCCTGCTGCGCACATATAACTATCTCCTATAGTTTTAATTTTTTCTATTTCGTATTTGCTTATAATTTTATCAAAAGCGCTGTAGTAAAAATCAATTTCCGTAACAAGTTCCTGTGAGTTTAAACCTTCACTATATTTAGTGAAATTCACGAAATCAGTAAATAAGACCGTGACTACGTTATAATCCTTGGCCTTGGCAAAACCATTTTTCTTTAATTCTAAAGTAGTTTCATATGGAAGAATATTAAGCAAAAGTTTTTCGCTAATTTCCTTTTCTTTGCGTAGGTCCGCGGTTCTTTTAGCTACCTTCTTTTCTAATATTTCATTACGATCTATCTGACTTCGCAGCGCAGAGATGACCGCGCCTATTGCTTCTAAGATGTTATGATGATAGGAAACTAGGCCTGTACCCGTCTGTAAGAGTTGTGCCCGCCTACCTGTAAAAATATAGCCTATTATTTCATCATTATTGATTATTGGGGATAAAATAAAATGATCAATCTCCAATACCTCTCTTAAGTATCCTATAAAAGCCTGATTACTATCATTATCGCTGATTAAATACGTTCTGCTTTTTACAAACTCTTTCGTAAACGATATGTTTCTTTTTAATATGCCCTTTATATCATACCCATTAAACGCTTTAATATATTTTGGAATATAGGCTAAGGTACCCTCCTTTTCAGGGACTAGTAAAAGAGTTACGTCCATCTTTAAACGAACATTGATGTTCTCTGTAAGGGAATCTAAAAGTTCTACTAATTTAAGGCTAGCATTGGTCTTGTGTTGTAGTTCTGAAATTACCCGTAAACCCTCACTCATCTCCAATACATCTTTAGCTAAAGAAGTATTCCTATATTCTAGTGACATATAAGAACTAGTTAACTTTTTTAGTCTTGACTTATAATAGTCAATTTCTTTTTGTGCCGCTTCGCTATGTTTTGGAGAATTCATATCAAAGAATACTAAAGGTCAGAAAATATACAAAGAACACCTGTCCAGTCTAGGGCTTGTAGTTTATCACCCACTTTCGCCACTTCAACACCAGAATAAAAACCTGCCAAAGGAATACCTTCTAGCGCATTTTGTACTTCGGTTGCATCTTCAAAACCTACGCCTGAGAACGGCATTGCCCTACCTCCACAGTTAATATAGAATGCAAAAGAGGGTTTATTTGACTTTTCCTTTAAATTATTTATAACACTGCTTACATAATTAGAGTCCAAAGAACGTCTCATTAATTGAACTTCGGTACCGGAAGTAAGGTCTGGCTCAAACATTACCAACGCCTTATTTGGTTCATCTACGGCTAAAGTGAGCCTATTGGCATAATCATGCTCCTTAAATTCACCGAATTTATCGCCTCTGTTTACACCAAGGGTTAGGTTCATTGCAAAATCTTTGACAGCTATGCCATGATTAGGTCCTAACAATTCATCAACAACATCTAGCGCAGGCATATTATCGATTTCAAGAACAACAGGGCCGTTTGTTTTTGTAATGGTAACATAATCACTGCAGGGCTGGCATCCGTGCAGTATTGCTACATCCATCGAAAAATCTCCAGACATGAGAATACCAATTGCATTTTGCGAATAAACTTGATTGTTAAGATATTGATAACAAGAGCTTAGCATCATATCTGCCAAAAAACCCCCGCCAGCTAACACAAGCTCTTTCGGAAGATGCTTCTCTAAAGCTGCAAACAGCGGCGTCGCAAAATTCAACATGGGTGGATTTTGTTGTTTACTAGAGTCGTAAAAAACAAATAAACCTCTAGAATCAGCAGTAACAGCTTCACTTATTTTCTGACCTAAAACATCACCCACTTTAAACTCGTCTTCATTTAATCCGCCTTCCGCAAAGCATTGAAAACGTATTTTATCTGAGCTAAAGACAGTTACTCCAACTTCAAAACCATCATAGCCTATAAATTCATCCGTTATAATACCAAACGATGATCCTCCGGCTTTAGGAACGTTCGGCAAGACTTGGTTTACCCCTTTAAGAAACTCATGCGGGTTGTGTTTTCCCCCACTAAATATCAAGGCAAAATCCGCTTTGTCTATATTTCCGTTTTCGAGCGCTAGTTCTGCAGCTTCTTTTCCCGCCTTTTCTGAAACGGTTTGGTTACTAGAACCAATACCTATTTTTGTATCCATTATGTTTTGCTTAGTAACAGCTGGGGGGGGCAGAAAACTGTTTGGTTGTTTCTCAAATATATGTAAATAAGATACAATAATCCCTATTTAAAGATTACTTTAATTAACTGATTTACAGAAACAAAAAAAATAGTAAGAATTTACTTACCGAAAGTTGTTGGTTCTGTATTTTAATAGTCTTCGGCGCCAATAGCAATAACATATAATATTTTAGATATGAACTAAATATCTTACTATAAGAGCTTGAAATAAACCTTTTCAACATCATGGTATTATTTAAAGTCTATTTTTAAGATTTACCCTGCTTATTACGTTATATGGATTGGTAAGCTCTTAGTATATTTTTTATTTTCTCCTCTGTTTCTGGATCAATATTTTGTTTTTCGGGGTGTTCTTCTAACCATTTCAAAGTACGTTTAATACCCTCGGCAAAAGGAATAGTTGCCTTAAACCCAGGAACAAAGGTTTTTATCTTGGTATTGTCAAATAGCACGCTCTCAGCCTTATCGGCTAAAAGTGTTCCCGTAAAGGAAGGTGCTATCTTGCAAATAAAGTCAGAGGCAATATGTACCACCTTGGCTTCTTTTCCCAAAGCATCCGCTAAAATTTTATAAATCATATTCCAAGATAATACCTCGTCAGAGGTGATATGAAAGGCATGACCAATTGCTTGTGTAAGCCCCAACAAACCCACCAAACCTTTGGCAAAATCATCAGCATGGGTTACAGTCCACAAAGAGGTACCATCGCCGTGAACAATAATTTCCTTTCCTTTCTTAATTCGGTCTACGACATTATATTTATCAAAACCTCCTATAGCAACTGGGATTACGGTATCATAAGTTAAAGAGGGCCGCACAATAGTCATGGGAAAATTTTCCTCGGCATAAGCCTTTTGTAAATGTTGTTCGCACAATATTTTGTTATGGGAATAGTCCCAGAGATTATTACAGAGCGGCGTAGATTCGGTAATGACGGGGTAGCTTAATGGGGTTTGATAACAGGATGCAGAGCTAATAAAAATGTACTGCTTTGTTTTTCCCTTAAAAAGAGCGATATCGCGTTCTATATCCGCCGGAGTAAAGGCAATCCAGTTGACTACAACATCCCAATTATGTTTTTTGAGTTCGTCTAATTCTTCTGGTTTATTAATATCCCCAATAATAGCAGTTGCGCCATTTATGGTTGCTTTGGAATTTCCGCGGTTCAACAAAAATAGCTCTACGCCTTTTTCAACAGCCAATCGGCTAGATGCCGCACTAATGTTTCCTGTTCCCCCTATAAATAAAACTTTCATACACCCTTCTTTTTAAAGTGACTACTATTTGCCCCAAAGTACTATATTTATTTGAAGTTAATCACTATCTTCAAAAACATCAAGACAACCACCAAAAAGAACATTATGAAAAAATTACTGCTTTTTCTATTAGTCCTTAGTACACCTTTGGCATTTTCGCAAAGTACTTCGCATTTAGAACTGTTAGATATCTATAACATGGAATTCATTTCCGACCCTCAGATTTCTCCAGATGGAAGTCAAATTCTTTATGTCCGGAATTTCAAGGATGTGATGACAGATAAGAATTTATCCAATATTTGGCTTGTAAATATCGATGGTTCCAAAAACAGACCAATTACCACTGGTAACCAAAACGACTTTTATCCGAGATGGTCGCACAAGGGAGATAAAATTATTTTTAAGTCCAACCGACAGGACGAACGCATGAAACTTTTTGTCATGTGGATGGATTCCAAGGAAATTGCTCCACTGACCAATACACCAAAATCACCGGGTGCGGTAAGCTGGTCGCCAGATGACCGTTATTTGGCCTTTACCATGTTCGTACCCAAAGCGAATAAGTCTATCATTAAGATGCCTGCTAAGCCCGAAGGTGCCAAATGGAACACACCCCCTACCTACATTGACAAACTCAACTATAGAGGAGATGGCCAAGGTTATCTAAAAGGAGGAAACACGCAACTCTTTACCCTATCTATTGATGGAGGAACACCAAAACAACTGACTATGACCGATTTTGACCACGGTGCGCCAGAATGGTCTAAAGATGGTAAAACCTTATACTTCTCCGCCAACTTTAATCCGGATGAAGCTTTTGAACCCAATGATAGTGAAATCTATGCGCTTCACTTAGAAAACAATGAAATTAAGGAACTTACCGACCGTTATGGACCTGATAATTCACCCACCCTATCGCCCGATGGTACTAAAATGGCCTATACCGGCCTAGATGATAAATTATTAGGATACCAATTGAATCAGTTATATGTGCGTGATGTTAACGGTGGCCCAGCTAAATTACTGTCGGGTGATTTTGACCGTAATATTTCAAATATTCAATGGGACGGAGATGGTAAAGGGCTTTTCTTTCAATACGACGATAAGGGCGAAACCAAAATTGCACATATCTCCTTAGCCGGAAAAATTACCGATAAAGCAGGTAAAGTGGGCGGACTCTCTTTAGGAAGACCATATAACGCAGGCGCTTTTACAGTGGCCAGAAATGGAAATATCGCCTATACCTTAGGAACTACGGAACATCCGGCCGATTTAGCCGTACAAACTAAAAAAGGAAATAAGCGACTTACGTTTGTAAACGATGACCTCTTTTCCTTTAAAGATATTGGTAACGTGAAGGAGATTTGGTGGAAATCTTCCTATGACCAGCAAGACATCCAAGGTTGGATAGTGACCCCTCCAAATTTTGATCCTTCAAAAAAGTACCCCTTTATTTTAGAAATTCATGGTGGGCCATTCGCCAGTTATGGTTCAGTGTATTCGGCAGAAATACAAGCTTTTGCTGCTGCAGGATATGTGGTATTATATTCCAACCCACGAGGAAGTACCAGCTATGGTTCGGATTTCGGAAACCTCATTCATCACGATTATCCTAATCACGATTATGATGATTTAATGAGCGGTGTAGATGCTGTAATCGGCAAAGGCTATATAGATACTGATAATTTATTCGTAACCGGGGGCAGTGGTGGCGGAGTACTGACCGCTTGGATCGTTGGTAAGACCAACCGTTTTAAAGCTGCCGTCGTGGCCAAACCGGTTATTAACTGGGCCAGTTTTGTGCTGTATGCAGATGGTGCCGCATTCTTCTCTAAATATTGGTTCGGGAAAAAACCGTGGGAAGATCCAGAAAGTTATTTTAAGCGTTCTCCATTAAACTACGTAGCCAATGTAACTACTCCTACCATGTTGCTCACTGGTGAAGAAGATTATAGAACTCCTATTGCAGAGTCGGAACAATTTTATACCGCATTAAAATTAGAAGGCGTAGAAACAGCCATGGTGCGTATACCAGGTGCATCTCATGGTATTGCTAACAGACCAAGCAACTTAGTTGCTAAAATAGCCGGTATACTGGCTTGGTTCGAGAAGTATAAGGATTAATCGTTGCATAACAATTGAGGTGTGGGGATAGCTGAATATTGTACCACCAAACTATCGAGAAAGAAAAGCATAGCGCCGCTATTTGCTGTTTTTCTATTTCTTACTGGTAGCATATGGTCACAGAATACGTTGGATTCACTTAATGGTGCTTGGAAGAACAAAGCCTTACCAGATTCAGTTCGTGCAGATGCACTTTTGGAATATATCAATGAAGGGGCATTTAATAGTGCACCCGATAGCGCGCTCGTCTTAGCCAACGAACTTTGCCAGTTCACTAAAAAAATCAACTACTCTACCGGGACGGTAGACGCCTTAGACCTTAAGGGTTATGTATTGTTTAGAAGCGGTAACTATCCTGAGGCACTTGTCTCATATAAAGAAGGGCTATCCCTCGCCGAAGAAATAGATTATAAAATAGGTGCAGCGGAAATTTTATTAAAAACCGGTTATATCTATCATGATAACGAAGATGTTATCAACGCCTTAAAAAACTATGAGAGAAGTCTAAAAATCTATGAAGAAATTGGCGACTTGGAAGGAATAAGTGCTATTTATAACGAATTTGGTAGTATTTATTTTGGAAGGGGAAATCATGAAAAAGCTTTGGACTACTACTTAAAAGGTATTGCTATTCATAAAGAAATGGATAACGAAATGGCCAACTCTTCGCAGTATGTGAACATTGGAAATGTATATCTGGATACCGAAGAATATTCGAAGGCCCTAGAATATTACCAAAAAGCGTTGGCCATTGATGAGAAAAAAGAAGACAAACTCGGTATCGCTGCCTCACTGTCTGGTATGGGCATTGTGTTCTATAATCAAGGCAATACGGAACAGGCATTAGACTATCTTGAAAGGAGTTTAAAAATTGCTAAAAGTATTAACGACCTCCAAGGCAGCACTTCTTATTTGCTGAGTATGAGCGATATTTATTTGGATCAAGAAAACTATAGTAAGGTCATACAGCTCACCAAGGAAAGTTTGTCCCTAGCAAAGCAGGTTGGTGATTTAGGAGGCCAAGAATACTCATACGAAAATCTTTACGAAGCTTATCGGGGCCTTGGTAAAACCAACGAAGCCTTGACTTACTATGAAGAAATGATCGCTATTTCAGATAGTATAAAATCTGAAGAAACAGCCATTAAATTGCAGCAAATGGAGTTCTCTAAAAAAGCGGTACAGGACAGTCTAATACAGGTGGAGAAAGACACGGAGATGCGCATGCGACATCAGGTGGAAGTTCAAGAAAAAGATAAGAATAGAAATATTGCTATCGCCGGTGCACTTATCTCCCTCATTTTGGCCATAGGTTTCTTTATCCGTTGGCGCTACGTAAGAAAGTCCCGGGCAATTATAGAAAAAGAAAAAAACCGATCAGAAAATTTACTCCTGAATATATTACCCGCAGAAATAGCGGAAGAACTCAAGGAAAAAGGGGAAGCTGCTGCTCGTGATTTTGACCTCGTTTCAATTTTATTTACTGACTTTAAAGGTTTTACCGAAAAATCAGCAGAGCTTTCTGCGGCAGAATTGATTGGTGAAATAAATCATTGTTTTAAAGCATTTGACCATATCTGTGAAAAGTACGGAATTGAAAAGATAAAAACCATTGGAGATGCCTATATGGCTGCTGGTGGTATTCCTTTGCCTTCGGACGATGCTGTTGACCAAACTATTTTAGCAGCCTTGGAAATGCAGGATTATATGACCCAAAGGTTTACTGAAAAAGAATCTACCGACGGGTTCACTTTTAAAATGCGCTTGGGTATACATACAGGACCAGTAGTAGCAGGGATCGTTGGTGTTAAGAAATTTCAATATGATATTTGGGGAGACACTGTAAATACTGCTTCTAGAATGGAAAGTAGTGGTGCCGTAGGGCAAGTAAATATCTCACAGTACACCTATGAACTTGTTAAGGATAATCCGTTATTTACCTTTACGCACCGTGGTAAAATAAATGCTAAAGGTAAAGGGGAGGTTGATATGTGGTTTGTTGAAAAACTATAGGTTTTTATTTTAGCCCGTTTTTCTAAAAATTGAACGATAGCGATACTGAAATAGGATTTACACGATTAAAATGAAAAACAATAACCCTCCTCGGGGCAAGCTCACAAGGCATTAGTAGGAAATAAATATTTTAGTTCGAGGCAAGCCTGGGGGCACCATACGCTCGGGCGGTGCCATTAAAAAGATATTCTGAGCGGATTTGATATTATAATGGTCATTGCTGTTATCCTTTTTGAACTATTAGGGGTTCGTCTTGTCACTAGGTATATTCAAATGAAACAGAAGGACTAAAATACTATTGAAGCGTCCCGATAAAAAGTAAGCCCATTTTTAAAAGGGTCGTAAAATGCAAACTCTTTCGTACCCCAAGCTGTTTCCCTAAGTAATGTATGTGCATTAAAAACATCCTTTTTAGCATACTCTTCATAAAGGGCTTCTATATTCTGGGTTACAATCCGTAACATAGGTCTATCGCCGTTTAGCTCCCACTCCTTGGCATCATGCCACTGTAAATGAATCTCGATATCATTGCGCAGAACACCTGCATATGTTGGATTTTTTGAGTCATCCGCGAAGGCAATCTTAAAACCTAATCTATTTACATAAAAATCCAATGCACTCACCACGTTCTTAACCGGTAATACTGGGTGAATCTGATGTAAATATCCTTTTGTTTCCATATCCTAAATATAACGGGATTATTTCTACCTTGTAACTTCTAAAGTAAATACGCGAATGTTAAATCATAAACTTTTTCTAGTCTTTGTAATTATCGCAAACATGCTTTTTAGTCAGGAAATGACACTGATGAGCTATAATATAAAATATGACAATGTAAACGACACCGTTAATAATTGGAACAATAGAAAGCTGGCTATGGTCCGATTAATCAAAAATTATAATCCAAAAATTTTTGGTACACAAGAAGCATTACACCATCAAATCACTTATTTGGATAACAGTCTAACTTCCTATTCTTATGTTGGTGTGGGAAGGGACGATGGAAAAGAGAAAGGAGAATACACGGCTATCCATTACGACAGTACAGCGTTAAAGGTATTGGAAACCGGTACCTTTTGGTTGTCCGAGACACCGGATAAAGTTTCTATAGGCTGGGATGCCGCCATGGAACGTATCTGCACTTATGGCCTATTCCAAAACAAAATCACTAAAAAACAATTTTATGTATTTAATACGCATTTTGATCATATCGGAAAAAAAGCACGTATAAAATCCGCCGAACTCATCGTTAAGAAAATGAAAGCGATAAACACTCAGAAATTACCCAGTGTATTGATGGGAGATTTAAACCTTACTCCCCAAGAAACTACTATTGTGTATTTAGGCAAACAATTAAAAGATGGATATCAAATAACCAAAAAACCCTTTTATGGACCATCCGGCACGTTTAGCGGTTTTGATTGGAATATGCCTTTAGATAAAAGAATCGATTATATTTTGGTGGATGGTTTTAGTGTAGAAAGTTATTTACATATTGACGACCGCATGGAAAATAACAAGCATATTTCTGACCATTTACCAGTGATTTCTAAAATTAATTTTAACTAGTCTATGTACATACCTCCACAGTATAGAAACGAGAATCTGTCCGAAGTAAAAGCGTTTTTGAAGCAGAACAGCTTTGGTATTTTGGTAAGTCAGGTCGATGGAAAACCATGGGCGACCCATATTCCGCTAGAATTGGATACGGATGAGCATGGGAATGATATTTTGGTAAGTCATATCTCCAAGGCCAATCCACAATGGACTCAATTTTCCGAAACGGCCGAAGTCCTATGTATCTTTAATGGTCCCCACAGCTATATTTCTTCCTCATGGTATCAAGAAGAAGAAGTGCCTACGTGGAATTACATTGCCGTACACGTATATGGTACGCTAAAAATTATAGACGAGGCCCACGTTTTGGCGTCTATGCATAAGCTAGTGGACAAATACGAACAAAATTCTAAATGCCCCGTTTCTATAGCCGATCTATCCCCAAAAACAATGCGTCAAGTAAAAGGTGTTGTAGGTTTTCAAATAACGATAACAACTATTCAAGCAGCAAAAAAACTATCACAAGGTCGCGAACACGACCACCCCAGAATTATCGAGGAATTACAAAAACGAGATGCGCAGGCGGCTTCGGTTGCCCAAGAGATGAGCAATTCTAAACATACTAAATAAATGGGGCGTAGAACCAAACACTTTTTAGTACTATACGCAGTTCTCTGGTGCCTTAGCTTCGTTATCATTACTATCCTTTTAAGTCGTGGTGATAGGAGCTTTACCGACAGTGCCCTGTTCTTTTTTGATATTGCTGGAAACAAAAATTTCCTCATTGGTTTTCATGTGATATTTCTATTGAGTTATTTACTCCTATTAGCATTTCAATACTTTATAAAACTTTATCGTTCTAAGTCAAAATCGGTTTTCTTCAGACAACTAGGTTATCGTTTCATACTTCCAATTTTGATTACATTTCTAGGTTTTAAAACACTTATTTATGCGAATTCTTACGAGTGGCACGATTACCAGTGGGATAACTCAGTTATGAATACCAAGGGAATCGTAAACAATCTTCATAAGGCCGATAAAAAACAACGTGGCATGAGTGTTTTTGGTTGGTCCGATGATAACAATGCCGCTATTAATGGTCTCATAAAAGCCAATGTAGAATGGGTTGCGGTAATTCCTTTTCTTTATCAAGAAGATGAAACCACAAAGCGGATTAATATTCCCGATGACCCGTATTCTTTCACCAAAAGAGATTCAAGCTTCATAAAAACGATACATACACTTCATAAAAACGGACTTAAAGTGCACCTAAAACCACATTTGTGGATGAGTAGCGGTTGGCGAAGCAATATTACTTTAGACAATACAAAGGAATGGGATGATTGGTTTGAATCTTACCGTGTAAATATGATGCGTTATGCTAGAATTGCGGCTCTCACTAAAACAGAACTTTTCTGTATTGGTACAGAACTCCGGACCTCTATAAAAAAAAAACCTAAAAAGTGGAACGCACTTATTGATGCCATAAAAGAAATTTATAAGGGTGAACTTACTTATGCCGCCAATTGGTACGATGAGTATGAGCACGTTGGCTTTTGGGACAGGTTAGACTATATTGGCATACAAGCGTATTTTCCCTTGACCAAAACAGAAAATCCAGATTTAGAGACCATTGAAAAGGGCTGGGACAACCATTTACTAGCACTAAAAGGTGTACACGAAAAATATAAAAAACCGATACTCTTTACGGAAGTGGGTTACAAAAGCGAATCCAATGCTACCATAAAGCCTTGGGAATGGGGCTCTGACTTCAGCATACTCACCAAGAAAAAATCTGATAGAACCCAACAATTAGCGTATGAAGCTTTGTTCAATAAATGTTGGAACCAACCATGGTTAGCGGGTATTTATATTTGGGAATGGAATGTAAGGACCGTGGAGGAAAGTGCGGCAACGGACCTTAATTTCTCGCCACGCTTTAAGCCTGCAGAAAATGTAATAGCTAAGGGTTTTGGAAATGCGGTTAAACGACCTTAAACTTCTGGGTTCAGTTAAAAAACTAGAGTTATTTTTAGAATTCTAGAGTATACAAATCAATTGATTTGTTTTTACCTCGCAATACCAACTCTCCTATTCGTTTAAAGGTCAGTGAATTATTTTTCTTTAATTGATTATAAAGTTCACCGGACATCAAAATATTAGTATCATACGTATTACAAGCCGATTCTAGCCGTGCCGCGGTATTTAAAATATCCCCTGTATAGATGATATTTCTCTTAATAGTTCCTATTTCTCCTGTAGTAACTTCTCCTATATGATAGCCTGCTTTAAATTTGGGTACTATTCCAAACCTTTCTTGATACCAATTCTTCTTGGCATTAAGCGTTTCTGAGATTTTAGTAAAAGAGGAAATACAATTATTATTCCGAAGACCAATTTCCTTTGGCCAAGACAATACAATTTCATCTCCGACATACTGATATATTTCTGCTTCAGTGTCTAAAATAGCACTGGTCATATCCGCATAATATTGCTTCAATAATGCAAAATATTGTTTATGACCTAGAGTTTCGGCTATGGTAGTAGAGGATTTCATATCCAAGAACATAAATATCCTAACTTCGGTTAAAGGTTTGTGATACTTAGAGAACAACGCATTATAAAGCACCCCATCGCCAACATATTGTAACATCTCTGAAAAGAAAATAGCGATACCGGCAACAAAGCCCATAAAAGTAAGGGTGCTCCAGAAGGCGAAATTGGCAGCAAATCGTTTTAGGTCGTCTATGGCATCCGTAAACTGGTATTCTTCATAATTATGGTAACTATTGAGCAAGCTAAACGCAATAAGACTTAGGGCTATGAAGAAGATGTAGAATAATAATTTCAATAGAATCTTTACGCGGAGAGAGGTATTGGATAGTCTTTTTCTGAACCAAATGACCTCACAGGCTCCCTGTAATGAGCCAATAACGAATGCACCAAGTACCAATGGTAAAATCCCATTTTTAAAATCATAAGGATTTCCCGTGGCCGGGTACTTATCCAATGTACCTAACAGTCCATATTCTACCAGACCATAAACAAATGTAAAGCCTGCCCATATAAGACCAAAAGGCACTATTTGTTTTAAAAATCTTTTTATGCGCAAAACGGATTCTCTTAGTTGAATTTAAAGTACCAGTAAAATATTGAGGCAACTGTCATGCCTCAATATTGCTCCGTATGAAAATACGATAGTTTAACGTATGATTTCCTAGCAAATTATATGTTTCATCCTACTAATCATATCCTTTTAGATTTAATACGTCAATAAATAAATTCTTTTTGATGAATATTGAACTTTTGGGTATATTTAAGTAGCTAATTAAATAACCGACCAAATAATTTTAGATGACGTTCTTTACATACCAACTTAAAAAATGGATTACTCCATATACCACTGATAGTGTTTTAGGCAATTTCTTTTTATTTGTTCCGCGTGTTGTGACAGGTGCCCTACTTGCCTTCGTTTATGCTCCAAATAAATTTGGAACTCCGTGGACACCTGGAACATTAGAATTATCACTTTTTGAAGTTTCAGAGGAGTTCGTAGCATTAATTGCTTACCAAGGATATCCTTTTGATACGATGCCATACCTTTTTGCTTGGTCAATCGGCTTTATGGAAGCCTTTGGTGGCATCTTACTTATTTTAGGGCTAAATACGCGTATGACAGCATTTTTTGTTTTCTTGACCATGGCAATGGGAATATTTTTTAGAAAATGGGACGGCACTTGGGATATTGTTCCGGTTTTCTCCTTCTTTTGTCTTGGGCTATTTTTTATGGGTTTTGGCTCTGGTAAATGGGGCTTGGATTATTGGTTCTCACAAAGAGGATTCTAATATTACAGATTATCCAACTGGTTACTGCTCTTGTCATCGCTAATGGTCCAAAAGAAGCCAACAACAAAGAATGCATCTGCCGTAGGCCTTATAGCACGGCGGTCAAAAATACCATCCATATTCGGTGCATCTGCATATTGATAACCATTTACGTTTTTAAACCCGGTAATATTACTGACCGAAAAAAATAATATTTTTTGTTGTGAAATTAAATAAGCCCAGTTGATATTCAAGCTATTGAAAGCTTTGGTCCTTTCCGCTAAAAACTCGGGCGTATTCGGGTTGTCATAAGGCCTTCCTGAACCATGATTATAGGAAACTCCTATTTGAGAACGCCAGTCCCCTACCCAATATTTAGTGACTAAAGAAAGACTATGTGCCGGAGCAAAATTGGGTGTAGCCCTTTCGCTAAAATTTCTAAAATCGCGCTCCGTATTCAAATAAGAATAAGAAGCCCAATAGTCCAGGTTTTTAATACTCTTATTATCTCTCCAAAAGATATCTATTCCTGTGACAAAGCCATTACCAAGATTGTTGAACTCTGAATTGAACTGTGGTAATTGCGTATCAAATTTTACAAGTCCATCATAATCTTTATAATAGGCTTCTGCCCGAAAAGTTTTTCCATTGGATAGATATTGATAATTTAAAATATAATGTGAGGTCTTTTCAAAATCTAAATTTCTGTCAAATTTTAGGGATTCTGTCAAAGGGTTCTGGTAAAAATCTCCATAAGCCAGAGAAAACTGTTCCGTTTCGCTACTCTTATAAGCTAATGATACACGCGGTGCAATATTAGTATCATCTAAAAAACTAGAGTGTTCCCCTCTTAGCCCTAGCTTCATAGCAAACTTGTTACTAAAGAATATATCGGTCTCAGCATATACGGAACTTAAGTTATCTCTAAACCCGGATGATAAGGTAAAATTATCAGGACTAGTTAAGCTATCATCATAATCAGTAATAAAATGCTCAACGCCCATATTCAGTTGAAATTTATTATTGAATGTTTTCTTCACCTTTAATTTTAGGTGACCGGCCGTTTCGCTTGTTTCAATATCATTTGCTTCAAAGCCAATATCGTTTCTATCAGAAGAAATACTTGCTCCCGCAGTTAAAGTCCATTCTTTATCAAAAAAGTGTTTGTAGGTAGTATTGGCGTACAGGTTGCTATTTCTTAAACGGAAATTGACGAAATCTTCAAAATTGATATCCTCTTGGTCTACATCCAAATTCGCCTGATTAAATCCTGTATAAAATTTAAAAATCCCATTATCCGTTTTACTTCTATAGACTGTTTCACCCGAAAAAGATTGATAGGGCTTAATCCAACGAGCACCTTGTTCATTGGGAATGATCCATTGGTACGGCGCAAGATTAATATATTGTGCATTAACGCTGAGGGATTTATTACCCCAAATTCTGGTTCGGCCAAGACCGCCACCAACTGAAAGTAACGATATATCCGTTTTTTCTTGGTCAGGTTCATCTGTGGTGTTCAATAGAAGTACACTGGAAAGTGCCTGACCGTATTCAGCAGAATAACCTCCTGTGCTAAACGTAATACCCTTAAAAAGAAAGGGTGAAAAACGTCCTCTCGTAGGCACATTGTTCGCTGTAGCATTAAAAGGCTGAAAGACGCGTAGCCCATCTATAAATACCTGCGTTTCCCCTGCTTGACCTCCACGTACGAAAAGACGACCATCCTCGCTTACATTAGAAGTGCCGGGTAATGTTTGTAATGCTCCAATAAAATCTCCAGCTGCTCCCGCTGTGGTAACGATGTCAAGAGGTTTCAGTACGGATACCTTAGAATTATCACCAGCTTGAAAACTACCAGCCGTTAAAGTAACCCCGTTTAATTGGTTAACGGCCTCCTGTAAGACAATATCCAGCTCCTTTAAATAGGATATATCGCCAGCTTGCATATACGTTTCATACGAAATCATAGATATAATGATCTGTTGTGTCCCGGATGCTGTCGTTTCAAAACTGAATTTTCCGTCTGCACCGGTAGATGCACCGTCATAGGTGCCATCTAAATAAACGTTTGCTCCTTCTATAGGACCACCTTTGCTATCTGAAACAGTACCAGAAATAATGGTCTGGGCAGCTATGCCTGTAGTGATTAGAAAAAGTAATGTTACTATGATTGTCTTCATGATTTTTTGATTGTCGATTACGGGACAAAGTTGACCGTTTACGAAAATCTAAACCAAACCGTTTGACCGAAATGTAGATTTTGAGGTCTGAAATGTATCACTATTTTTCTATAACAATTCATACTCAAAAATCGACAACTGGGTATTTCTATTTTTAAAAATCTGCACTTTAGTTGGAATTTTGACTCATCTAATAACAATTTAAATTTTAAATGATATGAAAATCGCAGCACTTATTTTAGGATTAGTATTCACCAGCTTTATTAGCTCAGCACAGGATGAAAAAGGAGTAACCATTACCGTTACCATTGAAAATGTACTCTCTGACGAAGGCAGTATTATGGGGGGCTTACATACGGAATCTAGCTTTATGAAGGGCCCAGGCGTTGCCAATGAGGTAGTAGACGCAGTAAAAGGAGAAGTAACCTTAACCTTCACTAATATTAAACCCGGCACCTTTGCCATAATGCTTTTGCATGATAGTAATGACAATAACCGTATGGACTTTGAAGCAAATGGAATGCCAAAAGAAAATTATGCTACTACAGGGGAATTAGTTTTTGGCCCTCCAAATTTTAACAGCGCAAGATTTGAAGTAAAGGATAAAGACCTTGATTTTAGAATTCGGTTTTAAACATAAATTTTCATTTTGAAAATAAGACCTTCATCAATCAAAATAAAAGGCTACTGATCAGGAGCCTTTTTTAGTTTATATCTCCTCGGTTAACCAAGCTTTCATCATCCAAACCGTTTTCTCCTGTTCGGTAATAAAATCGCTCATCATAGAATTGGTACCTTCATCATTTGCATCATCAGATGCATCTAAAAGTTTTCGTTCTATGAGTAAAAGTTCTTTCAAAGAATCTACTATTAAACGAATAGCTTCTTCGTCTTTTGTAATATTTTTTCCAGCAGGAACCGTCGCGTTTTGCATGTAATCCTCAAAGGTGTGCAAGGGTACAACACCTAGGGTAAGAATACGTTCTGCGATTAAATCTACTTTGAGATTGGCATCATCATAAAGTTCTTCGAATTTTACGTGCAAATCAAAGAACCGCTTTCCTTTAATGTTCCAATGTATCCCTCTTAAACTTTGATAATAACGTTGAAAATTGGCCAAAAGAATATTAAGGTCCGCTCCAATAACCCTTGATTTTTCGGCATCCAAGCCGATACTGTTTAATTTCATAATTTTTATTAGTTAAGTTGATGCTATATCATGTACATAATTAACTATAAAATTATAGAATAAATATGACGTTTGTCATAAATTTTATCGATAGTTTTTATAACTTTATAACACTAAATTATCAGGATGACCATTACACAGTTACAATATGTGCTAGCCGTTGCAGAATACAAAAACTTCACCCTAGCTGCTGAAAAATGTTTCGTTACCCAGCCTACTTTAAGTATGCAGGTTCAAAAGCTTGAAGATGAACTTGATATACAGATTTTTGATAGAAGTAAAAAGCCAATTTCCGTTACAGAAGTGGGTAAGAAAATCGTAGCTCAAGCTAAAAACATTGTAAACGAAGCTGATCGTATCAAAGATGTCGTTGATCAAGAAAAAGGCTTTATAGGAGGTGATTTTACACTAGGTATTATCCCTACCATAATGCCTACGCTATTGCCCATGTTCTTAAAGTCCTTTATTAATAAATACCCCAAAGTAAACCTTATCATAAAGGAACAAAGTACCGAAAATTTAATCCGAAATATACAAGACGGTCATTTAGACGCCGCTATAGCAGCAACTCCTTTGGAAATCGAATTTATTAAAGAAAGACCGCTTTATTATGAACCATTTGTGGGCTACGTTCCAAAAGATCATAGATTGCGGGCATTAAAAGAAATTACTCCAGCGGACTTAAATGTTTCGGATATATTACTACTACAGGACGGGCATTGTTTTAGAGAAGGCGTCCTAAATCTCTGCAAGACTCCGAAGAAGTCTGGGGAAGAACATTTTCAATTGCAAAGTGGTAGTTTTGAAACCCTCATCAACCTCTCTAACGAAGGCTTGGGAATGACTTTACTTCCTTTTTTAAATACCTTAGAATTAGATACTTTAAAAAAAGAAAATCTTAAGTTTTTCAAAGAACCATCACCTGCTCGGGAGGTAAGTCTTATCTACCACAAGAGTGAATTAAAGATTCAAATAACAGAGGCATTACGCGACGTTATATCAGGAGTAGTGAGGGGAGCAATAAAATTTCAAGATGTAAAAATTATTAGCCCGTTGACCAAATGAGATTTTTCTAAGCAACACTATAAAAATAAAAACCCACGCTAACGTGGGTTTTTATTTAAGCTTTAAGGTATAACAAGCTTTGCTGTAATTCTGGTTTATCCGTAATAAACTGTTGTAACCAGACCTTTAGTTCTTTTACCTCTTCCGGTAGTAATAGGTCTACTGCTTTTCTTAGCTCTTTGCAAAATAACTTTACATCAAAACTAACTTTTTTCAGTACCGTTTTGCTATACTCTAGCATTGTTCTAGCCATATAGTACGTAGTTTTATTAATTAGTTGTTATGTAAATTTAAACAGAAAAGAAGGTATATTATTGCAGCTAAAAAGTTAAAACTGACTAGTAAAATGTTAAACTATGGGAAAGGTAAAAACCCTAATTTTACTACTTTTAAGGGTATGGCAATATTATAGCGGATTAACGGTTCTTGGCTTATTCATTATACAGGATATAGGATGAAAAAAATAGTAGGTATTTTAAGTGTGTTCTTGCTTTTTGTAAGCTGTGCTTCTCTAAAAAAGCAAACAAAACGCGACATTGAAAACACATTAAGTTCCGATTTTTTTGCCAATCAGTTTACAGGATTTTTGGTTGTAGACCCAAGCACAAGAGATACGATTTACAATTTAAATAGTAACAAATACTTTACTCCTGCAAGTAATACAAAGATTTTTACATTATTCACGGCCCTTCGTAGTCTTCCGGAAAAAGTTCCGGCACTACGCTATTTATATCAAAATGATACCCTTTACTTTGAAGGTACGGGGGACCCCAGCTTTTTACATCCCTATTTAAGGGATTCAACAGCCTTTAAGTTTCTTGAAAAACATAAAAACTTAGCTTTCTTCGCTGATAATTTTCAGGATACACCATTGGGGCCAGGTTGGTCCTGGGACGACTTTCACTGGTACTACTCTCCTGAGCGTAGTGCTTTTCCCGTTCATGGAAACATTGCTTTAATCACCAATGCGCCAAACAAACAAGTTTGGCCAACTTATTTTAAGGACAGTGTTGTTAACACAACTTATATCTTTAACCGCAGTCAGGATAGGAACAAGTTCTATTTTAATGCTTCTCGCACCGATACGCTAGAGGTACCCTTTAAAACAAGTAGTTATACAACTAAGAACCTGTTAGGAAATAGTTTAGGCAAGGAAGTTACTCTCATCACCAAAATGCCTACAGGTAAAACGAAAACGCTTAGCGGTATTCCTGTAGATTCGCTATACGTAAGACTCATGCACGACAGTGACAACTTTATCGCTGAACAATTGTTATTATTGGCGGCGTCTGAACTAACAGATACACTGAACAGTCAAAAAATAAGGACACATATATTAGAAAACGACTTGGCCAATTTAAAACAACCACCGCGTTGGGTAGATGGTTCAGGACTTTCTCGGTATAACCTTTTTACTCCGCAGTCCATAGTAAATGTCTTGCAAAAATTGCAAAAAGAAATAGTGCAAGAGCGACTCTTCCGTATTTTTCCGGCAGGTGGCGTTTCAGGGACTTTGGAAGACTGGTACGGGAGTGACGAAAACCCTTATATCTATGCTAAATCAGGTAGTTTAGGGAACAATTATTGCCTCAGCGGATACTTACTCACAAGATCTGGAAATATACTCCTGTTCAGTTTTATGAACAATCATTTTAGACAACCTTCGTCAGAAGTAAAACTGAGAATGCAAAAGATTTTTGAAACGCTCCGTAAAAACTACTGACTAGACAGTATTTTCTCATTGATATTTTTTGAAAAACGTTTCATAAGCATGTTAAGCTTTGGGCTTATATGTGTCTTACAAAAAGGTTTTTTTGTATTCTTATAATAATAGTTCTGGAATTGTTCCTTAGAAACACTAAAGGCCCCAAAATTCAAGACTTGGGTTATTATCTTTTCTGTAAAATCCTTTTGCGTTTCCTTAATACCATCCTTTGCCCGGGCAATATCATCCTCCGAAAATACGTAAACAGCAGAACGGTATTTATGTCGCATGCTATGTGTTTTGGTGCTGGCATGAGTATGCAAATGAATTCTTATAAGTTCCTGTAAGGAAATATAAGTAGCATCATAATGTATAATTACACCCTCGGAAAATTCAGTTTCTTCAGCTAAGGGTGCAACGAATCCTTGTTCCACTTTATGAACCCCTTTCAAAGATTGAAAAACTGCTTCCGTGCACCAATGGCAACCACCTCCCATTGCTATTTTCCGTAAAAAGCTCATGAACTCTTGGTCGTAACGTTAACTGGAAACTAACCCCTGTATTTGGGCATACTGCAACAGTAAAATGGTCTTTGCATCTTTAATCTCCCCAGAGGCTATCATACTAATCGCTTTAGCTATGGGATATTCTAAGACTTCTATATTTTCTGTTTCATCTACTGCTCCCCCACCTTCACCTACCTTCATTTTTTCCTCATAGGCACCCACGAACAAGTACAAAATTTCGGTGACAGAACCTGGTGACATATAAGTTTCAAATACGCGTTGCACATCCGCTATTTTATACCCAGTCTCTTCTTCAGTTTCTTTTCTGATACAGTCTTCCGGATTGTCACCATCCAATAACCCGGCACATACCTCTATCATCATTCCGTTATCATTACCATTAACGTAAGTGGGCATCCGAAACTGTTTGGTTAAAATCACCGTCCCTTTCTTCTTGTTATAGAGTAAGATTCCTGCACCATTACCGCGGTCATAAGCTTCTCTATGTTGGGTTTCCCAAGTACCATCGTCCTTTTGGTAATCAAAAGTATATTTATTCAGTGTATACCAGTTATCGGAAAGTACTTCTCTTTTAATGTTTTTAATATTTGGATTCTTCAATTGATAGCTACTTTAGCGGTTACTTTAAACTTACAACTTCTGTTACAATTTCATATTACTTGTAGGCATTCAAATATAGTTTTCAAATCTTTAGCGTCCTAGTCGGTCATTTAATCATGATTTTTAGCATTTGCAAAACATGAAAACTTTGTACCTTATGCCAAACAATGAACCAAACAAAATGATAAAATCACTGTTAGTTTCAGTATTATGTATTGGAATGCTTTTTAGCTGTAAAGAGCATCCTGAAGAAGTTAAAAAACTACCACGGGTTGCCATTGCAGGTATTGGTATTGAATCTAGTACCTTCTCCCCTGCTCAAACCCATGAAGAAGCTTTTCATGCGAGAATTGGTGATTCCATTTTCGGGCGATATGACTTTTTTGATGAAGCTAGTGATTTTAGAAATCGTGCCGAATGGATTCCCACCTTATTGGGTAAATCGCTTCCGGGCGGCACGGTAACCAAAGAGGCCTACGATTCAATGGTCGACAAAACCTTGAAAATGTTAAAAGAAAACGGACCTTATGATGGCCTATGGTTTGATATCCATGGAGCCATGAGTGTTGAAGGGTTGATTGATGCCGAAGGGGATCTAATCAAACGTATTCGAGAAGTAATTGGAACTGATGTTTTAATATCAACCTCGATGGATTTGCACGGTAATGTTTCTGAAAAACTGGCAAAACACAGCGATTTGATTACCTGTTACCGAATGGCACCGCACGAAGATGCTATTGAGTCTAAAGCTCGATCTATCAATAATCTTTTAGAACGGCTGGAAAAAGGAAAAGGAAAGCCAAAATACAAAGCTTGGATACCCGTACCCATTCTTTTACCGGGTGAGAAAACCAGCACGCGCATTGAACCTGGGAAGAGTTTGTACGGTAAGATTCCTGCTTTAGTTGCGCAAGATGGTGTCATCGATGCTGCTATTTGGATGGGCTATCCGTGGGCAGACGAATCTAGAAATCATGGTGTGGTAATGGCTGTTGGAGATAGCAAGGAACAGGTGACTAAAACTGCGGAAGACCTGGCAGAAGCCTATTGGGAAGTGCGTAACGAATTTGAATTTGTAGCTCCGGTCGCCTCTTTAGACGAAAGCTTGAAATTAGCATTGGGCAGTGAAGATGCTCCTTATATCATAAGTGATATGGGAGACAACCCTACTGCTGGCGGTGCAGGTGACGTTACTTGGACTTTACGGGAACTTTTGGCCAGAAAGGAGTTTAAATCCGTTCAGGGACCATCACTTATCTATGCATCTATTCCAGGTCCTGAATTGATTAAAGAGGCGCTTAAAGTTGGCGTTGGAGGTTCTGTTTCGGCCATGGCAGGAGCAGAAGTGGACAATCGCTTTGCTCCTCCATTACTACTAGAAGGAACTATCACCGCAATTAAAGAAGGGGACCGTGATGCAGAAGTAGAGGTAGTGGTTAAAATAGGAAGTATACATGTCATCGTTACCAGAAAAAGGAAACCGTATCATCAAGAGAAAGACTTCACCGATTTAGGCTTGAGTCCGCGCGAAACGGACATTGTAGTAGTAAAAATTGGATATCTTGTGCCCGAACTCTACGAAATGCGTAAAGGATGGACAATGGCCCTTACTCCCGGTGGTGTAGACCAAGATTTAAAACGTCTTGACTATAAAAACATAAAGCGTCCCATGTTCCCTTTAGACACCAATATGGATACCCCGGATTTAAACGCGCGACTACTATCAATATCAAATCAATTGAAATAAGGCGATGTACGTAAAAAAAAATTTCGGTTTAAAATCTATTTTAGTATTCAGTGGCGGTCATATCATTTGGATTACTATTTGGGCGTTACTCATTGCGTTAGTATATCAATTTACGCCTTTAAAGGAATGGCTGGTCATCCCTTGGTTACCCCTATCCGTAATAGGCACCGCTGTTGCATTTTATGTAGGCTTTAAAAATAACAGTGCTTATGACCGCCTATGGGAAGCAAGAAAAATTTGGGGCGCCATCGTTTATGATAGCAATGGCTATCTTAATGAATGGGAAGGTACTTTTAATGGGGAACCGTTACCTGTAGCTACCTACTATTTTGTATTTGAGACCGGGGAGCAATAGTCTAGAAAGCATTCTGGCTATATCTCCATTCTTAAATAATTAAACCGTTATGGCATGGTTTAAATACCTTCTAAACGGAAGCATTTCTTTATAGGCGGTAATTACCTTGTCTTCAAAACCAGACTTAAAAATTTCTTTAGTGGAAAATTCGGTGGCTACGGCAAAGGTTTTATTCCGTAGCAAATCTATATGCGGATGGTCATTGGTGAAGCCTTTGGGCGAATTAGTGAGCTTTACATCATCCCAAAGTCCACCATACATCGCTTTAAAGGATTTCCTGTTCAATATTTTTTTCAGCTCCTCACCGTCATAATCAATAGCATCCCTAATACTCCGAAGTCTTTTAGGGTCCGGTCGCCACAGGCCGCCAGCGAACATACACCTTTCAATACCGATTTCCACATAGAAATCACCGGTATTAGGGCGTTTATCTAGCCCAGCTCCAAAATGGTCCTTGTAAATAGGTTTGTTGGGATGAAACATAAGGTTATTATTGATGCGATTAATACCTTTTTTTCCAGGAGTATCGTAATATTCATCGTCAATAGCCATTAGTTTGCTATTCATACCATCTAACCAGTCAATAAAATCATCACGGACTTCTTTGTACCATTTACGGTTGGCATCCATCCATTCCTTATTGTTATTTTTCTGAAGTTCCTTGAGAAAATTAATCTGGTTTTTGAAATCCATAAATGAAAAGTACGAAATACAGTATTAGAAGTATGAAAAATTTAAGATAAAAAAGTCCGCTCTCTTTTGGGGAGAGGATTTAGGGGTGGGGAATCAAAAACCCCTATCACCACCGATTACATCTCCTAAAGTTCCTAAAATACTTCCTTCGCCTTTATCTTTCCCCCCTCTTGGAATAGCCGCTAAAACACGACCGGCCAATCTACTGAAGGGTAGGGATTGAATATAAACAGTTCCTGGTCCTCTTAAAGTAGCAAAGAATAGCCCCTCACCTCCGAATACCGTATTCTTGATGCCACCAACGAACTCAATATCATAATCTACAGTCTGCGAAAAGCCTACAATACAGCCCGTATCTACTTTTAAAACTTCTCCTGCTGCCAATTCTTTTTTTGCCATTGTTCCTCCGGCATGTACAAAGGCCATACCATCGCCCTCTAATTTTTGCATGATGAAACCTTCTCCTCCAAAAAGTCCCCTTCCTAGTTTTTTAGAAAATTCTATCCCGACAGAAACTCCTTTTGCAGCGCAAAGGAAAGCATCTTTCTGACAAATAAATTTTCCTCCCTTTTCAGATAGGTCTATAGGTAATATTTTTCCCGGATAGGGCGATGCAAAACTAACTTGTTTCTTTCCCTGACCTACGTTTAAGAAAGCGGTCATGAAAAGACTTTCTCCGGTAAGCATTCGTTTTCCTGCTGAAAATATTTTGCCCAGTACACTGCTGTCCTGGTTGGAACCATCTCCAAAAATAGTATCCATCTTAATATCGGTATCCATCATCATAAAGCTTCCTGCCTCTGCTACTACCGCCTCTTGTGGGTCTAGCTCTATCTCTACATATTGCATTTCTTCCCCGTAAATCTCGTAATCTATCTCGTGTGCGTTCATAAGTTGTGTTTTTTGTTGATGACTATTAGTTGCTTGGAAGGGGTATTTGTTACATAGCTTATCTTTTTTTCAATACTATCTAAACAACCTCCACTCATCATATATAAACTCTTTATTCCATTCGTTAATAAACTCTTTAGTTATTACTTGAACCTATTAGTGCAGTTTTTAAATCCTCGTAAATACTAAATATTTCTTTTAAGATTAATTCTAGTTCTTCTTTATTGGTATATTTTGGAAGATTATGGAGGCTTCTATCGAAAGATTTATCGAGTTTTTCAGCAATAAAATCGAAACGTCCATCTGGAACACAAAACTGCTTGTCTTGTCCTGGATACCACATCGTCTCTACTACTCCATTTTTAAGAACAAAATCAAGAACAAAATTGAAACGACCTATAACTTCTTCAATTCTATAAAAAGTTTCTTTACTAAAATATTTGGCATCGTAACCAAGTCTTTTAATGATAGTAGAATAGAGTTCTTTCTGATTACCCGACATTCTATTATCAAAGCCATTATATTTCGCACAAATACTCTTATATCTATTTGCAAACTCAATATCTATATAATTACTGATTATCGATATATTTTCACTCATTTAAAAATAATTCTTAGTTCTTAGTAATAAAGAAGAAATAATAAGATGTATCTTCGGTTAATACCGAATTACTATGATGCATCACAGGAAGATATATCATCTTTTGGGTCCATGCTAAATAGCTGAAAAACGAAAAAACCATACCAAACCATCTCCATTCTTCATCTATAAACTCCTTAGTTATCATTTGAACCTATTAGTGCAGCTTTTAAGTCCTCGTAAATAGAAAAAAATTCTTTTAAAATTCCTTCTAGTTCTTCTTTATTGGTATAATCTGGCAAAGTATACTTTCTTCTTTCGAAAGAATTATCAATTTCTTTCGCCACAAAATCGAATCGACCATCAGGAACACAAAAGGTATTATTTATTTTAGGATATATCATTGCTTCTACCAAACCGTCCTTTATAACAAACTGAAGAACAAATCTATAATCTTTAAGTTTTTCTTCAAATCTATAGAAAGTTTCTCTCTTGAAATATTTAACATTATATCCAAGTTCACAAAAAACGGAGGAATAAATCTCTGTCTGGTTTCCCCGTAAAGAATTATCGTAATCATTATATTTTATACATAAATTTTTATATCGATTTACGAAATCGATTTTCATATATTCAGCGACTATAGATATTGTCTTATTCATATTAATACAGACTTAGTTAATCCTAAATTATAAACTATTCTAAATCTTTTAGAATACTTAAAAGCAAAACATCCGGTTTCTGCGTACCTATTAAAAATTTTCTATTGTTTTTCAAAGTGATTGCCAAACCCTTATTTCCTTTTACATTAAACACCGTACCATATGTAGGGCTTATTCGAATCCCATAACCCAGAAAACCATAGGAAACGATTTCGGATGTAACCACGTCACTTAACATAATTGATTTTCTAAAAAAAAGGAGGTGACGGATTTTTATTTCTGTATCTGTAATCATAACAGTAAGCTTAGAAAAAAGTATAAAGAGTAAGGTGGAAACATAGATTAAGACACCAATCCAATAAGATAGGGGCATTACTATGGAAAAAGACCCAAAACCCGAATCAGTAACTAAGTTTTCATACATGTTATAAATTTTTAAGAGCGCAAAGAATATCGGTACAAGCAAAAAAAGCCATAACCACCATTGGGTAAATTTTTGAACTTCTTTAAAAATTACTTCTTGCTGCATAATTAGCTTTATTACAGTATAATATAGAATTATATTCTATTTGGCTATATAAAAAAGCAGCCCTAGAGGCCGCTTTCTAATTATATCAACAAATAGTGTAATCTATGAATTATCCACTACCTCGGCATCCGGAGCATTTTTCTTTACCGAAGCAATACCGTTTTCCATACCGTCTTTAGAAGAGTACATCTCACTTTTCCCTATGATTTGACCATTTGTAGAATTTAAGGTGAAGAAGGGGCTGCCATCCTTGGCCGTTTTACGCTCAAAACGAGCATCGTCCTGAGAGTTGGTGCGTACCGATTCTATTCCGTTCTTACATCCATCTTTGCTGGCATACGATTGACTTGTTAAAATTACTTGCCCGTTACCAGCTTTAAGATTAAACATTGTTTTGCCAGAACTTCCTGTTTTAATTTCAAATTTACCCATTGCTAAATTAATTTATAGTTTTCCTAAAGTTACTAAAAAACAGGAGTACGAGTACTATTATGCAAAAAATAACATACCATTTCACTTCTGTAGCGCAAAGAATTTTACACTTAATTTACCGCAATAAGTGTTATGTCGAAAATAAGTACGGCACCACCTGGAATACTACCTCGCCCATTATTGCCATAGGCCAGTCTAGAAGGAATTAATAAAATACCGCTACCACCCTCATTAAAATAGGTGATACCCTCTGTCCACCCAGCAATGACCTGGTTTAAATTAAACGAAATACCCTCGGCACCGCTTTGGTCAAAGACAGCCCCATCGGTAAAATATCCTTTGTAGGCCACAGTTACATCTGAACTTGCGGTTGGGCTGTTTCCAGAACCAGCTTCATTAATTATATAATACAAACCTGTAGCACTTTTCTCCGCATTTAGACCTTGAGCACTTATATATTCCAGTATTTCTTCTTCATTGGCTTGGGTATAGTCCTTTATGGAATCGTCGGTACCGCAATTCATAAAAAGTAAAATCATAAAGGGGATTAAGAATTTTTTCATATCAATTAACTTCAGTTTTTAATTTGCTGTTCTTTAAAGTAAGATTAGTACGTCGCAACTAGAGCTTACTTACCAAGGTCATCTTGTATTTTGAACGTAATTTATTTTTTAAGACGTACGGTCCATTCGAAATTAAAGGTAGAGACCACTACCCCATTTTCATTAACACCTACAGATTTCATCCAAATGGTCTGCCCTTCTCCCGTGGCTATGGTTTTATCCAAAGCATCTTTAATAAGATGACCATCCTCGCAGGTAAAGGTTATTTTACCCGTGGCTTTTTTAGAAAAATTGGCATTGTTATTGGCTACGAGCATGGAAATTTTCTTGCCGCTTTCTCTAATCTGGTCGATCATCATTGCTCCGGTAGAAAGCTCTGCTGCCATTCCCTGAACCGCCCAAAACATACTTTTAAACGGGTTTTGATTAAACCATTTATGTTTTACCGTAACAATTGCCTTCTTTTCATCTAAATGGCGTAAACGTACGCCAGACCACCATGCGGAGGGTAATTTAAAAAATGTGAACGTGTTGAATTTACTAACGCTTTCCGCCATTTTGAACTAAATTTTTGCTAAAAGTATAGATTTAATTCTATAGTATAAAATGTTAATATTATGTTAATTATTAGTACTATGCGTTGCATAGTACCTTCTTTTAGATATATATTTGCATAAGAAGTTATTAGGTTATCTATATAATTAGCTTTAACCCAGTAACAGAAATCAATCAACAGTAACGAGCAAATCATGACAGAATCAGTAACAAAACACGAACGTAATTTAGCATCGCTCATACATGCGAGTACGTTTTCTAAATTCTTTATTCCCTTTGGGAATTTTATCATTCCATTGGTATTATGGACGGCAAATAAAAAAGAGTATGAATTTGTGGATTATAATGGAAAGCAAGCTTTGAATTTTCAAATAAGCATGCTCCTCTACTCCATCATTTTAGGGATTATCAGTATTCCGTTCTTTGTTGGGTTTTTTCCTAATTTTTTTGATTTTGACCACTTTGGGTTTAACCACTTAAACAGTTACAACAATCTTGACCTAAGTTTTGATAGTGACGATTTTAGGTTCGGTTCTTGGCTTTTACCTCTTGGTATTTCAGGTTTGGTACAAGGCGCCCTATTTGTAGTGAACATCGTATACACCATTTTAGCAACTATTAGGACTAATGAAGGACAAACCTTTCAATATCCTATCACCATAAAATTTATAAAATAATGATTAACATACTAAAAGCACTCGTTTATATTATCGTAGCCTTTTTTACAAGCTTGGCCATGGGTCAAGTAGCTACAGATTCAGAATTACACCAACAATTAGCTCAAAAGGACAGCTTATTATTCAACGCTGCTTTTAATACCTGTAATACATCTTTGTTAGAAGACCTATTTACGGAAGACTTTGAGTTTTACCATGATAAAGGAGGATTAACAGAAGGTAGGGACGCTTTTTTAAATCCGATGAAAGAAAACTGTACCAATTGGGACCCTAAAGGAATGCAACCTTCTAAAAGAATTCTAATTGCCAATAGTCTGGAAGTTTTTCCACTTTACAAGAACGGAGTACTATATGGAGCTATACAACACGGTATTCACCGCTTTGAATCATTGGATAATGATAAAGTCTATCAAAAAGGAGACATTGCCAAATTTACCCATGTATGGGTAAAAGATAATTCTGAATGGAACCTTAAAAGAGAACTAAGTTATGACCATCAATATAAAGGAAATTAAAATCTAGATACTCATCATATCTAAGGAGTTTACGAATCAATCAACACGCCCTGAACGTTTTTCAGGAACTCACTAATCATGAGCCAAATGTTTATTCATCAATCAAAAAACGAACCGTTAACCCATGCAGACCATTACAGACGAAAAGGAGCAATCCCCACAAAGAAAGAAGCTGCATAAAAAGCAAAAAGACGTTATGAATGTAGAAAATACAAAGGCGCAAATGCGAAAAGGAGTTTTGGAGTATTGCATACTGTCCATCCTTAATGGAGAAGACAAATATGCTTCCGAAATCCTATCAACGTTAAAAGACGCTAAAATGCTGGTGGTAGAGGGAACCATTTATCCCCTCTTAACACGACTTAAGAACGCAGGTCTTCTAAACTATCGTTGGGAAGAATCTACCTCGGGACCACCAAGAAAATATTATACACTTACAGAGACCGGTAAACTTTTCCTTAAGGAATTGGACACCACCTGGGACGAATTACGTAAAGCCACTAACCTGGTAACCAACACAAAAAACAGCTAACAATGAACAAGACAATAAATATTAATCTAGCGAACACGCTTTTTCACATGGATGAAGATGCGTATAACAAAATGCGAAGGTATTTGGAAACCGTAAAACGTTCCTTTGCCAACACACCTGGCAGCGATGAAATCTTAGCGGATATCGAAGCTCGTATTGCTGAGCTTTTCTATGAAAAATTAGAAAACGAAAGGCAAGTAATTACTCAAAAAGAGGTAGACGAAGTCATTGCCATCATGGGCCAACCAGAGGATTACATGGTAGACGAGGATATCTTTGAGGATGAACCTAGAACAAGAAATACATCGCAACAGACCCGTGTAAAAAAACTGTATAGGGATACGGAACACAAATATGTGGCCGGCGTATCTTCAGGTTTAGCACACTATTTGGGCATTGACCCTTTGTGGGTAAGAATTCTATGGGTCTTTTTGACCATAGGTTCCGGTGGCGGATTTATCCTGCTTTACGGTCTACTATGGATATTGATTCCAGAAGCCAGTACTACTGCACAGAAATTAGATATGCGCGGAGAAGCTGTAAATATCAGTAATATTGAGCGTAAAGTTAAAGAGGGTTTTGAGGACGTTGCGGATCGTGTAAAAAGTGTAGACTACGACAAAGTAGGTGACACCGTCAAAAAAGGTGGTAAAACATTTTTCGATACCCTTGGAGATATTATCATGTTTCTTTTCAAAATTTTTGGAAAGTTCATCGGCATACTGCTCATTATCATAGGAGCTTCAACATTAATTGGCCTGTTCATAGGGCTACTCTCCGTAGGCGTTTTAGATATGGTGCATGTTCCCGGAATAGACTTTTATAATGTTGTGAATTCTAGCAACCTACCCATATGGTTGGTGTCTTTGCTAGCCTTCTTCGCCATAGGTATCCCTTTCTTTTTCTTACTTTACTTAGGGCTGAAGATTCTGGTGACCAACCTAAAATCCATAGGAAACATAGCTAAGTTCAGCTTATTGGGGCTATGGTTACTTTCTATAATTCTCCTCGTCGTTTTCGGCATAAGAGAAGCAGCCAGCCATGCCTATTCAGGTAGTACTACATCAGAAAGTGAAATTTATATAGCAAACCCCTCGGATACCTTGAACATTAATCTTGTAGCCTATGATTATGATAGGGACAATCAAATGCACATGGGTAATATGATTGTGACACATGATGATGACGGAAACAAAATTTTAGTTTCCAGAGATGTGAGACTACGACTTAAAAAATCTAAAGATTCCATTTTCAAGATGGAAATCCGCAGAGAGGCTAATGGTCCTTCTTTCGCCAGAGCAAAAGAAATAGCGGAAAAAATAAACTATAGTTATGAAGTTACAGGGAATTCGATTGAATTTAACGATTTCCTGGCAACTTCTGGTAATAGCAAGTTTAACGATCAAGAAGTACGGGCCAGTCTTTTTATTCCGGTAGGAACAATACTTACCTATGACAGTGGCACTTCTCGTAGCTGGTTACTCCGTGCAGATACCGATAGGGATATGAACAACATAGAAGATTACGTGTGGAAAATGACAGAATCCGGAGAGTTGGAATGTTTGGATTGCCCAGATGATATAGACTATGATAATGAGGATCAAAACAATCGCATTCGTATTAACGGACAAGGAATTGACATAAATATCAATGAAGACGGGGAAATGGGTAAAATTATTATCAACGAAGACGGGATTGATATCGATGTTCAAGATAATGGGGAATCATTTAAAATGAAGTTAGACGAGAACGGCGTAAAAATTAAAGCAAAGGACGATCAGTAATGCTACGGTTCATTGCTCCTTTTTAACAATTGAGTACATTATAATCGCATAAAAAGTAAAAAATAAAGAGTTTTACATCAATCTTAAAAACAATAATCATGACAACACTAGTTAGAATTTCAATCGCATTATTTTTGGCACTGTTCCTATCATCCTGTGCCTTCGACGTTAATTTTGGTACCGGAAAAAAAGGGAACGGCGTAGTAGTAGAGGAAAGTAGGAATATTACGGACGATTTTACAAACGTTTCAGCCTCGGAAGGTATAGAGGTATATGTGACCCAGGCAAGCGATTTTTCCATTTCCGTTGAGGCAGATGAGAATATCATCGACCTTATTGGGACGGATATTAAAAATGGTAAATTAAGAATTCATGCCATAGAAAATATTGGGAGATCTACTAAAAAAGTCTTTGTATCCCTACCAAATATTACTGGTCTAGAAAGTTCTAGTGGAGCACATTTAACCGCTCAGAATACTGTAAAGAGCAATGAATTAAGTATATCTTCTAGTAGTGGGTCTATTCTTAATGTAGAGGTAGAAGCAACAGAATTAGAATTAGATGCCAGTAGCGGTGCAAATATGGATGTATCCGGAACAGCGAAAGAAGTTTATGTAGATGGTAGTAGTGGCGCAAATATTAGAGCTAAAAACTTAATGGCAGAGGAATGCAGGGCTGAGGCCAGTAGTGGTTCAAACGTAAGCGTAAACGTTTCCGAGGCACTAACCGCAGACGCTAGTAGTGGAGGAAATATATCATACTCCGGTGATGCAACGGTCAAAAAGAACAAATCGGTCTCCGGTAGCGTGCATAAATACTAGTAATATCCAAAACAAGAAGACGACCTCGGGGCAAGCCGCTGAGGTATTGAAAGGTAAAACACATTGATTTCGAGGTAAAACTCGGAGCATTTCTAATCACGATTATCGAGTAAAATACATTAAAACCCACTGAAATTTCAGTGGGTTTTAATGTATTCACCTAAAGCTTATTACTATATTAGTAGTATGCAAATTAGTCTAAAAAAATATGTTCTTCCCCTAAAACATACGTTTAGCATCTCTAGGGAATCCCATGATTACCAAAACACTTTAATTGTTGGCCTAACACTGGACGAACAAACGGGATATGGGGAAGCAACCGCTAACCCCTATTATAATATTACGGTAGAAAGTATGATGGCCGAAATTGAGGGAATACAAGCGGAAATTAATAGTTTTAAATTAACCACTCCGGAGGAATTTCATGCTTTTTTACTATCCAAAGGATTAACAAATTTCACCATTTGCGCATTAGATTTAGCGGCTCATGACCTTTATGGCAAGTTACTGCAAAAACCACTTTACAGCATTTGGGGCACCCGAACGGATTCTTATCCAACAACGAATTACACGATTGGTATAGCCTCAATACCAAAGATGGTGGAAAAAATGAAGGAATTTCCTTGGCCTATTTATAAAATAAAGCTTGGTACGGCAGATGATGTAGCTATTGTAAAAGAACTTAGAAACCACACGGATGCCATATTTAGAATAGATGCCAATTGCGCATGGACTCCAGAGGAAACCATTAAAAATGCGCCTTTACTTAAAGAGTTGGGGGTAGAATTTCTAGAGCAACCTTTGAAAGCAAATGATTGGCAAGGTATGGAAATGGTGATGCATCATAGTGTGTTACCCGTAATAGCTGATGAAAGCTGTATACTAGAAACGGATGTGGAAAAATGCAGCTTACATTTTAGTGGTATCAATATTAAGCTCACAAAGTGCGGAGGCTTAACTCCTGCCCTACGTATGATTACTCAGGGAAAAGAGCTGGGACTTAAAATTATGGTGGGTTGTATGACAGAATCTACAGTGGGCATATCTGCCATTGCACAATTAATACCTCAACTGGATTATGTAGATATGGATGGGGCCATGCTCCTAAAAGAAGATATTGCCCGTGGGGTGCAAATTGCATCGAACGGTACGGTAATATTTCCTAAATTAGGTGGTAGCGGTGTAACCTTACTATAATGGCCATTAAGATAGATTCTTTTCCAGGACGCGAATTACATATCGAAGGAATACCATATCTGTACTTTGGCGGAACCTCGTATCTGGGACTTCAAGACTTACCGGAATTTCAAGAATTATATATTAAACATGTTAGAAATTATGGAACCAATTATGGGGCTTCAAGAAAATCTAATATTCAATTTTCTATTTACGATAAGGCGGAACAATATTTAGCAAAATTGGTAGGTAGTGAAGCCTGTATCACCCTTTCTTCAGGTTATTTAGCAGGTCAGTTCCTTGCCGGTTTCATGGAATCACAGCGGTATAAACTATTCTATGTGCCACATACCCACTCCGCACTTTTCCGTAAAGAGGCGAAAACATATGTCACCTATGCCAGTCTTAATATTGCCTTGGAAGATCATTTAAATAGTACAAACAAGACAACTCCCGTATTATTTTTAGATGCCGTAGACTTTTCCGGAGGGAATTTTCCGAATTTTCAGGCCTTAAAAAAACTGCCCTTGAACAAACTCATAATAGTTGTAGACGACTCTCATGGCATAGGAATAGTCGGGAACAATGGAGGTGGTGTCTACCAATCCCTTTCTGGACTTGGAGCAAAAGAATTATTCATTTGTTGCTCCCTAGGGAAAGGATATGGCTTACAGGCAGGAGCGATATTCGGGACAAAAAAAGATATGGAAGTTCTACGAAATTCTTCTTTATATGGTGGCTCTAGTCCTCCCAGTCCCGCCGCAATGGCAACATTACTAGAGGCAGATAGCATTTATAAAAATAGAAGAAACAGACTAAGACAAAATTTAGAATTCTTTCTTAAAAATTTAGACGTCAATAAAAAATTACGACACATGGCCGGACATCCGACCATCTCTTTTCAAAGTCCAGCGCTGGTAGATTATCTGTTCAAAAACAAAATCATTGTTACTGATTTTAGATATCCGAACGAAGACTCTGAAACCATGAGTAGAATTGTTATTTCTGCAAGCCATACAATCGCCGACTTAGAAAAGTTAGTGCAATTACTGAACAGCTTTAATCACAAATACATTAAAAATTAGATTAAAATTTATCATATTATCAATTATTATGTTATAATTTTATGAATTCATTTTTTTAAATCGTATCTTTTATGGTATTAATAACCACTAAAATAGACAGCCATGAAAAAATTACTTGGATTGGTTTTTTTGATGTTGTTATTGGTATCCGCAACCAATATCACTTCTTCAAAGCTACAAAACGCCTCTTCTCTGGAGGGTACCTGGGAACTTATTAACCGATACAATTACGACGAGTCTGGCGTATCGGACACGCTACAAAACATAAATGGATATAGACAAGTTAAGATTTACAGTAAAGGTAAGGTTATGTGGACGCGATATTCACCCGACGATCCTGCGGAGTGGTTTGGATATGGTTCCTACACTAACACCGAAGATGAATTAGAGGAACGATTAGAGTATGGCTCATCGGTGATGATGGGCATTCAAGATACGGTTCAAATTTTTACATTTGAGCTAATACTCGATAAGGATAGGTACAGTCAAATATCTTTGGACGATGACGGAAATAGAACCTTTGCCGAAAATTATCGCAGAATTGATTAATAAATAAAAAAGCGGCTTTAACGGCCGCTTTTTTATTTGTATTGAACAGAGAAAAACTATAAATTATAATCGTCCGCTATCGCTTCTTCAACAGAGCCTATACTCGCCAAATAACGCTCCGCATCAAGAGCGGCCATACAACCTGTTCCCGCTGCCGTTACTGCTTGTCTATATTCTTTATCCTGTGCATCTCCCGAAGCAAAAACACCTGGTAGGTTTGTTTTGGTAGATTTACCTTTTGTAATCAAGTAACCCGTTTCATCCATATCCAATTGTCCTTTAAAGATATCCGTATTCGGTTTATGACCAATGGCAATAAACAATCCCGTAATCGCAATATCTTCCTTGTCACCTGTTTGGTTGTTCACCATGCGTAAACCTTCTACAACTTGATCTCCAAGAACCTCATCAACTTCCGTATTGTACCTTACCTCAATATTCTTAAGACTATTTACCCTATGCTGCATGGCTTTGGAAGCCCTCATATGGTCCTTTCTTACCAGCATAGTGACTTTATTACAAATATTGGCCAAGTAAGAAGCCTCTTCGGCAGCAGTATCTCCTGCTCCAACAATTGCAACATCTTGTCCTTTGTAAAAGAAGCCGTCACAAACCGCACAGGCGGAAACTCCACCACCCCGTAATTTTTGTTCACTAGGAATATTTAAATACTTAGCACTTGCTCCTGTTGATATGATAATAGTTTCCGCTTCAATAATTTTATCGTTATCAGCGGTAACTTTGTGAATTCCGCCCACTTCTTTACTCAATTCCACGGCGGTAATCATGCCAATACGTACTTCTGTCCCAAAACGTTCGGCTTGTTGCTGTAATTGAACCATCATGGTAGGGCCATCTATACCTTCTGGGTAACCAGGAAAATTATCTACCTCGGTTGTTGTTGTTAATTGTCCTCCAGGCTCCATTCCCGTGTACATGATCGGTTTTAAATCTGCTCTGGCTGCATAGATAGCCGCAGTATATCCGGCAGGGCCTGATCCTATAATCAAAGTTTTTACTCGTTCTATTTTATCCGACATGGTCTTTAAATTTCGTTCAAATTATACAATACAAAAGTAGGTTTTTGTACAAAAACCTTACAGTGAAGTTATCAACAGTTTGTAATGAGCTAGCTTTTTAGTTTTTAACCATATCGATAGAGGCCACAGTCCTGAAACCTGTATGTTCTAGAGAGGAATCCATACTGGAACCCATTCTGGCCGAAACCCTATAACTAGCGCAATAAGAATCACTACATAAAAAAGAACCTCCTTTGATAATCTTTTCCCTTGCATAGGGGTTATTCGGTGTAAACGGACTTGCAGAGCCAAGTGGGTTTCTTAAACCACTGGTCGCTGTAGCCATCTCCTTGTAATAATTAGTATTGTACCAATCACTGGTCCACTCCCAAACATTACCTGCCATATCATACAGCCCATAGGCATTTGGGGGATACGATTTTACCGGTGCCCGTAATTCATAACCATCTATCACTGTATTTTTAACGGGAAACTCGCCCTCCCAGGTATTGGCCTTTTTTGAAAGCTCACTTGCATCATCTCCCCACAAGTAGGTTGTTCCGTAATTACCCGCTCTGGCAGCAAGCTCCCATTCCGCCTCTGTCGGTAACCTCCGTCCTGCCCATTCGCAATAGGCCATGGCATCTTCATAAGAAACTTGTACTACAGGGTAATTGTCCTTTCCCTTTATGGAGCTTTCGGGTCCGTTAGGATGTCTCCAATTTGCACCTATGGTCCATTTCCACCATTGTGAAAAATCGTAAAGATTAGGTAAGGTACTTTTAGCTTTCTTGAAAGTCAATGCTCCGGGCTGCAAAATGGAATCATGAGGTTTCTCGGTTCCCTCAGGAACTTGTTTTTTCAATTCTTCCCAATCTATTACTCTTTCGGCCACGGTGACATAACCTGTTTCCGTTACGAATTGTCTAAACTGTTGGTTAGTTACCTCGGTAATATCCATAAAGAAACCATCCACAGAAACCTTAACGGCCGGTTTTTCATGTGCCATAGCCATGTTATCCTGGGGTACTGCTCCCTGTTGGAACTGGCCTCCAGGAACCCACACCATGCCCTTTGGTGTTTCTAGTATATCCGGTTGATCAACCAAAAGTGGTGTAAGTGCCTCTTCGTTGACCTCTTTTGTTGCGGTTTCTTTTTTACTTGTTTTTAATGTTTTGTTTTCCTTGCAGCTCAAAAAAGAGCCGATTAAATACAAACAGACTATACCTTGGATTACATAATGTCTTTTCATTGATAGGGGTAATTAAAAAGTAAAGTTACCTTATTTTTCACTTAATAGTCCGCTCTCCAATAATGGTATTTCAAATCTTTCCGCTTTTGCTTTGGTATGTTCGTTTTTAAAAATTACAGCTGCTTTTTCCATAATTTCTGGATGTTCATGAGCGATATTGTTTAACTCCTGAGGGTCATTCTCGAGATTGTATAGTTCTATAGTTGCTTTATCGGGGCTTTTTAAATGTTGACGAACTACTTTCCAATCACCCATCCGTATTGCTATTTGCCCATCGTATTCCGGAAATTCCCAAAATAAAAAATCATGTGCTGCTTGGTCTTCTTTAGACAAAAGTGTCGGTAAAAAACTAATCCCATCTGATTTTGTATTTGGTTCAAAACCTGTAATATCTGCCAAAGTCGACATCATATCATAGTGCGCAGATATATGGTTACTTTTTGTATTTGCCTTTATTTTATTGGGCCAAGTAAAGAAGGTAGGTACTCGGATTCCTCCTTCGTAGACAAAACCTTTTCCCCTGCCATAACGCCCATCGAAGGGTTTGGCACTAGCAAAATATTCTGGGTCTGCACCACCAGCATAACTGGGACCGTTGTCCGATGTAAACACGATAAGGGTATTGTCATAAATTCCTTCTTTTTTTAACTTTGCTACCAATTTACCAATATTCTCATCTAAGTAAGATACCATTGCAGCGTAGGCGGCATGTGGATTTCTATGAGAAAAATAACTGTTTTTACCACCCGATAGATAGGGTTCTTCCGGTCCAAACTTCTCTATGTAATAATCTACCCATCTTTTAGGTGCCTGCAGCGCAACATGCGGAATAGGAGTTGCCCAATACATGAAAAAAGGAACTGCTTTGTTACGCGCTACAAATTGTGTTAATTCGTTGAACATTAAATCCGGAGCATAGCCCGTAAGATTAAAATCAGCGTAACTTTCTAAATCATTAGGGTCCGCTCCTTCTGGAAAAGGTGTATGGGGAGCTATGGTATCATTAGCCAAGTGAACGCGGTTTCTGTTCTTGTAAAGATGCAAAGGATAATAGGTATGTGCCTGTCTTTGACCGTTATATCCATAGAAAAAGTCAAAACCCATTTCATTAGGAATAGATTTGGTATGCGGAGCTCCCAAGCCCCATTTACCAATCATTCCTGTTCTATAACCTACATCCTGCAAATAATGTGCAAGGGTTTTTGTTTCCAATGGCATTGGATGCTGTCCTTCCAAGGTAGAATCCTTTGCCATCGCCTTGTAGTTCCAAACATCTCCTCGTTCTCGCCACTCATGGTTACCACGGATAAAAGAATGTCCGGCATGCTTTCCAGTCAAGAACATATACCTTGCAGGAGCGCATACAGGTGCACTGGTATAGTGCTGGGTAAAAATCATCCCCTCTTTAGCAAGCTTATCAATATTTGGCGTCTCAATTCTTTCTTGACCGAATACGCCTATTTCACCATATCCAAGATCATCCGCTAGAATATAAATAATGTTTGGCCTTGAAGCCTTCGCAATGTCTTTTTCTTCTTTCTGCTCTGCGCAGGAAACAGCGAATATGACCATAAAAAATAGTACTAGGTATTGCCTATTGCTAGAAAAAATAGATGATAGGTGCTTCATAAATTTTTAATCTTGAGTTACTTATAAACTATAGTCTTAAAAGATAATGAATATGCTAAAAAAGACCTTAGTAAAATTCATAAAATGAGTAAATTACACTAGCAAAGGTTAGTGGCAAATTAAGCTAGTTCACCTTAGTCCTAATTAGATACATAAAAGATGTTCAATTATTTTATCATCAAAATTTCTCGTTATTTAGGAGTTACCCTTATTCTCCTAACCATCCTCGCCTCTTGTAAAAATCAATCTAAGAAAGAAGCCTCAGAACATAAATACACCAATGCGCTAATCAATGAAACTAGTCCCTACTTGCTTCAGCATGCACATAATCCCGTGGACTGGCGGGCATGGAGCCAAGATGCGTTAGACGAGGCAAAAGAACAGAACAAGCTTGTTCTGGTAAGCATAGGCTATTCTTCTTGCCATTGGTGCCATGTTATGGAAGAAGAAACTTTTGAGAACGATTCGATCGCCCAATTAATGAACGCTAATTTCGTAAACATAAAAGTGGACCGTGAAGAGCGCCCAGATGTAGATCAGATTTACATGACAGCAGTTCAATTAATGAAAGGGAACGGGGGTTGGCCTCTTAATGTAATTACCCTGCCTAATGGCAAACCACTATACGGTGGTACTTACCACACAAAAGAACAATGGAAAAAAGTTCTTACAGAGATTAGTAGACTTTATAATGAAGACCCTGAAAAAGCTGCGCAATATTCGGATATGGTGGCGAAAGGTATTCAAGAAGTCAATTTAATAGCCCCCTCGGATGATTTTACACAACTTAACAAAGAAGTCATCTTTAATAGTATAAGAAACTGGAAACCTTTGTGGGATGAAGTTTGGGGAGGTGATACTAGGGAAGAAAAATTTATGCTTCCTTCTAATCTGGACTTTCTCATAGACTATGCATTACTCGCAAAAGATGAAGCAGCTCTTGAACATGTTGAACGCACCCTTGACAAAATAGCCCTCGGCGGAATTTACGATCACATTGGCGGAGGCTTTTTCCGTTACAGCACGGATTCCAAGTGGAAAGTTCCGCATTTTGAAAAAATGTTATATGACAATGCGCAAGCCCTAAGCCTATATTCCAAAGCGTACCAAGTTTTTAAAAAACCACTATATAAGGAAGTTATCTTGGGGACAATCGAATTTCTTGAGCGAGAAATGAAGAATCCTGAAGGCGGTTATTATGCTGCTTTAGATGCGGATAGTGAAGGTGAAGAAGGAAAGTTTTACGTATGGACGGTGCCAGAACTAAAATTAATTTTAGCTAATGATTTTGAGCTCTTCGCTGCTTATTATACCATTGAAGAGCAAGCCGTTTGGGAAAAAGAGAATTATGTACTTCATAGGCTTATGGACGATACCCAATTTCTAGAAGAGCATCCCATATCCAAATCAGCATTGGAAAACCTGAAAATAAAATGGAAAACAAAGTTGATGAAAGCAAGGGCAAAACGGATTCGCCCCAGAACAGACGATAAAATATTGACCTCATGGAATGCGTTACTAATGAATGGTTATCTCAAAGCTTACACTGCTTTAGGAACAGGAACTTTATTGGATAATTCAGAGGGTATTCTTCAATTCGTACTAGCTAACAGCTACCAAAACGAACAACTGGGACATTCCTATAAAAAGGATAGCAAACATATTGATGCCTTTTTAGAAGACTATAGCCTTTTAGCCAATGCCGCCTTAAACCTGTATAGTGCTACATTAAACACACAACATTTAACACTAGCCCAAGAATTGACGCGGACCGCGCAACAGAAGTTCAATGACCAATCATCAGGGATGTACACCTATAACGAGGGAGATAAACTTATCGCAAAACTGATAAAGACTGATGATGGTGTTATCCCTTCTTCCAATGCTATTATGGCGCATAACCTGTTTCAATTGGGACATATGCTCTACAATAAAGATGATTTAGAAAAATCAAAAACTATGGTTTCTTCCATGGTAGGAGTTTCACAGGAAACTCCTTACTCTTACGCAAAATGGAATTCACTTCTTTTAAATATGTCCTATCCCTTCTATGAGGTCGCCGTAGTTGGTGAAAATGCAGAAAGTGTAATTAAAAATATGGGTGCTAATCATGTTCCTAATATACTTTTGGTAGGCAGCACTACGGAAAGTAACCTGCCTCTTTTTGAAGGTAGGTTTTCCGAGGACGGAACTTTTATTTATGTATGCCAAGACAACACCTGTAAATTACCTGTGAAAACCGTTGAAGAGGCACTGCACATTCTAGACCCGCCAAAAACGTATGCGCGTACGCAGACCTTGGATTTTAATGGCTTCAATTAGTTTTAAAAAGCATAAAGACTTCATCTTAATCAAAATTAATGAAGAACGATTTTAGCTATATTTGGGCACTATAGCAATTAACCATGTTTTCCTCTTTTCAATCTCTTGTAGTTCAAAATAAAGAAATAGTAGCCTTTTATGGTTGGTGGCAGTTTTCGGTGTGCTTATTTGCCTTTCTCTCCTTGTTCGCTATATGGTGGCATATTGGTAAAAAGCAGCACGATTTTGGACAAGTTTGGTTAGCGCTCTCATTGTTATGTTGGAGCATCTCGGGTATTTTAGAAGTATATTATAATCAGCAAGCAGTTGATAATATAATACTAATGGAAGGTTGGCGGAGTATTCTTTCGCTGACCAATAGTCTCCTTATTTTACTAGCCTTACCCTGGTTTCGTTTTCTACCTAAACCACTGGAACCCATCATTAAATCTAAATATTGGCATTTTATCGTTGGGCTTCCCTTTCTGTTTTCTTTGCTACCTACCATTAGTAAAATGTTCTCAGGAAAAACTATTGCCATCATCAGCGAATTGGACGTTTACTATGCCGTAATGACCTTAGGATTTTTAGGTTTTGTCTTGTGGGAATCCTTCGCAAAAAGAAGATTGAAGCTCCTCGCCTGGTTATCTATTATTTGTATTTTCATTACCCTAGTTGCCCAGTTTTATAAACTTACGGACGCATCGGTTAACCTTAACTTGTTCTCTGCAATCTTTAAAACATGCTTAATAATGATATTTTTTGCCTTAGCACTAAGTTGGGTCAAAGAACTATCAGAAAATATATTACCAAAAACTACAGACTTAAAAATCTTTTTTGAAAAAGTGAAAACTGGGCATATGATTAGTATTCAAGGAATGCCAGGTAAGGGCAAACGAAAAATAGACCTCACTCCTACCGTATATAAGCTATTTCTAAAATTTGCCGAGAACCGAAAATTACAGAGCAATGCGTGGTTAGAAATTAGACCTAAAAACTTTGATAGCGGAAAAAGGGTATACGATATCAACGACTACAACGAGATAAAACGCCTGCTAACAGGTATTCTAGACGGACTTTTTGGAAAGGGTAATTGGACCAAGGAACATCATCTTACCCCTTTGAAAAACTCACTTTTTGAAATGTCCGAAAAGCGAGAAAGAAAAATTCGTTTGGCCATTCCTCCGGAGAATATTTCCCTTTAACTAAGACATTAAGCGATCTTTGTCAGTAACTGATCTACTGACATTTATATATTTTTTCTGACTTCCTAGCTTTTAAAAATATAGCAAATGCATTTTGCGGTCAAATTATAAATTATGACCGCTAAGCGTAAACTCTTTCTTGTAGTATTTAATCTAGTCCTATTTCCAGTGCTCTTAAGTGCGCAGTCCAAAGGTTTGGACGAAACAGTAAATGATGCATTCATGCCAATTGCTATTTGGTGGGAAAATCTAGTCTTTACTGAAATTACAATTATGGGTGTAGGTATTCCTATTGTTCTTATTTTTTTACTCTCAGGAGCCTTATTCTTTACTGTTTATTTTGGGTTTATAAATATCAGACATTTTCCTACCGCTATTCAGGTAGTTCGCGGAAAATATGATGACTTGGAAAAAATAGATACTGCCCAAAATTCAGAGTTAGCAAAATCAAATGAAGACCTAAAAGGTACAATTAAGGATGAAAGTGAGCACGGAGAAGTAAATCATTTCCAAGCGCTGGCTACTGCCGTTTCGGGCACTGTTGGTCTAGGCAATATTGCTATGGTTGCAGTTGCCATTTCCTTTGGAGGGCCAGGTGCCACCTTTTGGATGATCGTAGCGGGTGTTCTAGGAATGTCCTCCAAATTTGTGGAATGTACACTAGGTGTAAAATATAGGGATATTGATATCGATGGAAACGTATATGGTGGCCCTATGTACTACTTGTCACAAGGTTTAAAAGAACAAGGGTTTAAAAGATTGGGCAAAGTACTTGCCATCACTTTTGCGGTATTATGTGTAGGTGCATCCTTTGGAGGTGGTAATGCTTTTCAAACCAACCAAGCTGCAGCGCAAATAATAGCACAATTTGGGCTAGAAGGAGCTTCCTCGGGTAGTATAATCGGTTTTGTATTTGCGCTTTGCGTAGGAATCGTGATTATTGGAGGAATTAAACGCATTGCTAAAGTAACTGAAAAAATAGTCCCGCTTATGGCGATTTTATACGTCGGTGCCGCTTTATTCATCATATGCTCCAATTATACTTTTATTGATGATGCATTTGGTCTAATTTTCAGCGAAGCCTTTACGCCAGGAGCAACTATCTCGGGAGGGTTCATAGGAGTTATGATACAAGGTTTTAGAAGGGCGGCATTCTCAAACGAAGCTGGTGCAGGTTCTGCGGCGATAGCACATTCTGCTGTAAACACGAAGTTTGCGGCTTCTGAAGGGCTTGTAGGTTTACTAGAGCCTTTTATAGATACGGTTGTCATTTGTACCATGACCGCACTAGTTATAATCATGTTCAATGAAAACGGTGCCTTTATTTATGGTGATGTTGTAAACGGTCTTGCACTAATGGAAGATGGTTCTAGACTAGGTGGCGTCAATATTACCTCACTTGCCTTTGATACGGCCATTCCGGGATCATCATTTGCACTTGCAATCGCCGTTATTCTATTTGCATTTTCTACTATACTTTCTTGGTCCTATTATGGATTACAGGCATGGAAATTTCTATTTGGGAGAAGTAAAAGAAGTGATTTAGCTTACAAGCTTATTTTCCTGATTTTTACAGTCCTTGGCGCGGCAGTGACGCTAGAAGCAGTTATCAAATTTTCGGAAGCGATGATTCTTGCGTTAGTATTTCCAAACATGATTGGCCTTCTTTTTCTTTTTCCTAAAGTGAAGCGCGAACTGAACAAGTATTTCAACGTTATAAAACTTCAAACCAAATAGAAGATTTAAACAAGACCTGTATTTATCGATACGAATAAGTTCCTTATTTTTAAGAAGTTCGTGGCCGAGTAGTTTCATGGCTTTGAACAAATAATACAAAAATCGACCCAATTAAAAATTAAGGAAAATGATATTACTATTATTAGTGGTAAGTGTTGCTTTAATCATCCTGCTGACTGCCAAACTAAATGTGCACCCATTTTTGGCTCTTTTGCTTGCATCTTTCTTTTTTGCTTTAACCACTGGTATGTCATTTGACCTGATACTTTCTTCCATTGAAGAGGGTTTTGGTGGAACCTTGGGTAAAATTGGTCTCGTCATTTTACTTGGGGTAGTTATAGGGGCTTTTCTAGAAAATACGGGTGGAGCCTATAAAATGGCGGAATTAGTATTGAAATTAATTGGGAAGAAAAATGTTCATGCAGTCATGGGCATCATAGGCTATATTGTATCCATACCCGTTTTTGCAGATAGTGGTTTTATAATTCTAAATCCATTAAATAAGTCTTTGTCCAAAAAAGCCAACCTATCTATAGCGGGGACGGGCGTCGCCCTCATGCTCGGTCTTTTGCTTACACACGTTCTAGTACCGCCCACTCCAGGCCCTATAGCTGCGGCAGGTATCTTAGATGCAGATATAGGTCTTGTGATGCTAGTGGGTTTGGGAGTTAGTCTGTTTGGGCTTATTATCGCTATTATCTTTTCCAAAAAAGTAGCCGGAAAAACATACATAGACCCTAATCCTGAACTTTCACAAGCTGATATTGAAAAAAAAATGGAGGCAGCGCCTAACGCATTCAAGTCTTTTCTACCTATTCTGGCGCCTATTCTATTAATAGTTGGTAAATCTTTGATAGGTTTCTACGCCAACGAAACCCTAGCTAGCACTTTTTTGTTTCAACTAATTTCTTTTATAGGGACTCCGCTTATTGCCTTGATTATTGGAATGCTATTGGCCTTTACACTACCTAAAAAATTAGATAAATCATTATTTTCCGAGTCTGGTTGGGTAGGCAAAGCTTTTCTAAGTGCCTCTACCATACTTTTAATTACAGGAGCTGGAGGTATCTTTGGAAAAATTCTTCAAAATTCTGGTATAGGTGATGTTATCGCTCATTTGTTTGAAGGTGTAAGTATGGGCATTTGGTTACCGTTTCTTTTAACTGCGGCGATAAAGTCTGCCCAAGGTTCCTCTACTGTAGCCTTAATTACTGCGGCCTCTATAATGGCTCCCTTAATGAACGCTATGGGATTTGATACGGAAATTCAAAAAGCACTATTAGTAGTAGCTATAGGAGCGGGCGGTCTGGTGGTATCACACGCAAACGACAGCGCTTTCTGGGTTGTAACACAACTTACCGGTATGGATGTTAAAACTGGTTACAAACTATATAGCCTAGGCACTTTTGTTGTAGGTATCTCTTGTGCCTTATTCATATTTTTATTATCGCTGATACTTTAAATTCAGTAAACTACCTCGGGGTAAGAATACGAGACATTCGTAGGAAACTAACATTTAATTTCGAGGCAAGCTTTAGGATATTATACCCTTTGGCGGTGCCAATTAAAACAAAAGCGTTCACTTTTATAAGTGAACGCTTTTTATGAAATACAAACGGTATCTGTCTAATCAAGAAATTAATTTCCCTTTTTATAGTCCTCTAAAAACTTAGCTAAACCACTATCCGTAAGTGGATGTTTCAATAACCCCTTTATTGCGGACAAAGGACCGGTCATTACATCTGCACCAATTTTAGCGCAATCCAAAATATGCATAACGTGTCTCACCGAAGCGGCAAGTATCTCCGTTTCAAAACCGTAGTTGTCATAAATTAATCTAATATCTGCAATAAGACCTAATCCGTCCGTAGAAATATCGTCCAATCTTCCAATAAACGGGGAAACATAAGTTGCTCCAGCTTTGGCGGCCAATAAGGCTTGTCCTGCAGAAAACACTAGCGTTACATTCGTTTTAATACCCTTATCGGAAAAATATTTACAAGCTTTGACTCCATCGGCAATCATTGGAAGTTTTACAACGATTTGTGGATTCAATGCTGCTAGTTTTTCACCTTCAGCTACCATTCCTTCAAAATCTGTAGAAATAACCTCTGCACTCACATGCCCATCTACTACATCACAGATTTTCTTGTAATGCTCTAAAATATTTTCTGCTCCGGTAACTCCTTCTTTTGCCATTAAAGAAGGATTTGTTGTTACACCGTCTAAAACACCCATATCCTGGGCATCTTTAATATCTTCTAAGTTTGCTGTATCTATAAAAAATTTCATTTCTTATCTTTTTAAATTGCTAATTCTATTTCAAAAACGTTGTTACTTGTTGGTATACTTGCTCTCCTGTAAAACCAAACTTTTCATCTAACACCTTGGCCGGAGCGGAATAACCAAAGTGCTCAAGACCAAAAACTTGACCATTAGGTCCTGCTAAACCTTGTAAATTTACTGGTAAGCCAGCAGTTAAGCCAAAAATAGGTTTGTTAGAAGGTATTACCTTTTCTTGGTATGCCTTTGACTGTTGTCTAAATATCCCTTCTGAAGGAATTGAGGCAATATTCACTTTAAGTCCATTTTTAGCTTCAAGTAATTCTGCTGCATCTACCAAAGTGGCAACTTCAGAACCATTTGCTATAAGAACCACATCTGGGTCATTTACTTCTTGCACCAAATATCCTCCCTTTTCTGCACCTAGGGCATCTTCATAACGGTCGGTTTTAGAGGGTATATCTTGTATGCCTTGTCTAGAAAGTATTAAACCTGTTGGAGTTTTTGAGTTTTCCATGGCCATTTTCCAAGCTACATTGGTCTCTTGTGAATCGGCTGGTCTTAAGGCCACAAAACTTTGTTCGTGACTATGATTCTTTAATTTTTCTAATAATCGTATTTGAGCTTCCTGTTCTATAGGTTGGTGGGTTGGTCCGTCTTCCCCTACCCTAAACGCATCGTGTGTCCATACAAACTTCACCGGGAGTTCCTGAATACAACTTAAACGGATAGCGGGCTTCATATAATCTGAAAATACAAAGAATGTAGCCACTACTGGAATAATGCCACCATGTAAAGCAATACCATTCGCTATTGTGGCCATGGTAAGTTCCGCAACGCCCGCCTGTAAAAAGGCTCCAGAAAAATCACCCTTTTTAAGTACCGTTGTTTTCTTCAAGAAACCATCGGTCTTATCACTGTTTGATAAATCCGCAGAAGAAACTATCATATTCTCTACGTTTTCTGCCAAATATCCCAAAACATTTGAGGAAGCAGCTCTTGTTGCCAAACCTTCCTTGTGTGGGATGTTACCAAAATCTAAGTCAGGCAAATCACCTGACAGAAAACCATCTAGTTTTGAAGCTAATTGTGCATTCGCATTTCTCCACGATTGGATTTCAGCTTTTTTAGCATCAGCAGCCTTTTTCTTCCCAGTTTTTAAGGTTTCATAAAAATCAGAAACCTTTTCATAAATACCAAAAGGATCATTGATATCTGCTCCAAGATTACTCATGGTCTTTTCGTAATCAGCACCCGTATCTCCTATTGGTTTTCCATGTAGTTCGGTATACCCTTCATACATGTCACCGTTAGCTGTTACACAACCTTTTCCCATAATTGTTTCACCAATTATTAGTGTTGGCTTCTCTGTTTCTGCATTAGCATCTCTAAGTGCTTTTCTAATTTGTTCATGGTCATGGCCGTCAATGGTGACTACTTTCCACCCCCAAGCTTCGTACTTTTTTGCAGTATCTTCAGAAGTTACCTCATCTGTTTTAGAGGATAACTGCACATCATTGGAATCGTAGAACATGATAAAGTTATTCAACCCTAAATGACCCGCTATTCTTCCTGCTCCTTGAGATATCTCTTCTTGCACACCTCCATCAGAAATAAAACCATACACTTTATGGTTCATCCAATCACCAAAACGTGCTTGTAAAAATTTTGCTGCAATCGCTGCACCCACACCCATGGTATGTCCTTGTCCTAGAGGACCAGACGTGTTTTCAATACCCCTTGCTACATCTACCTCTGGATGACCGGGAGTAACAGAACCCCATTGTCTAAAATTGGCAATATCATCTTTCTTAAAATTACCAAGGAGGTAATACTGGGCATACATTAAAGAGGATAAATGGCCCGCATCCATAAAGAAACGATCTCTGAAAGCCCAATGCATATCCGATGGGTCGTAATTAAAAAATTCTGAGTACAGAATATGCATATAATCTGCACCACCCATTGGACCGCCTGGATGTCCAGACTTAGCTTTTTCTACCATGGCTATGGCCAAGGCTCTAATATTATCTGCGGCTAGTTGATCTAATTCCTTGTTCATTCTATGAAATTGCTTAAATTTTGATGTGATATTTGAATACTTAATCTATTGAAATCTACATACAAAGATACCTGATTTATAACGCTATAAAAAATTTAAATTGAATATGACCTAAGCTGATAAATATTCAGTTTAAACCTCTTCCCTATTATCCTCAGCACTTTATACCGAAAGGGTTTTCGGAACTAATTTTACGCACTAAAAACAACCTTTTAATTAAACCCAGTTATCGTGTTAATCTCGTTGGATAAATCGCTGAACCTTCGCAATAATCTTTTCAAAAAATACCAGAAAACAATTTATATCTTCCTAGTATACTGAAGCTAATACTGGTTTGTAAAACACTGAATAATTGCACTTTACATATAATATTGAGTAATACAAAAGCCTCAATAGTCGTTAAAATCAAAGCATTACATAACGCTATAGAGGGCTTTAACAACAGCCTTAATTCATTTTACAACAAAAAATTGTGGGTTTAAGAAGGTTCTGCTTTTTTTGAAATAGGGTTAAAACCCGGTTTTCACCAAAGCCACCTAAATGAACCAAAAGTTATTACTACTTACCCTTGCTATAGGGTTTAGTTGTTTAATTAATGCACAACTAAGTGATTTACATTACTTACCACCTTTAAAACAGGGTCAGAACAATGCTGGTATTAGACAACAGGCCGTTTACCTCTCTACACCAGAGCCCGTTACCTTTACGGTTAACGCATACAGGGGAACCAATACTACCCCTGTAGCTACATTTAACATTTCCAATGTAAGCCCTGCGGTTTACAACATGTCTAACGGAGATAATAATATTATTTTAGTGAATAATAGCAACACCGGTGTTGTCTTAAATAATAGCGGACTCCGTTTTGAAGCTCCTAGCGGTAATCGTTTTTATGTAAACTACCGCGGTAGTAGTAGTGCGCAATCGGCTTCCTTGACCTCAAAAGGAAGGGTAGCCATGGGAACACGCTTTAAATGGGGTGGTGTACCAAATAGAGGGGCACATCCTTCCAAATCCAATACCCTTGGTATTATGGCTACCGAGGATAACACTACTATTAATCTTTTTGGATACGACCCTGGTTGTGAGTTTAGAGTAGGTAATAATAGGGCTGGTATTACGGCGAACTCACATCAAATTACACTTAATGCTAATGAATCTTTTGTCTATGAAACATACATTGGCAATGCACCAACACAAGCACACGAAGATGGTTGGATAGGAGCATCTATAGTTTCTGACAAGAATATTGTTATTAGTAATGGATCTATGAATTTTGGTCGCCAAGTTGGTGCATCAAATAGAGACGCAGGAATAGACCAACCCGTACCAGAGAACCGTTTAGGAAAAGAATATGTTTTTGTTCGTGGTAATGGTAACACTAACGGTTGGACAGAATTTCCGCTTTTAATAGCCATATCGGATAATACTCAAATTTTTGTAAATGGCTCCGCAACACCTATTGCAACCATTAATAATGGAGAGTTTTTTGAAATACCTAGCAATCTCTATTCATCTAATACTGTAGGTGCCAATATGCTGGTGCAAACCTCAAAAGATGTTTATGCTTACCAATGTATGGCAGGTGCATCAACGCCTTACACTCAGGGACTTAACTTTGTAGCTCCTGTAAATTGTTTGTTACCTGATGTTATGGATAATATTCCAGACATTAGAAATATGGCTGGCACTACAGTCAGTGGCGGATTAACAATAATTGCCGCCGTTAACACCCCCGATGCAAATATTTCTGTTACAGACGGTAATGGCCCTGTTACCTTGCCTGCATCCAATGCAGTGGCAGGATCAGCAGATTGGAAAACCTTTTACATTCCTAACCTTAGTGGTAATGTAAGTGTACAATCAACAGGCCCCATGGCTGTTGGTTTTTTTGGCTATAATGGAGCTAGAGGTGTCGCCGGTTATTTTTCAGGTTTTGATACTGTACCAGAAGTAACGCTTGAAATAAGAGGTGGATCGGGCTGTTTTGTTGGTTCAGAAATCTTTGAGGCTACCGGTAACTTTGACGCCTACCAATGGTTTGAAGACGGTGTACTAATTCCAGGGGCCAATTCCCCGAGTTACGCCCCTTCCGGAGCAGGAGAATTCTTTGTAAGAGGAACTAAAGGGCCTTGTACCTATGATTCACAATCTATCAATGCGTTGTACTGTGACCCAGATATTGTTGTAGAGAAAACTGTAGATAAGCCTGAAATAATGGAAGGCGAAACTGCTACTTTTACCATAAAGGTTAGAAACTTAGGAGTTGGGCCAGTAACAAATCTTCAAATTACAGACAATATACCTGCGGGGCTATCTTTACTATCCAACTTTACCATTACAGGCAACTGGAGTGGAAACACATGGAATATTGGCACTTTAGACGGTGGTGAAACGGCATTCTTGGAGCTTGAAGTACAGGCAGATGAAATTGACACACTTCCCCTCTTGAGTTTAACAAATACGGCAACAAACAGTCAAGATCAAGTAGATACAAACATTACACAGGACACTCCTTCTGCTCGTATAGTAGTACACAATGATTATGATAACGATGGTGTTAAGGATATTTCTGATTTAGATGATGATAATGACGGTATTTACGATACCGATGAGTGTAACTCGTTAGCAGTAAATATTTCTGGTGGTAACGCTTTTAATGGAACAATAACTCCTACGCAAAACTATCTTGTTTACGATATCTATCAACTGGATAACTCCTTTAACCTAGAAATAAATGGCGTTGATATAGCCAGTGAAATACAGTTTTATGTACCCGGCACAGGTAATCATGTACGTTTTGAAGATGGTTCTGGATACGGTGAGAACGGAATTCCAAACATTTGGACCATTTCAGGAAGTGCTGCAACACCTATTGTAAGAGTAGTAATAAATGAATTAGGCGAATTAAATCTTTACGGGTCTAAATCTAGTAATGGGCCACTTGAACCCTTGTTCTTAAATACTCCTGCTAATAATGTCAATTGGAATACTTCTGGCAATAACACTGTAGTTATTAGTCAAGAAGTGGTGGGACCTACTAATATGGTTGGAAATTTCTTGACCGCCAATTGTGATACCGATGCCGACGGAATTCCTGATCAGTTAGATCTTGATAGTGATGGTGATGGCTGTACCGACGCCAACGAATTTTATAAAGATGAAAATGCTGATGGTGGCGATGGTGGTGAATATGGTGCTGGTGTACCCACAGTGAATGCTTCAAATGGTTCTGTAAACGCAGCATCCTACACACAAGTTTTTGCTCCAGTTATTGAACTTGGTAATACCACTGAAGATTTAGGAGGTACCGATATCAATGGCAATGATGTAAGTCTTGGCCAGACCATAGAATATGTACTGCGTTTTCAAAATACAGGAGATGATAATGCTACAAACTATGTTATAAGAGATGTTTTACCGAATAATATTACCGTAGATAATATTGATATCACCAATGCACCGAGTACGGTGGTCAATCATGATGTCTCAAATGGAATAATTACATTTAAAGTGCCGGATAATTTAGTTGAAGTTGGTGATCCTGAATATAGTATACGGATTACCGTAACAATCGATTTAAATTGTTCAAGTTTCATAAACGCCTGTTCATCACTACTAGAAAATAGCGCGTTTTCTACCTATCAAGGTGTTTTGAACCCTACTGTTTTTTCTGATGAAGTTGGAGGTACAACGGCCACGCCTTGTGCAACTAATCCAGAAATTGCGAGCAATAGTCTATTTAATGATTTAGCCAATTGTAGTCAATCTAGAACCGTGCAACTTTGTGGGGATAATGTTATCCTATCGGCCGGTTCAGGCTTCAACACATACACATGGGCTGTGGACAATAATAACGATGGTCAAATTGATAGTGGTGATACTATAATGAACGATGGCAATCCCGATAATGATAGCAGCACATTACTGGTTACGGCTGTAGGAAATTATATCGTAGAAAAAACATCCAACGGTTCTTGTCCGGATTTAGCTGAACGCATCATAGTTGAGCGCTTTGGGACAACCCAAACCAATCCTATTGTAGACTATTTTAACTCAGTGAACAGTGATATAAATCCAGATAATAATATTCAAGGTGAAATCCTTACCGACTGTACCGATGGAACCACTCAATTTCCAGAAATATTTTTGTGTGGAGCTACTGATACTGCATTATTGCAGATGAATATCTCTGACGGACAACTGTTTTGGGAAAAGTTAGATGAAACAAGCTGTACCGCTCAGCCAGACGACTGTTTGAATAGAAATTTAACATGTATTTGGAATCAAGTGGGTACTGGAAGTGACTATACTGTTGATACCTCTGGTAAATATCGTCTATCCATTACCTATTTAAATGGTTGTGTCAGTCGTTTCTATTTCAATGTATTCAAAAACGATTTAGCCATAGACTACAACACTTCGGATATTCTTTGTGATACTCCTGGCAACATAAGAATCACTAATATAGGAGCGGGTTACGGCTTTCAATTATTAGACGCTACAACAAATAATATTATAATTCCTTTTTCTGCAAATAACGGTCCTAATTTTGACATAGCGGATAACGGTTCCTACAAAGTACAGATAACCCAATTAAACCCTTCCGACAATACACCTATTGCTAACAGTTGTATTTTTGAAACGGAAGACATAGGTATTGTAGAACAATTGTTCGATGTCAATGTCACGACGACACCGGCGGATTGCAATCAATTGGGAACAATTTCTATCTCAGCACTGAACGCACTACCCAATTATAGCTACGAGCTCTATTTAGATGATGGTAGTAATGGTGGAGCAGGCTCTTTGGTCACAAGTGAACTTGCTGTTAATGACAATACTCATACCTTTTTAAATGTAAATCCTGGCAACTATATTGTAGTGACCGACACAAAAGATGGTTGTACCGAATCAAGAGCAATTACGGTAGCGGAAATTCCAGAACTTACCTTAGGTGCCGTGACCGCAGAGAATATTACCTGTACTCCGGGCATAGTGAACTTAACTCCGCAAGGCGGATTACCAAGTCCTAACTACCAGATGGCTATTTGGAGTATCGACGGTGTCACGACATATACCGATGTTACCTCCGTACCAGTTTCAGAATTTCAAACCACGGCAAGTTTTCTTTTTGGTGATACCGGAAATCCGAACAGAGAGGGCGATTATGTTTTTATTGTAAAAGATGATAACGGATGTGATGCGCTTTCAAATAGTGTGCGTGTGGAGGATTTAGGTACCATATCCATTTCAGCATCTGATTCAGGAATTATCTGTGCCGATAGTGCTACCGCATCGTTGACGGTTACCGCAACGGGAGGAAATGCGCCCTATCGATACAGTTTAGATGGCGGAACCACTTATCAAAATACGGATACTTTCTTCAATTTAGCTGCAGGTATTTACACCATCACAGTTATGGATTCCAGTGGTGCTACCGCAACCGGTTGTGTCGAGAATTTTGATTATGAGATTGTACAGCCATTTAGACTAACCGCTTCGGCTACAATTGTCGAAGATGCTTCTTGTAATCCGGCTGGCGCTTTGGTCAAAATAATTAATACTAATGGAGGTCAAGAACCTTATGAGTATAGCATTAACGGTGGAGCATTCAGTAGCGTAAACACTACAAATCTCCTACCAGGAAATCATCAATTTACAGTAAAAGATGCCTTAGGATGTGAATATGACATGGAGTTGACCGTACCAAGCACACCAACAGACCCAAGCTTTACTAATGCTGTTGATTATGCATGCGATGGTCAAGGAACGATAACCGTAACACCTTCGAATACAGCTGATTTTACCTATTCTTACGCTATAAATGGAACAGCGAACGCACCAGTAAATAATAACGTTTTTACTAATGTGGCCTCAGGAACACAAAATATAACAGTTGGTTATTCCAGTAGTATTTCACCTGGTCAAGCAACGCTTTTCTTTGAGAACTTTGGAGCCGGACCTACCACCCAAATCGGTGAAGTTGGTCCTGGTTACTGTTATGAGCCTCAGAACGGTAGTGAAAATACATGTAATCTAGGTCCTGCCGGTATATTGGTAGATGGCGAGTATGCTGTAACCAATAGTGTTACCAATCCAATTCCTGCCTACAGAAATCCTAATGATCATTCTGCTATAGCCAACGGACGTTTCTTCGCCATAAACCCAAGTAATAATTTAGTAGGTACTACAAGTGTTATATGGGAAAGAGAAAATATTGAAGTACTACCGAACAGGGCTATAGAAATCTCTTTATGGGCGTATAATCTTAGGGAAACCGGTTCTGCCGGAAATAATCCAGAAATTCAGATTGAACTTGTAGATGGTGCTGGTACGGTTATAAATAGTACCGTATTTCCAGAAATTCCTAAGAACAATGATTCCGATGATTGGCATAATAGAACTGTCACTTTTAATCCGGGCGCTAATACCAATGTTTCTCTTGTCCTTAGGAGCTTCCAAGCAAGTGATGATGGAAACGAGCTCATTATAGACGATATCCAAGCCACGCAATTACCGGAAATTTGTGAAAAAACAACAACCTTCGCGGTAGTCGTTGAAGACAATAGAGAATTTTCTGCTCGTATTCTAGGGACTACAGACCCGAGCTGTAATGGCGCCTCCGATGGTTCCATACGTTTTGAAGTAGCTAACTTTGACCTTGCCACAGGCTTTGAATATAGTACGGACGGAACAAACTGGACAACTTCTTTGGTATCGCCTACGGTAACAACCGCTAACTTGGCCGATGGCACTTACAATGTAGAAGTGCGTCGAATAAATGACACTTCCTGTGCCGTGGACTTTTCTGCTTCACTGAACGAACCGACCGAAATAACGCCTGCGCTAATTCAAACCGCAGATTTCACTTGTTTCAATACTGGCGGTACCTTGGAAGCTTCTGTAACTGGTGGTTCTCCCGGATATTCGTATCAGTTAGAGGATACATCTACGAGTATTATTACCGCATTTCAATCAAATAGTACATTTCCTAATATTCCAGCCGGAGATTATGTGATAAGAGTTCGTGATCAAAAAGGTTGTGAAGTTGTTTCAACGGTACCCGTTAGCATTGCAGAACCAGAAACCATAGATTTTGATCTTGTCGCTACAGCCTGTTATGATGACTTAAATAATGCAAGCATTACTGCAACAGTAACTACAGGTAATGGAGGATATCAGTTTAGAATAGACGGTGGTCCGTGGAGAACACCTGCCATTGCAACGGATGTTACCTATACATTTACAGGATTATCCAATGGTAGTTATGATATTGAAGTTACGGATGCTTACGGTTGTATCTCTCCTGTAGCATCTATCGCCATACAACCCAACCTCACCGCAACGGTAGATGTTGTAGATATCAGTTCTTGTGCGGATGGTAGTATTACAGTTAACGCAACGGGAGGAGACGGAAATTTTGTCTACGCATTTATGCCTACGGGAAATATTCCTGTGCCTGGAGATTTCGGTGCTTCCAATACTTTTGCCGTTACTACAGGTAACGATGGAGATTACGACGTCTATGTATGGGATAATAATGGAATAGACCCGCATTGCCAGTCCATGACCACGGAGACTGTTGAACCTGCTGTTACCTTGGCATACACGGTAACCCCTACAGCTCCCGAATGTCATGACGGACCAGGTTCCATTGCAGTGAACATCACCGCTGGCGATAGCCCGTATACTATCGAAATTATTGATTTGGATAATGGCGGGGCGTCTAACCAGACCAACACTAATGTGGTAGCTACCACGCAGAACTACTTTAATCTAGGTACGGGAAATTATACCGTTATCGTAACCGATGCAAACGGTTGTGACCGTACAGAAACACCTGTTACCATCACCAACCCTGACGAACTTACAGCGGACATTGTGGCCATCCTACCAGCAAACTGTGATCCTGATCCAAATTTATATGGTTTTGAGTTTGACAATTACCCAACGAGTTTAGGTACTTTGGAATTTAGTGCCGATGGTGGGTCTAACTGGCAGTCCGGAGATACCTTTGTTGGAGCCGCATATGCTTCTGGAAATGAAGTAGAGCCTTCCATAAGAGTTGTCGGAACCAACTGTCAGACCGATTTACCAAGATATACCATTCCTTATCCCCTAGACGATTTAGGCATTGACATTTCGGCCATAGTTGTAGATTGTAACGATCTTCAGGTTACCGTTCAAGGTACGGAAGGCCTTGCTCCATATGAATATACCTATACGGATAATCCAGTAGGGTTTGACCCAAATGATGTGACTACAGTATGGACTACCGCGACGCCAGGAAACCATGTATTTACAGGATTAACACCTGGACGAACTTATGTTTTTTATGTTCGCGATGCTAGTCCTTGTATAAGACAGAGCAGTGTAAATGTAAATGATTTAGCCCCACCTCCAGTTCAGATTGATGGTGATACCTTACCAACTTGTGACGGCTTAAGCATAGGACAATTGACCTACACAGTTACCGAAAACAACTTAGGAGAATTAGGAGGTACATTTGACTGGGATTTATACCGTGTTTCAAATACTTCGGCAGTTGCCCCTACCCTAGTTACCTCTGGTACCGTGGCGACCTTTACTTCTGGCGATTCCTTTACCGTACCGACCCCAGCAAGTTTGACAGCGGGAGATTATTTTATCGAAATAAGTGGAGCTGCGCCTAATAATTGTGCTATTGGAAGTGAAAATTTACGTTTAGAGCAGCTAGACCCCATCACTTTTGACCCCATTGTACGCTCGCATATTACCTGCGCCAATCCAGGACTGGTAGAAATCCAGAACCCACAAGGTGGTGGTGGAACGTACACCTACACCTTAAGTAGCACCAATTTTATTGCGGATATCGTAACAACCGATATTATGGTCGAAGTACCTATTGTAAACTTGATTGATGTAACGGCAACACCTTTCGATGTCTTCGTTGAGATTGCAGACCAGTTTAGTTGTCCTGTGACGACTCTACCATCGCATACGGTTTCTATGGATATCTCTCAAAGTCCTACAATTTCCAGCGTGACTACATCAAATTGTGCAACGCCATTTGGAATAACCGTAAACGCAAGTGGGGGCAGTGGACCTTACCTGTATTCTATTAACGGGGGAACAAATTATCTTGATAACGGAGGTGTATTCAATAATGTAGCAATAGGCTCTTATACGATTTCCATCTTAGATGCAAACGGTTGTACCGCCACGGATACTGCAGAAATATATCCTACTTTACAAGCTACGGCAGTTCAGACAAAGGCTTTGGACTGTAGTGTAGTCTCCGCCCCTAACCCTTATGGGACAGACGCTGTTATCACTATTGAAGCTAGCAATGGCTCCGGTTCTTACGACTACGAAATTACCGGGCCGGAAAACGAAACAAGAACTGCATTGACCTCACCGGAAGAATGGACAACTTCTACGCCGGGAACGTATACGGTGTCGGTTTATGACAATAATAGACCAACGTGTCCCGCAAGGACCTTTACGGTAGATGTACCGGATATCATTAATCCAAACTTTACCTATACTCCTTCGGACGTGACCTGTTTCGGAAGTTCAGATGGTAGCATTAGCATCTCAGAAATAAACAATGGAAACAATCCATTAAATTATACGCTAAGTCCTAATGTATCTCCTTTCAATACAAGTACCAATTCATTTGAAAACCTTCCACAAGGAACTTATGAAATTATCGCAACGGGCCCTAATGGGTGTACAACAACTAAGAGTAATATTCCCCTGAACGAACCGCTGAACATTGTGTTTGACCTTCCAACAGTTACACCATTTGGATGCGCTAGCGATAATACGACCAATAATGCCGTACTTACGCTAGACGACAGTAGTATTGTAGGTGGTTCAGGAAACTATGTCCGTTTTGAATTTGAGGACGACGTGAGTGGAACTATACTACAAAACGGAAGTGAAGCTAATTATATCCATACGGATTTTGCCGGCGCAGATATTATAGTAAGAGTTTATGATGATAAGGGTTGTACAGGAGAAGTAACCGTTACGGTTCCCGCCTACGACCAATTAAACACAGCTACCGTTCATATTGATGAAGCTATAAGCTGTACTAACTTAGGCGAAGATATTACTATTGAGGTAACTGGAAGCCTTTCAAATTACAGCACCAACCCCGGAAATTATGACTTTAGAATAGTCCCAGGCGGCGTTGCCCAGGCTTCTAATGCATTTACGGATTTACAACCTGGCAATTATGCTATCGCAGCTAGAAATATAAATACAGGTTGCGAAATAATAGTAAACCATGCTGTTGCAGAACCAAATACGTTCGATTTAAGTGTGGAAAAGCTTTCAGATGCTATTTGTTTTGGTGATGACGGAAGTATTAGACTTAGCATAACCGATGTAACCTATACTGCAGGTTTCTCTTGGAGTATCTATAATACAAACGGAACACCAGCAGACCGTTCAGACGATGGTACTGCCGTACTATCAGGAACCTCTACAAATCTGGGACCTACAGCGGCAATCAATGTTGCTGCAGGCAACTATCTAGTGGAGGTAACACAAGATGCTTTACCAAATTGTGGACAAGTAAGGTCATTTACAATTGCAGCACCAAGTGCTCCAATAACTCTTGAACCAATAAATTTGGCAGATGTAGGTTGTACCAACGATCAAGGAAGTGCAGCAATAAATCCATTAGGCGGGCAAGCTCCGTATGATATTACGCTGACACATAATGCGAGTGGCACTTCGACAACTATTACGGGAGTAAATTCGCATCTGTTTTCCAACTTAGGCGCTGGTCAGTATAATATAAGTATTACGGACGCATTAGGCTGCCCTAGTACTTTTACTAATGCGTTTGAACTATTGGTTCCGGATGCAATTACAGGTAATGTGTCCTCAACTCCTCTGGTATGCCAAGGAGATACGGATGCTACACTATCTTTCAGTTTAAATCCTAGAAACGTGAGTTCAACCTATAGCTATATATTAAATAGTTTGGACGATGCCGTTGGCACTACCCTCCTAAGCAGTAGTGCTGCACAAAATGGACAAACTTTTAACAATTTGAGTTCTGGCTTTTATAACATCACCGTTATAGATGATATGGGATGTACATACGATTCGGCAGTAGTTGAAATTGTTGAACCCACACAGTCTACTGGAATGCTTATTACGACTCAGACACTAACCTGTCTTTCTGGTGCAGAATTAGAGTTAAGAGCATTAGGAGGTACAGCACCTTATAGGTGGAGCTCTGATGGTTCCTCATTTAATGTTATGAACGAAATAAACGGTCCTAATACGCATTTATTTCAGAATGTTAATGCCGGACCATACCAATACTATATTCAAGACAGTTATAATTGTATCTCCGTAATTTCAAATGAAATTATTGTTAACCCTGTTGAAGATTTAACTATAGCACTGGACACCTCAGCAGCTGTAATCAACTGTAACGGAGATAGCACAGCCCTAATTTTTGCTACTGCAAATGGTGGTCTTGGAGACTATAGTTATGGCCTATTTGCCGATCAAGGGTTGACTTCCGAAATTAGACCCTATCAAACTTCTGGCACTTTTGCCGACCTACCACAGGGAACCTATTATGTTAGCGTAGAAAGTGAAGATTGTCAAACCACGTCAGAGGTAGTTACCATAGACGAACCAACTCCTTTAACAGTAGTACCTGCAATTACGGATATCACTTGTCATGATGCCAATGACGGTAGTATTTCATTGGATGTACAGGGTGGTACTGGAGATTATCAATATGCTATTTCTCCAAATCTAAATCAGTTTGATGATGAAAGTAGTTTCTATGACTTAGCTCCCGGTGATTATACCGTTATAGCACAAGATACCAATGGATGTTTTGAAATTGTTGAATTTACCATTACAGAACCAGAAGTTTTAGAAATGAATCTAAGTACAACTCCAGAGATTTGCGCTGGTGACGAAGATGGTTCTATAACAGTAGATATAATGGGCGGAACAGCACCATACAGCACGAGTATTAACTCGAATAGTGATGACGATTTTGTCGAAGGTAGGCTAACCTTTGATGCTTTAGCTGGAGATACCTATCTCATATTCGTAAAGGATGCTATGGGCTGCATCGTAAATCAAACCATAACTGTAGAAAATGGAGCGAACCTTAGCGCAGAAACTGAAGTAATCTATGAATGTGCTGGCGATACCCCTACAAATAGGGTGGTGGTTTCGCTTGAGGACGAATCCATAGCCTCCGAAGTATTATATGGTTTGGATACAGATGACCCTAATGCATTTGTTCTTGAATCGACTTTTGAGAATTTGGCTCCAGGCATACATTTTATTACCATAGCACATGCTAATGGATGTGTAAATACAGTCGAGTTTGAAATAGAAGAATTTGAACCTTTAGCACTAACAGCGGTACAACAAAATCTTAATGAGATTACAGCTGTTGCAACAGGAGGTAAAGAGGGATATACGTTCTATTTTGATGGTACCGATAATGGAGACAAGAATACATTTTATATTACTAGGACAGATACCTATACCGTTCGTGTGGTGGATGAAAATGGTTGTGAAATGACCACATCAATATTTATGGAATTTATAGATATTGAAATACCCAATTTCTTTACCCCGGATGGTGATGGTCAAAACGACCTTTGGTTGCCTCGGAATATAGCTCAATTTCCTCAAATCTGGATCAATGTCTTTGATAGGTACGGCCGTTTGGTCTATCGTTTAGAAGATAGTCCAGAAGGATGGGACGGATTCTATCAAGAGAATACGCTACCTACAGGAGATTATTGGTATATAATTAAACTCAACGGAGCTGAAGATACCCGTGAATTCGTGGGGCACTTTACACTGTACAGATAAAACTTATAGACATACCAAGGAGAACCTCAATTGATTTTATAGTCTATTGAGGTTCTTTATATTTTATTTCAAAATTTAAATAATCCTAATAAACCCTCCTTGCAAATTGTTAGGTAAAGGCTAACGCATTCCCACTTATTGTTTTCAAACGTTTGCACAAAATAAATTTGTGACGCATTTGAAAACAAAAAGTGATTTGCAAATGCAAATCACTTTTCAATTCAGTCGGGATGACAGAACTAATTCTATTATTATAACTTGTTAACTTACAGTATTTTAATGATGCTTTTCTAAATGATTAACCGAATTCTAAACTCGATTCAAAATGGCACATTTAGAAGCAAATTTTATACGTCTTTTGCTAAGGAAATTTAAGCAATTATTCAATACCAAAAAATCACTAATTCATATAATCTTGCCATGTGACCAAAACGTATTTTTCTTTTCCGTTATCGTTCTTAGTCAAAAATCCATACTCGTAGACAAAAAGATATATCTCTCCTTTTTTGTTCTTCCAATAATGTGTGAAAAATTTAGGATCAAAGCCTTCTTCAATCAGTTTAGATTTTCGAAGTGTTGTAAAACCAGATTTGTTGTGTTTCTTTAATATTTTCCTATTGGTTCTAAGTTGTCTTTCTACCATAAAATAGAACGCTTCGGTTTCTTGCCGTTTTTCATATTGGTCAATTGATTTGCATTTTGTGCTACAAAATATTTTATCTGTTCGACCTTTTACTTGAGAACTGCAAATTGGACATTTTTTTGTGCTCATAAAACTACTAGTAGATTATACTTATAATATACTACTTAATTCATAAAACCTAGTTAGCATTGTATTATGAATTCCATGAAATCAATTACGCTTTATCATTTGATGATTAAAAATCAAAAGATGATCGGTATAAAATTTTCTCCCGATCGACTAATACAAAGTTTGATTAAGGGGCTTCCTAACCCCAAATGGAGCCAACAATATAACATGGCATATATTGAAAACACAAAAGAAAATCTTGGCATTATATTCAATACATTCAAGGGCGTGGCATGGATTAATTACAATCGATTCTTAACCAATAAACCTGTTAACACCCACAATGAAAACATTGATGTTGAGTGGTTTAGAAAAAGAAAGACTACTCCTGAATACAGAGTCTGCCCAGAAGAATATCTATTAAAATTGGAATTGAAAAAGTATGCCAATAACACAGTCAGAACCTATGTTTCATTTTTTGAAATGTTCATAAACTATTACAAAGAAAAAGAGTTGAGTGCAATTAACGAAAGTGATATCAGAAGTTTCCTCCAAACACTTGTACAACGGAAAGTTTCCAATTCATACTTAAATCAGGCAATTAACGCCATTAAGTTTTACTACGAGGTTGTATTGGGTATGCCAAATCGTTACTATGAAATTGAACGACCAAGAAAAGAATCGAAACTTCCTAAAGTGATATCAAAGGAAGAAGTACTTTCTATCATCAAAAACACGAACAATATAAAACATAGATGTATCGTAGAACTACTATACAGTGCTGGTCTTCGTCGAAGTGAACTTCTAAACCTGAAAATAGATGATATAGATAGCAAGAGAATGTTGGTTATGGTTAAAGGTGGCAAAGGAAAAAAGGACAGGCAAACACTATTATCAAAATCTACCTTGGAGGACTTGCGTATTTATTTTAAAGAATGGAAACCACAAGAATATCTATTTGAAGGAAGGAAGGCATCTAAATATGGAGCTGAAAGTGTATTGAACATAGTTAAACGAGCAGCGGTCAAAGCAGGAATAAGACAAACAGTGACCCCACATGTTCTTCGGCATAGTTTTGCGACACACCTACTGGAATCAGGTGTTGACCTAAGACAAATTCAGGTGCTTCTTGGGCATGGTTCAAGTAAAACAACGGAGATATACACCCATGTAGCGACCCATACTTTCAAAGACATTAAAAATCCCTTAGATTAGTATTTCTAAAATAGGAATATAGTAACTTGTTACTATACACAATTGTTGTACAACATTTAACCAAACAAGGGAGTATGAACCGAAATGAAAAATACGAATTGGATTTTCAAAGATTTGTAAATAGGTATAAAGGAATTTCTATAAATGAAATAATAACGTCTATTCAGTCTAAATCAAATTATGAGCCAAACGATTTGTTATTTATGGAAGTAATAAAGGATGGAAATATTGAAAATAGAAGTGTTGGGCATTTGGTACGAGCCGAGAAAATTATATTAGGACTTATTACTTATTCAAATCAGGACGATGGATTGATGGAGATTCTAAAAAAGATTCAGCTTGGTCTAAAAAAGTAGATAATTCTAATTCTAACTTAATGGCTTTATCTTTAGTTATAAAATCGTGAATATGTGGAAAAGTATAGAGATTAACAATTGAGGATTTAATTATTAATTCAGGAAGAATTTTATGTATCAATGTTTTGTGCATTTTAGCAATTCTCATTGAAGGAGTTTGAAATTCAAAATTATCATCAGATGGACTTTTATCACTCATAACGGAATAAAAAATTTGTATAATTAATATTTAAAATAAATTATAATGGAATATTATATAAAAACTAAAACATTAGAAAAACCAATAGAATTAGAATTTAGCACAAACAAAGGGGATAAAATTCATTTAGATGGTTATGACTACACTATACAGAATATACGAATAGTCGAACCGAATAAAGGAATCATCTTCCTTGAATGTAATGATAAATCAAAGAACAAAAAATCATACGTCAGAACTACCCCTAGAGATAGAATCTAATTTTTCATTTATTTCCAATAAAAATCTTTCGGCATTATCAATAAGCCTTTTAGCTGACCCCTTATAAGATAATAAGACTGATTTTTTAGGCATTACATAATTTTCAGGAATATTACCTATTTCTGGAAACTTAAAATCTGAAATTGAAATTATCGAATCAACTGGAGTAATCTTCATATAAAACGTTGTACAACAAGGGCTATAATTCATTGCTAGATATGTCCAGACTTAAAACTATCGCTCTTTGTTAATGTATATGCGTGTTTCTCGTAACATTGGCTATGAACACGCAACCAATCATAGCCTAAGCCGTTGTCATTAATTTTGAAGTTCTTGCCAAAGTTGAATTTTTTAATAATAGTTAATAGTATTAAAATTGAATACTGCGAATGGACTTCTTACTCAAGCGTAATCTGAACGTAGATGGACTTTTGAGCAAGTTTTCGCAAATGGAATTTCCAATCTGAATGCTATAAAAATATATTCGTGAACAACCAGAAAATAACTCAATCTGAAAAAATCAAAATATTCCTAAATGAATACTATTTTGGTTATGGAACTTATTACTCAATTTTAAGAATTGTAGCGGGTCCATTAATTCTGATAATGGGTTTCTATATGTATATGAATGGCAATTCTAAACCTGGAATAAGCTACTCTGGTTTTATGATGTTTTTCGGAGTATATTATTTACTAAAACCCTTCATAACCATTTTAACTCAAAAGGCTTGGTTCAAAAATTTTGACCATAATTACCATATTGAATCTGACAAAATCATAATACAATCTGGAAAGAGTAAATCTGAACTGGATTACTCTGAATTGGAAAAGGTTCTAAAAAGAAAAACATATTTTGTGTTAAAGACAAAATCAAAACAAGGAATATATCTGCCTATTAAAAATTTAGAAACTGATGAGATTGATATTCTAAGCAGACTAAAGAAAAACTAATGACAACAAAACCTATAAACAATACGGGTTTCGGGTTTGTTCGCAGGGTTTGCGTATTTTTATGATGTCCGCAAAATCTTTGGGATTTTGCTTTAAACAAGGAAAAGAAAAAACAAAACAAAAAGATTTTGCTACGTGCGTGGCGGAAAGTAAACGCTAGTTTGCTCTCGTACTGTTCATAGCTAAACCGTTATCTGCAAGCTCAAAAAAATGAATAAGAAAGACTTTAAAATATATTGGAATATAAACGAATACGACCAATGGACGGAATTTGATTATAAACAATTAGAAAGAGCTAAACTGACCGATTTAACAAAGAATTTTCTATCTGGTGGATTTCCAGATGGAGCAGCACCATGTGTTGACTTTGGTTTAGAAAGTTCTGATGGAAAATTTTACAATATAACCGAATATTACTCCGACATTGACCTTGTTAAAGGCACAGAAAACTATTGGATATTTGGTTCCGATGGTGCAGGAAATCCAATTTGTATAGATTCTAGTTCAAACGACAAGATTGTTTTACTAGACCACGAGCTGGGTTTTGAAAAAATTCAGGACATTAACCAGAACATCATTGAATTGGCAAAATGTTTGTTGGAGTTCAAAAATTTTATTTCTGAAATAGAATCTGAATTTGGAGAAGATGCGTTTATGGACTCAAAATTTTCTAAAGCGAACGTTGATGACCTTAAAGAACGATTCAAGAAAATTAATCCTAATATTTTTTTGGAATCGGAATTTTGGAAAATAGAGGTTGAGTGTTTGTACGATGAAATTGAATAAAAGCCAGCAGATAACAAAACCTATAAACAATACGGGCATAGGGCTTAATCGTACGGTTTGCGTATTTTTATGAAGACCGCAAAATCTTTGGGATTTTGCTTAAACAAGAAAAAGAAAAAACAAAACAAAAAGATTTAGCTATGTGTGTGGCGGAAAGTAAACGCAAGTTTGCTCCCGTACTGTTCATAGCTAAACCGTTGGCAGTAATGTTGAAAAAACTTATTTTACATATAATTATTATTCTCTCATTTGTGTCCTGCAATAAAGAAGAAACATTGAATGGACATTGGCATGAATACCTTGACAATAGCCAAGATTTAGACAATTGCTATATAATTACCGATACCACAATATCTATCAACAAGTTCACGAATGGGGCTACATTTCAACTGGACTCAGCGAAACCATCACAAATTTGGGAATACATTCAATATCCGGATTCAATAATCCAAAGTCATTTGATTAAAGGTGATAAAGTGATATTTCAGAATAATACGAAATGGATAAGACAAATTTCTGATTCCGAAACGTTTCTAAATGACTTTTCAGCTGGTTATAAAGTTAATATACTGCCATTTGAAAGTACAATCGAAAACTCTGATTCCATTGATTTTCAAAATAATAAATTAAGTATCATTCTAGCCTGTGGTCAAATAAAAAGTCAATATGTCGACCCCAGTAAGGGATTTTTTAAAAATCAATTTTACTTTCAAATTAATAATAAGGTTACAAAGGAATATGGAGACCTGTTAGAATATATTAATTGCACTCATTGCAAATTGAACAACATTAATCTTTATGTAAATATGGACAGAAGAACGCCAATCAAGTTGCAAAAGGAATTGGATAGCGCTCTACATTTTTTGAACATAAAAAAGAGTCAGGTTTTTTATTTAAATGCTGACCTTAAAAGATTAAATAAGGGGTATAAAAACACTACTGCCAACAATACCTATAGCAAATAGGGCAAAAAGAGCTAAATTTGAAGACTTGGGCGTCTTTACTAAGTCCGCCAAATCTTTTGGATTTGGCAATTAAAAAAGAAAAAATAATTACAAAACAAAAAGCTCTGGCTCGCAGACCAGACGGAAACGAAAAGTTTCCTTGCCTGCCCTACTTGCCATAGCCTCACCGTTGTCATTAATATGAAAAAAATAATTCTACTTTTCATTTGTACACTTTCCACAATGACAGGGATTTCACAAAATTCAATGATTCCTGAAGTGGTTTGGAATGGAATAACTGAAAATGAGAATCAATATGTGGAATTGTTGAACTTAAAAGATAGGAATTCGTTAATCGTAAGAGTTGCTTACTCAGGCTATTGGAACAAAGGACTTAGTGGACAGTATATAATTTATCAAAATGATGGAAAAATAAAGCGTTACAAAGTCTTTCAACCGAGTGATTCGGATTTAAAAACTAAAGTGAAGCGAAAAAGAGTTAGAAAAAAGGACTTTCAGAATTATTGGAATTATTTGAAAAATTGTATATCTGAAAAGAAATTTCAAATCAATAAAACTCAGCTTAATATTGATGCAAAACCTGGAAAAGAAAAAGGGGCAAGGCTTGTGAAATCGATTTCTGATGGTACAACTTATCACTTTAGCGTTTATCAAGGAAAAAACTATATCGCATACGCCAGTTACGAACCGAAATCATTCATTGAAGATGAATATCCGGGTTTTGAAGAAAGGCAGAAGCTTGTGGGTTTAATGGCTGGATTTGAAACCTTGGCGGAAAAATACTAATGACAACAAAACCTATAAACAATACGGGCTTCCGGCTTAATCGAAAGGTTTGTGTATTTTTATGATGACCGCAAAATCTTTGGGATTTTGCTTTAAACAATAAAAGAAAAAACAAAACAAAAAGATTTCGCTATGTGCGTGGCGGTAAGCAAACGCTAGTTTGCTACCGTACTGTTTATAGCTAAACCGTTGTGCTTCATTATGAAAAAGGAAATTTTAAAACCTTCTTACATTAAGAATCCCAATTTCGTAACAGGAAAAAAGGACAAAATCGAATGCTATAATTTCGACTGTTTATCCTGTGGTAATCAATTAAAACTGAATTATAAAATCCAAATCGAAAATGGTTGGACGGGCAAAACGGAAAATATAACCGAAGAAGAATATGAAGGACTAAAAAAACACTACAACATTGGTTTGTCACAAAAATCGCAAGATGGTGGATTTCCTGTATTTGATAAAATTATTTGTAATAAATGCATTTCTGAGTATTATACATACGTGGGAGTCGATGAATTTAGTAACTCTGCATATTCTGTTCAAGTTCAAGGAATTATGAAAAATGGATAGAGATGAAATATTGGTAATTAAAGTTGACGATAAAGGAAAATTAAACATTAAGCCTTATTCAACAACTTATCCAATGATTTATCGGTCGGCAACCGAGGTTCATTGGGATAATGATAAGAAAACTCTTTACTCGCCAAAACCCAAGGACTGGAGTTATTTAGAGTGGTATTTACACATTGTAGGAGTTGTAAAAGCTGAATGTTCTGTAATTCTTGAATTAACGAATAAAACGGAATGGATTAATATACCTGATGAATTGAAAGCGGAAATAACGAAAGCACAACAAAACCTATAAACAATACGGGCTTCGGGCTTAATCGCAGGGTTTGCGTATTTTTATGAAGTCCGCAAAATCTTTGGGATTTTGCTTTATGACAAAAAAGAAAAAACAAAACACAAAGATTTCGCTATGTGCGTGGCGGAAAGCAAACGCTGGTTTGCTCCCGTACTGTTCATAGCTCAACCGTTAGGCAAAATTTAAAAAATGAACTCTTCATTCGAAAATTATAAAAACCTCAATCCCAAGCACAAGAAAATTATTTTCTATGCCCTAATTGCTGTTATGGTTATCGCAATTGGAACTATAGGACTAGGATTTAGTGAAAACAAATTAATACTCGAGGACGGACATTTGGAGATAACTGGACAATATGGAGAAGAAATTCCTGTGTCTGACATTCAACTAATTGAATTGACTGAGAAACGACCAAGTTTGCGAAGAAGGATTAATGGATTTTCATTTGGGAGTCGAAAAAAAGGACTTTTCAGAACAAATGGCGGAGAAAAAATAAAGGCAATTATCAATTCCAATGCTCGTCCATGGATTTTAATTACGAAAAAATCTGGCGATAAAATATACTTCTCATCGAACGGAAAGTCCAATCAGGCTATATATCAGCAACTGAAAAAAACTTTGCCTAACAAAACCTAAACGTAATGCGGACTTTAGGGCAAAATCGAAAGGTCTGTGTATATTTATAATGTCGCAAAATCTTATGGATTTAGCTTTGGACAAAAAAAAGAAAAAGCAAAACAATAAGCTTTAGCTACGTCGGCAGACGGAAACGAAAAGTTTCCTTGCCCCCGCACTACGCTTAGCCTAACCGTTGTCATTAATGATGTAAAAGTATTTCGGCGGACAAATATCTACTCAAACAAAAGTCATTTTAGGGACGTAAGTCCCGAATTTTTTTGGGTTTTTCTCGAACTCTAAAATGAATTACTGCTCAACTTTGTGCAAATGGACTCCACTCCTATCCAATCGTTACGCAGACGGACTTTTGAGCTAGTTTGCGCAAATGGACCTTACTCAAACGCAACCGTTATTGTTGATGGACTTTTTAGCTTGTTTACGAATACAACCAATCAGAACGCAGTAATTACGCAAGCAAAACGTGCCAAGTAGTGCGAAAATCACTAATGACAACAAAACCTATACGTAATGCGGACTTTTGGGCTAGAACGAATGGTTTGTGTATTTTTATGAGGTCGCAAAATCTTTGGGATTTTGCTTTGGACAAGAAAAAATAAATCAAAACAAAAAGCTTTTGCTGCGCGCTCAGACGGAAACGAAAACGTTTCCTTGCCTCGCACTACGCATAGCTAAACCGTTGTAGCCAATTATGAAAAAGTATATTCACAAATTAATCTTATTAGCTATTTTGTTAGTTTTCGTTTTAAGTTGTGGAGAGAAAAAAGACACTCCCAAAAACATTAAAACCGTAACGGAGAACACAGAAAAAATGCCTGTTTCTTTACTAGATAACGTGCGGCTTGCAATAAATCCAAAATTTCAAGACTGGGTACTTTTTGAAAATGGAACTTATATTATTTTCGACGATGTAAGTAAAATCAAAAATATTGAAGAGGAGTCTATTAGACTAATGAAAGAGTTTGGACCAGTTTCTGCTGGAGGTCCTGCGGGAGATTTTAATGTTACTTCCTTGAATCTGACTAAGGGATGGACTGTTTCTGGTCACGGATATGGGATGTACACTTATGTCAACCCAAAAGAGCTTGAAACAAATTACCCAAACGATATGACTGTTGGTCTTTATGGCCGTTCAAAACGAAACGAAGATGGACTGAATCCTGTAATTATACACGTAAATATTGCGAAAAAATAACTGGCTACAACACAACCTATAAACAATACGGGCTTAGGTTTTAAACGCTAGGGTTTGCGTATTTTTATAAAGACCGCAAAATCTTTGGGATTTTGCTTTGGACAGAAAAAAAGAAAAAACAAAACACAAAGATTTCGCTATGTGCGTAGCGGAAAGCAAACGCTAGTTTGCTCCCGTACTGTTCATAGCTCAGCCGTTGCCAGTAATTATAAAAAAATGCAGAACACAATCGAGAAACTGAAAGAATTTAGCAATCAAATCGACTTGAAAAAGAGGTTTGATTTCAATTTTGACGTTTCCGATAAAATCTTCACTTCAGCGGAAAACGAACGACTAAAAACCCATCAAAATCCATTTGACCAAAATGTAGAGCTGAAATGGATTTTAAGCGAAAAATATCAATCGCATTCGGAACAGAATTTTATAGATTTTTGGATAATTAATGTTTGGGGTGGAATTCGTGGATTTAAACAAAACGAGCGGAATATTGACAAAATATTGCGATTTAAAAAGCAGATTGAAAAAGGCAGATTATCATTAGACTGTTTTAGCACAATTTCATCTTTGTCGAAAATTTCATCCTTTTTGCAACCAGAAAATTTTGTAATTTATGACTCAAGAGTTATTTACACATTAAATTGGCTGATTTTGACTTGCGAAAACCAAAATGGATTTAATGAAAAGTATTATCCAATGCCAAGTGGTCGGAATAGAATAATAGCGGATTTTGATATGAATACAATTATTAACGTTTCGCACATATCGGAATATATGAACAAAGTCGAATTGTTTATTTCACAACAAAAAGCATACTTTGATTTCTGCGATTTTGTAAAAAAAGCAACGTTTGAGATTTACGGAAAAAATGCAAAACCATACGAACTTGAAATGCTTTTATTTACATTAGCGGACAAAGAGATATTTACTGAATTGAAAAACACGCTGGAAATAACTACTGGCAACAATGTATATAAAACATAGCTATTACAGGCTTTCCGAGAGGTTCGTGTGTATTTGCGAAGACCGCCAAATTTTTAAATTTGGCTTTTTGAGAAATTTAAGATAAAAAGAAAAATTTAAAAATTCGGCTCGTGTATAATCCGAAAAATTAGCGTTTATTTATACGCTACGTTTCATATACGGAGACGTTGGCACAAATGTTGCCCGAGTTTGAAAATTGGACGACCTAATCTGGATTTCTCATCGTTGCGCAAATGGACTTGAGCATTGGCGTGAAAACAACGACTAAGCACAACGCAACTGTTATGAGAAAACTTTCCGATCTGTTCGCACTAGAAACGCAAGCAGTTCGCCGGCTTACCCCTACCGGGGTGGCAATCCGCAAGCAACACTTCAGGTACGCAAGCAGAACGTAAGCAACGCCGCAGAAAAAAACACTTGTGCCAACAAAACCTAAGCGTAATGCGGTGGTTCGGTGTTTAATTGCAGCGTTTGCGTATATTTATGAAGTCGCAAAATCATTGGGATTTTGCTTCGGACAGGAAAAAACAAATCAAAACAAAATGCTTTTGCTAAGGGCTATGGCGCGAAGGGAATGGCTTCTCTAAAACCGCACTACGCTTAGCTCAGGCGTTGGCACAAATGTTGCCCAAGTTTGAAAATTGGACGACCTAATCTGGATTTCTCATCCTTGCGCAAATGGACTTGAGCATTGGCGTGAAAACAACGACTAAGCACAACGCAACTGTTATGAGAAAACTTTCCGATCTGTTCGCACTAGAAACGCAAGCAGTTCGCCGGCTTCCCCCTACCGGGGTGGCAATCCGCAAGCAACACTTCAGGTACGCAAGCAGAACGCAAGCAACGCCGCAGAAAAAACACTTGTGCCAACAAAACCTAAGCGTAATGCGGTGCTTCGGTGTTTAATTGCAGCATTTGCGTATATTTATGAAGTCGCAAAATCATTGGGATTTTGCTTCGGACAGTAAAAAATAAATCAAAACAAAATGCTTTTGCTAAGGGCTGTGGCGCAATGGGAATCGCTTATCTAAAACCGCACTACGCTTAGCTCGGGCGTTAGCATTAATGATGAAAAAAATGAAATATATTAAATTATTAGGTTTTATTGGAATAATCGGATTTCTTCCATATTTCATAGAATGTCCAGATTATATAAAATACTTTAAACTGTTCTTTTTCTTTTTTTGGGCAGAAGGAATAGTTAGTTTTTTCTCAAAAAAAGCAAAATAAAAACAATTCATTTTAATTGTTATCATAAGACTAATCTTAATCAGAACGCAGATGGACTTCACTCATATCTAATCGTTGCGCTGATGAACTCTTTAGCAAGTTTACGTAAATGGACCTTACTCGAACGAAACTGTTGCGCAGATGGACTTGTAAATTGTTTGTTAAATAAACTGAAAAGGCGGTGCTTATAAACAATGAAACCAATCAAAACGTGCCAAACAGAACGAAAATCACTAATGCTAACAATGCCTAAACGTAATGCGGACTTTAGGGCAAAACCGTAAGGTCTGTGTATATTTATAAAGTCGCTAAATCTTATGGATTTAGCTTTGGAAGAGAAAAAATAAAACTAAACAATAAGCTTTAGCTTCGTGCGCAGACGGAAACGAAAAGTTTCCTTGCCTCCGCACTACGCTTAGCCCAGCCGTTAGCATTAATGATGAAAAAAATGAAATATATTAAATTATTAGGTTTTATTGGAATAATCGGATTTCTTCCATATTTCATAGAATGTCCAGATTATATAAAATACTTTAAACTGTTCTTTTTCTTTTTTTGGGCAGAAGGAATAGTTAGTTTTTTCTCAAAAAAAGCAAAATAAAAACAATTCATTTTAATTGTTATCATAAGACTAATCTTAATCAGAACGCAGATGGACTTCACTCATATCTAATCGTTGCGCTGATGAACTCTTTAGCAAGTTTACGTAAATGGACCTTACTCGAACGAAACTGTTGCGCAGATGGACTTGTAAATTGTTTGTTAAATAAACTGAAAAGGCGGTGCTTATAAACAATGAAACCAATCAAAACGTGCCAAACAGAACGAAAATCACTAATGCTAACAATGCCTAAACGTAATGCGGACTTTAGGGCAAAACCGTAAGGTCTGTGTATATTTATAAAGTCGCTAAATCTTATGGATTTAGCTTTGGAAGAGAAAAAATAAAACTAAACAATAAGCTTTAGCTTCGTGCGCAGACGGAAACGAAAAGTTTCCTTGCCTCCGCACTACGCTTAGCCCAGCCGTTGGCACAAATGTTGCCCAAGTTTGAAAATTGGACGACCTAATCTGGATTTCTCATCCTTGCGCAAAGGGACTTGAGCATTGGCGTGAAAACAACGACTAAGCACAACGCAACTGTTATGAGAAAACTTTCCGATCTGTTCGCACTAGAAACGCAAGCAGTTCGCCGGCTTCCCCCTACCGGGGTGGCAATCCGCAAGCAACACTTCAGGTACGCAAGCAGAACGCAAGCAACGCCGCAGAAAAAACACTTGTGCCAACAAAACCTAAGCGTAATGCGGTGCTTCGGTGTTTAATTGCAGCATTTGCGTATATTTATGAAGTCGCAAAATCATTGGGATTTTGCTTCGGACAGTAAAAAATAAATCAAAACAAAATGCTTTTGCTAAGGGCTGTGGCGCAATGGGAATCGCTTATCTAAAACCGCACTACGCTTAGCTCGGGCGTTAGGGTTAATTAAAAAAAATGAAAAAAAATTTATTTGCACTTTTATTATTTAATTTACTATTGTCTTGTGAAAATATTGAAAAGACCAATGAGATTCTATTATTTAATGAAGATATAAATCAAGTTGATATTAGTATTAACGACCAAAAAATTGTGCTAGACACTTCAAATCAATTCACAAAATTGAACTTAAAGAATGGATTTTATAAGATTGGTTCTGAAAAAATATACTCTGATTCGATAAGAATTGATAATGATTTTTTAATTACCAAGAACGACAATCAATTTGTTGTATTTCCAGTTTACTATACATCAAAGCCATTATCTGAATCATCTGCGATTTTTGAGCCTTCTGGACCAATTATAATAGATAAGTCAATTGTCATATTTGACGCGCAAAAATTTGATGATATTAATGAGCTAATTGATGGAATAGAAATTTACAATGATTCTGAAAAAATTAGAACGGAAAAAGGTCATACTCAATCTCGGAAAAATGAAATTCCTAAACTTAGATTAGTAAAACCTATTGGAAATAAAATTTTAAAATCTTGGAATTATACATTACAAGATTTACCTGAGAATATAGAGATTAGAAAAAACTCAGTAAATCAAATTTTAGGCGCTTCAAAGAGTCATGAAGTAGTTACGGAATTAAGAAATTTTATGTATATATCGAAAGAAACAGAATTATTCAAAGGTGTACGAGTTTTAGATAGTACCAAACTAGATATTATAAAAGAATATTTAAAGACACGCTACGGCATAAATAACTAACCCTAACAAAACCTATAAACAATACGGGCTGCGGGCTTAATCGCAGGGTTTGCGTATATTTATGCAGAACGCAAAATCTTTGGGATTTTGCATTTTCGAGAAAAAAAGAAAAAACAAAACACAAAGATTTCGCTATGTGAGTGGCAGAAAGCAAACGCTTGTTTGCTCCCGTACTGTTCATAGCTAAACCGTTAGCCACAATTTGTAAAACCAATGCAATTTCGAAAATCTATTGTCAAAAATGAATATGTTCCGATATCCGCTGTTGTTGGATTGGACAAACTACCGACAATAGAGTTGATAAATAAATACACGAAGAAAAAAGAAAAAACAGAAGAAATTATTCGCTATCTAAATTGGAAAAAAAAACGCAATGAGTTGATTTCTTTTTGCAGAGCAGTTTGCGAAACAAAAGTTCCTACGAGTTTTGACTTTCTAATTGACTTGGAAGACACGTCGGGCGGAATTGAAATAAACGCAAAAATCAATCAAGCCATTTGGAATGGAATGGTTCCGCTAAATATTATTGATTTAGGGTATAAGACTATAACTATAATCGAATTCGAAAACGGAATACCAGAACGACTATACTCTCTTAAACAGATGGATGAAGCTGATTTTAAACCAAGGTTTGCGTTGTGTTCTAAATCAAGTAAAGAAAACGTGCTAGCGGAGCTAAAAAACTGTGGCTAACAATACCTATAATTAATACGGACTTCCGGTTTTACGCTAAGGTCTGTGTATATTTATGAGGTCGCAAAATCTTTGGGATTTTGCTTTCGAACAAAAAAAGAAAAAACAAAACCAAAAGCTTTTGCTTAGCGCGTAGCTGGAAATCCGTCGGATTTCTGCGCCGCACTAATCATAGCCGCACCGTTGTAATTAATGGTAAAAAAACAATTTACCAACCTCAAAAATGCGTAATCTGATTCTAAAAAACAGAGCGGATTATTGCGTAAAAATGTATTGATTTTATAAAATTATTTTCAATCTAAACGCAAATGGACAGCAAGTTTGCGCAAATGGATTTCTGAACAACTTTGCGCAAATGGACTTCACTCCTATCTAATTGTTGCGCAGATGGACTTCTTAGCTAGTTTGCGCAGATGGACCTTACTCGTACGCAACAGCTATGTAAATGGACTTGTTTTATTGTTTATCAATACAACCAATCTGTACGCAGTAATTACGAACTAAAACGTGCCAATCAGAACGCAAAACCACTAATTACAACAATGCCTATACTTAATGCGGGCTTAGGTTTTAACGCCAAGTTCTGTGTATCTTTATGATGTCGCTAAATCTTTGGGATTTAGCTTTGGACAAAAAAGGAAAAGCGAAACCCAAAGGTTTAGCTTAGCGCAAGACAGGAAATCCGCTGGATTTCCGCCCCGCACTAAGCATAGCCGAGACGTTACCATACATTTTGAACATATGAACACCAACCAAACTTTATCCGAAATAAAAACCGAATCTTCAATTGGAAAAAGATTTCTTGCAGGTTTTATAGACTACTTAATTATATATACTTTCTTTTTTATCTACGGTTATCAATTTGGACAACCAGACGGCGATGGAGGTTTCACTATAAATGGACTTCCGGCTCTTGGACCAATATTATTTTGGTTGCTTATGACGGTTGGACTTGAGCAATTTTTTGGAGCAACTCTCGGAAATGGAATCGTTGGACTAATGCCAAAATCAATTAAAAAAGACGCAGATGGACAAAATTGGGGTAACTACATGGACAAGCCAACTTTTGGACAATCTTTTAAAAGACATCTACTTGACCCTATTGATATGATCTTTTTTGGACTCGTAGCGATAATCATTATAAAAAATTCAGAATTAAATCAAAGGCTTGGCGATATGTGGGCAAAAACTGTGGTTGTTAAAAGCGAATCAGACGCAAAATAAAAACGTATGGTAACAATGCCTATAATTAATACGGACTTCGGGTTTTACGCCAAGGTCTGTGTATATTTATATAGTCGCAAAATCTTTGGGATTTTGCTTTCGAACAAAAAAAGAAAAAACAAAACCAAAAGCTTTTGCTTAGCGCGTAGCTGGAAATCCGCTGGATTTCTGCGCCGCACTAATCATAGCCGCACCGTTAACGGTAATAAGCTCTAAAAAAAATAGAGCAACTTCGGGGCTTCCCTTTTTTTTGCTTTTTTACGTGCTAGACGGACATTCTGTTCGCAAGTAATACGTTTATCGATAAAAGCAAAAAATCCAAGGTTTTAGTATTTTAAGCATATCTAAATCGTTTGGTTCGGGTTTGTATAAAAGAGCAGCTTGCGGGGCATGCCCTTTTGCCGCCAGCACGCAATCTGTACGCAAACATAACGCAGACGGACTTTTGGTTCGCCATTACTTGCCAAATCCCTTTAAACCGAACTTCTTTTATTTGTGTCCGCCAATTTGGTCGCCCGATGGAAAATGCGGCAAAATCTACGCGGATGGTTAGTTTCACTTGTCTTTAACAGCTATGGTTCGGGTTGCATAATACCGCTAACAATACCTATGTGTAATGCTAGGTCTGTGGTTTAATAAAATGGTTTGTCTATATTTATGATGTCGCCAAATCAGTTTGATTTGGCATTTAATAACAAAAAAAATAAACGCAAAAAAAATGCTTTGGCTTGGTGTTTTGAAATAAGTACAGTTCCTACTTAATTCCGCACTAATCATAGCTTCGGCGTTGTAGCACATTTGAGGAAAATGCACAGAATAATAATCCTACTTTCGATTTTTAGTTTATTTATAAGCTGTAAAAGCAATGTGGATTGCGGAATTGACCCATTAATTATTAGATCAAACGACAGTATAATATCACAAGTGGAATTAGACTCAAGCGGGCAAAAATGGTGGAATGGCTATTTAACAAAACTAGAGGAACCTGAACTAAAAACTGCAGACAAAGAAAGTTACAGGTTAATGATTTATAACTCAATGGGAGAATCATCCAAAACCTATCGGATTTTTAAAAACTGGAATTCATATAGCTTAATTTACAAAGAATTTGGAACGGAAAATTCCGATGGAATTGCGGATGAACTTTTTGTAAATAATGAAAAGGAATTATCGAAAAAAGAATGGACTGAATTTCAATCTTTATTACACGATATTGGATTTTGGAGTTTACCTGTTACAACAGATAGAAGTGGTCTCGATGGAGCAAGTTGGGTTCTCGAAGGAATGAATCCAAATGGAAATGAATGCACAAATAGAGAATATCACGTAGTTGCAAGGTGGCAGCCAATTGACACAATGAAAGTGATGGAATTGAATTATAAACTGATTGAACTAAACGGAAAATAAAAACGTGCTACAACAACGTGTATAATTAATTGCTTGATAGTGTGTAAAGGCTTCTCAAGGATTTCTGTCGAAATCCCAACGCTTCCATCCTTTTTGCTATCTTAGTAATTACAGCAACTAATCATACACGAACACGTTGGCAACAAGCTAAAGAAACATCCGAACATAAATTAAAATGAGTGGAAAAAACATACATTCTGAACCTTTTGATAGTGGAACAATAACAAAACTCGAAATATTTGAAGATTATGCTCAAGCTTGGATTCCAACATTTTTGCCACAAGCTCACTTTAGCGAGATTCATATATTTGACTTTTTTTCTGGACCAGGTTATGATTCAAATAATATAGCTGGTAGCCCAATTCGTCTTTTAACTAAAATAAATGAGCATTTAGGTAATATTTTAAGAACTAAAACTAAAATTGTTTTACACTTCAATGAATTTGAGCCTAATAGAAAAGCACAGAATAAATTTGACCTACTCAAAAAGAATTGTGAAGATTTCATTTCTCAAAATCCAAAATTCAAATATTTCCTTACAGTAAACTATTACAATGAAGATGCAGAAGAATTATTCTTCAAATTAATTCCAACAATTAAAGAATATCCCTCATTAGTCTATTTAGACCAAAACGGTGTGAAATTTATTTCCCAAGAATATATTGATGAACTTGAAAGATTAAATACAACTGATTTTATCTATTTTGTTTCATCCTCTTTTTTTAGAAGATATGGAATGACAGAAGAATTTAAAAAAGCTTTAGAAATAGATATTACAGAGTTGGAAAGTGAGGAATATCGAAATATGCATCGTTTGGTTTTTAATAAAATCAATTCACGACTTCCAAAAAATTCGGAATTAAAATTATTCCCTTTTTCAATAAAGAAAAAGAGAAATATTTATGGAATCATATTTGGGGCAAAGAATTATGCAGCAGTTGATAAATTTTTGAAAATAGCTTGGAAAAGAAATAACTTAAACGGAGAAGCTGATTTTGACATTGATGAAGATAAAAGTAAAATTCAACTCGATATGTTTGAGGGACAAAAAATGACAAAAGTTGAGAAATTTAAAAGCGAATTAGAGACCAAGCTTTTAAAAAGAAAAACCGTTACAAATAGAGCTGTCTTAATGTACACTTATTCAAATGGACATATTCCACAACACGCAGTTGATTTATTAAAGCTAATGAAGAAACAAGGTAAATTGGAATACGAGGGAAAATCACCTTTCTTAAATTATGTAAATGTTTTTAGAAAGGATAATATTGTAACTTATAAAATAATCTCAAAGTAAAATGGCACAATCAAGTATAGAATGGACAGAAATGACTTGGAACCCGACAACTGGTTGTACCAAGGTATCTCAAGGTTGTAAATTCTGTTATGCGGAAATTATGTCTAAACGACTTCAAGCAATGGGAGTCGAAAAATACAAAAATAATTTTGAGGTTCGCACACACGAATCTGCACTTAAAACACCATATACTTGGAAAAAATCTAAAATTGTTTTTGTAAACTCAATGAGCGATTTATTCCACGAACAAATACCTTTAGAGTTTATCAAAAAGGTTTTTAAGGTTATGAATGAAAATCCACAGCACGTTTTTCAAGTTTTGACTAAAAGAGCGGAAAGACTTTTAGAGATACACAAAGAATTAAAGTGGTCTCATAATATTTGGATGGGTGTTTCAGTTGAGGAACAAAAAGTAGAAAATAGAATTGACTACTTGAGAGAAACTAATGCAAGAGTAAAGTTTCTATCTCTTGAGCCACTTATAGGAGCGCTACCGAATCTAAATTTAAAAAATATAGATTGGGTAATTGTTGGTGGCGAAAGTGGTCACACACCAAGACCAATGGATGCTGATTGGGTAATTGATATCCAAGAACAATGTGAAAAGGCAGATGTTGCATTTTTCTTTAAACAATGGGGCGGTAAAAACAAAAAGAAAAACGGTAGAGAATTAAACGGTAGAACCTATGATGAAATGCCGGAAATTGAATTGCAACATAGCGTCTGAAAAGAAAAGCCAGTTGCCAACAATGTATAAAAAAAATAGGGCAAAAAGTGCTTAATCAAAAGGTTTGTGTTTATTTGCCAAGTCGCCAAATTTTTAAATTTGCTGTAATTAAAAGTAGAAAAGTTAATTAACAAAATTTAAAAATTCGGCTTTAGCTTAATCCGAAAAGTATCGCTTACAACTGCCCTACTTTTCTTATACTAGACCGTTAGCCACAATTTGTAAAACCAATGCAATTTCGAAAATCTATTGTCAAAAATGAATATGTTCCGATATCCGCTGTTGTTGGATTGGACAAACTACCGACAATAGAGTTGATAAATAAATACACGAAGAAAAAAGAAAAAACAGAAGAAATTATTCGCTATCTAAATTGGAAAAAAAAACGCAATGAGTTGATTTCTTTTTGCAGAGCAGTTTGCGAAACAAAAGTTCCTACGAGTTTTGACTTTCTAATTGACTTGGAAGACACGTCGGGCGGAATTGAAATAAACGCAAAAATCAATCAAGCCATTTGGAATGGAATGGTTCCGCTAAATATTATTGATTTAGGGTATAAGACTATAACTATAATCGAATTCGAAAACGGAATACCAGAACGACTATACTCTCTTAAACAGATGGATGAAGCTGATTTTAAACCAAGGTTTGCGTTGTGTTCTAAATCAAGTAAAGAAAACGTGCTAGCGGAGCTAAAAAACTGTGGCTAACAATACCTATAATTAATACGGACTTCCGGTTTTACGCTAAGGTCTGTGTATATTTATGAGGTCGCAAAATCTTTGGGATTTTGCTTTCGAACAAAAAAAGAAAAAACAAAACCAAAAGCTTTTGCTTAGCGCGTAGCTGGAAATCCGTCGGATTTCTGCGCCGCACTAATCATAGCCGCACCGTTGTGTGTAATGTTGAAAATCCTATCAGAAAATAGAAAAACCATCTGGAATTTCACCAAATTACTTCTTGTAATCTTTGGTGTAATGGCCGCAATTCTTGCTGTAATAGGTTATTTAACTCAAGGAATATTCAATATCTACCCTTTAATATTTACATTTTCCCTAACTCTGTTTGGACTAGTAATTCTAATTGGAATCGAATATTTTAAAAGAATACGAGAAAAACGATTTTTTGAAAAAGCACCGTTTAATGAAATAAAATCAAGGACAATTGAAACAACAAAAGTGCAACGTTCAAAATTTGACTTTCCCAAAACGCAAAGGATTATGGAACTGAATGGACAAAAGTTTGCGGTGGAATATTATGATGATTTCTTTAAATTTCCGATTTCCGATGTGTTATTAATATATAATCAGACTAACATGGACATTGAGCCTATTGTTATTAATTATAAACGCAAAAAATATAGCGGAACGGAATTGCTTAATGAGATTAGCTGTGTGTAAAAACACTACACACAACAAAACCTATAAACAATAAGAGCTTCGGGCATTAACGAAAGGTTTGCGTATTTTTATGAGGTCGCGAAATCTTTGGGATTTCGCTTTGACACAAAAAAAGAAAAAACAAAACAAAAAGATTTCGCTATGTGCGTGGCGGAAAGCAAACACCAGTTTGCTCTCGTACTGTTCATAGCTCAACCGTTGTAAACAATTATGAACGAACACGAAGATTATTTTAGATTCTCCAAAAATGGAGACGTTCATACATTGAGTAATAGAATTCCCTTCAAATGGACAGAACTGCTAATTTGGTCTTCAGCTTCGTTTATATTTCTAATTTACTTTCTTGGATTAGGTGTTGGAATTTTTGTTGCGGTATTAAGTTTAATTGGCTACACATTCTATCGATTTGCATCATGGATTTACTATTCAGAAATAGAAATTGATGAGAAAAGCGGAAAAATGACCCTGTTGAAAAAACTGCTTAATCGGACTCAAAAAATGGATTTGATAACTGATAAGTTTGACCCGAATGGACTTGAATACTCTGAACTAAATCGGAGCGGAAAAAATAAGTTTCTTATGTCTTATCGTACTCATAAAAATCACGATTTGCTGATTTTAAAAAATAAGTCGGACAAAGAATTAATAGAAAAATATATTCAAGAAAAAATTAAAATTTAGAACAGAATATGGCTTTCACAAAAGAGACAAAAGACAACGAACTTTACGTTTATATGAACGGTAAACTGATTTATAAAAAATGGTTGAAAACTGGACAATCTAAAGTATTTGATGTCATGGCTTATGACAAATACACGGAATATTCAATTACAGAACCGGAAAAATAACTGTTTACAACAAAACCTATAAACAATACGGGCTTCTGGCTTAATCGAAAGGTTTGCGTATTTTTAGAAGGTCGCGAAATCTTTGGGATTTCGCTTTTGACAGTAAAAAAATAAAACAAAACCAAAAGATTTCGCTACGTGCGTGGCGGAAAGCAAACGCTAGTTTGCTCCCGTACTGTTCATAGCTCAACCGTTGTCATTAATTTTGAAGTTCTTGCCAAAGTTGAATTTTTTAATAATAGTTAATAGTATTAAAATTGAATACTGCGAATGGACTTCTTACTCAAGCGTAATCTGAACGTAGATGGACTTTTGAGCAAGTTTTCGCAAATGGAATTTCCAATCTGAATGCTATAAAAATATATTCGTGAACAACCAGAAAATAACTCAATCTGAAAAAATCAAAATATTCCTAAATGAATACTATTTTGGTTATGGAACTTATTACTCAATTTTAAGAATTGTAGCGGGTCCATTAATTCTGATAATGGGTTTCTATATGTATATGAATGGCAATTCTAAACCTGGAATAAGCTACTCTGGTTTTATGATGTTTTTCGGAGTATATTATTTACTAAAACCCTTCATAACCATTTTAACTCAAAAGGCTTGGTTCAAAAATTTTGACCATAATTACCATATTGAATCTGACAAAATCATAATACAATCTGGAAAGAGTAAATCTGAACTGGATTACTCTGAATTGGAAAAGGTTCTAAAAAGAAAAACATATTTTGTGTTAAAGACAAAATCAAAACAAGGAATATATCTGCCTATTAAAAATTTAGAAACTGATGAGATTGATATTCTAAGCAGACTAAAGAAAAACTAATGACAACAAAACCTATAAACAATACGGGTTTCGGGTTTGTTCGCAGGGTTTGCGTATTTTTATGATGTCCGCAAAATCTTTGGGATTTTGCTTTAAACAAGGAAAAGAAAAAACAAAACAAAAAGATTTTGCTACGTGCGTGGCGGAAAGTAAACGCTAGTTTGCTCTCGTACTGTTCATAGCTAAACCGTTGTAAAACATTTTGAAAAAAGCACTCTTTGTCATAACGTTCTTAATTGGATTTCTATCTTTTGGACAAGAAATAGTGTCAGAAAATGACACTTTACTTCTGTGGACAAAACTCCGCCCTTTAAATTGGAAAGACTTTAATGGGGTTTCAAAAATTCCAAAAAATAAATATGGAGTTCATACGGCAGCCGAAACTGCAACTGGACCTGTGTTTATTCATAGAACGGATAAAAATGGAAATAAGGTTCCATATCCTCTTAATTATTTCTACAAGACTCTCTCCTGGTCTATATCGAATGATAGCCTTTTATTGGTTCACGAGCAATTACATTTTGATATTAAAGAGTTATATATTAGAAAAATGAGAATCGGATTTGAAGCTTTTACCGATAAAAACATTTATGAAAGTTATGTTTACAATGATTTCTCTGAGAAAATATTAGAACAATGTAGACAAGTGCAGAAAGATTACGATAAGCAGGTTTCGTTCAGTAAAGCGAAACAACAAGAATGGCGAAAGTATATTGACGAAGAATTAGACAAATTAAAAAAGTATGAATACATACCTGAATAGAGCAAAAGTGTACTTCAATTCTTACCGAGAAAAAACGTTTTACAACAACACCTATAAACAATACGGGCTTCGGGCTTAATCGAAAGGTTTGTGTATTTTTATAAAGTCCGCAAAATCTTATGGATTTTGCTCTGAACAGGAAAAAATAAATCAAAACAATAAGATTTCGCTTTGTGCGTGGCGGAAAGCAAACGCTAGTTTGCTCCCGTACTGTTCATAGCTCAACCGTTACCATACATTTTGAACATATGAACACCAACCAAACTTTATCCGAAATAAAAACCGAATCTTCAATTGGAAAAAGATTTCTTGCAGGTTTTATAGACTACTTAATTATATATACTTTCTTTTTTATCTACGGTTATCAATTTGGACAACCAGACGGCGATGGAGGTTTCACTATAAATGGACTTCCGGCTCTTGGACCAATATTATTTTGGTTGCTTATGACGGTTGGACTTGAGCAATTTTTTGGAGCAACTCTCGGAAATGGAATCGTTGGACTAATGCCAAAATCAATTAAAAAAGACGCAGATGGACAAAATTGGGGTAACTACATGGACAAGCCAACTTTTGGACAATCTTTTAAAAGACATCTACTTGACCCTATTGATATGATCTTTTTTGGACTCGTAGCGATAATCATTATAAAAAATTCAGAATTAAATCAAAGGCTTGGCGATATGTGGGCAAAAACTGTGGTTGTTAAAAGCGAATCAGACGCAAAATAAAAACGTATGGTAACAATGCCTATAATTAATACGGACTTCGGGTTTTACGCCAAGGTCTGTGTATATTTATATAGTCGCAAAATCTTTGGGATTTTGCTTTCGAACAAAAAAAGAAAAAACAAAACCAAAAGCTTTTGCTTAGCGCGTAGCTGGAAATCCGCTGGATTTCTGCGCCGCACTAATCATAGCCGCACCGTTGTAATTAATGGTAAAAAAACAATTTACCAACCTCAAAAATGCGTAATCTGATTCTAAAAAACAGAGCGGATTATTGCGTAAAAATGTATTGATTTTATAAAATTATTTTCAATCTAAACGCAAATGGACAGCAAGTTTGCGCAAATGGATTTCTGAACAACTTTGCGCAAATGGACTTCACTCCTATCTAATTGTTGCGCAGATGGACTTCTTAGCTAGTTTGCGCAGATGGACCTTACTCGTACGCAACAGCTATGTAAATGGACTTGTTTTATTGTTTATCAATACAACCAATCTGTACGCAGTAATTACGAACTAAAACGTGCCAATCAGAACGCAAAACCACTAATTACAACAATGCCTATACTTAATGCGGGCTTAGGTTTTAACGCCAAGTTCTGTGTATCTTTATGATGTCGCTAAATCTTTGGGATTTAGCTTTGGACAAAAAAGGAAAAGCGAAACCCAAAGGTTTAGCTTAGCGCAAGACAGGAAATCCGCTGGATTTCCGCCCCGCACTAAGCATAGCCGAGACGTTAACGGTAATAAGCTCTAAAAAAAATAGAGCAACTTCGGGGCTTCCCTTTTTTTTGCTTTTTTACGTGCTAGACGGACATTCTGTTCGCAAGTAATACGTTTATCGATAAAAGCAAAAAATCCAAGGTTTTAGTATTTTAAGCATATCTAAATCGTTTGGTTCGGGTTTGTATAAAAGAGCAGCTTGCGGGGCATGCCCTTTTGCCGCCAGCACGCAATCTGTACGCAAACATAACGCAGACGGACTTTTGGTTCGCCATTACTTGCCAAATCCCTTTAAACCGAACTTCTTTTATTTGTGTCCGCCAATTTGGTCGCCCGATGGAAAATGCGGCAAAATCTACGCGGATGGTTAGTTTCACTTGTCTTTAACAGCTATGGTTCGGGTTGCATAATACCGCTAACAATACCTATGTGTAATGCTAGGTCTGTGGTTTAATAAAATGGTTTGTCTATATTTATGATGTCGCCAAATCAGTTTGATTTGGCATTTAATAACAAAAAAAATAAACGCAAAAAAAATGCTTTGGCTTGGTGTTTTGAAATAAGTACAGTTCCTACTTAATTCCGCACTAATCATAGCTTCGGCGTTGTGCGCAAGCTAAAAAAATATGAACAAGTATTCAAAATACATAATCGCAATTGTCTGTCTAGCGGTAATCATCTTTAGAATGTTTTTTCCAAAGCTGACTTTTGATTTGATTTCCGTATCGCTTCTAGCAATTGGAACTTTAGCTCTTTTAATTAAAAACCCAGAGAAATTATTTGAGAAGGCAAAAAAAATAAAACTTGGGAGTTTTGAGCTAGAATTGCAAGAACTCAATGAAGAGACGGAAAAGGTAGAAGAAAATCTAGAAGTAGAAACAGATGGACCCGTTGGACTGGGCGCACCTGTGATTGATGACAACGAAGAATTGTATCAAATTACCGATGATTATTCGACGGACTTGATAAGATTATCGGTTGAGATTGAAAAAACTCTCAGGATTATTTTCGAACGACATTTCAAATCGACTGAAAAACGACCGTTATCCGTTGGGAGAATGATTGAAAAACTCGGAACGGAAAACGTAATAGACTATGATACCGCTAAATTGTTGCGGAAATTTTGGAATTTAAGAAATGAACTAATTCACAACCATAAATTTGAAATTCAAAAGATGGACTTTATTGCGTTTAACGATATTGGTATTCGAATTTTGAAAATCTTAAAAGTCCTTAAAAAAGGTCTGTCGGACGGAGATGAAGGACTTCCGCATTATGGACTGCAATAAAAAAAGCCAGCGCACAACAAAGCCTAAAAACAATACGGGCTTTGGGGTTTACCGAATGGTTTGCGCATTTTTATAAAGTCCGCCAAAACATTAGGATTTTGGGATTTTAAAAGAAAAAAATTAAAACCAAAACAAAAGGTTTTGGCTAAGTGATAAACGGAAAGCAAACGCGAGTTTGCCCCCGTACTGTTCTTAGCCAAACCGTTAGGTGCAATTTGAAATGAACTCTCGATTAAAGAAAGAATATAAAAGAGGATTTAGTGAGTTAAGAGAAATAATTAACTCGTGGGAATTAATACCTGACTCGCCAGATGACGAATTCGACTCTATTAATCATCTATTTCTTAGTCAATTATATAAAGGTTCTGATAAATTTAAAATTTCGAAAGTCATACAATTTGAGTTGACTAATAATTACGGGTTTTCTATTGAACATATTGACTCGGACAAAATGACTTTAGAAGTATTAGAATGGTGGAATAACTTTAAAAAATAATATTATGGCAACTCAAATCTGTCCGAAATTCAAAGTGGATAGCTTTAACTGGAAAGTGGACGAGGACGAATCACCTCTTACTATTTGGGATTGCGGAAATTGTAATTATCGAGCATTTGAAAATGAAACTGACGAACGGAATTGCTCAAATTGCGGAAAGAAAACGGAATCGAAATTAAAAGATAATAAAAAAGAATATTGGTGGTGTTCGAATTGTAGTACTACAAAAGAGATTAAGAAAACAATGAGTGCTAGAATAAAAAGAGATATAGAGAAACACAAAGAAAATAATAAACGAATTGTTGAATTAGCAAAAAGAGATGTTAAGAAATATAAGAAAGACTTATATGGAAATAAGGAAAATGACAACGGAAAAGACTCTGAATAATAAAAACTGCACCTAACACCGTGTATAATTAATTGCTTTGGTCGTTGTCTATTTGGAAAATTCCTTCGGAATTTTCTCGCGTTCGTTTTTGTTTACTAAATTAGTTGCTGAAACACGCAACTAACCATACACAAACACGTTGTAAGTAATTATGAAAAAAATCTTATTTTCAATTTTGTTGTTTTCTTTTTTTATAAGCTGTAAGAGTCTTAACAAATCAAATCCTTTGTTCTTTGATTTAACAGGAACTACTTGGGAATATACCGATGAAGATTGGACCTATAAAATTGAGTTTTTAGAAAATGAAAAAATAAAGACCACTCATCCTAATGAATCAACTCCGCATAATGACCAATGGAAGCAAAGAAAAAACAAATTAAAATTTGAATACAATGATGGATTTGCAAAATATAAGGGCAAAATTATATCGATTGATTTAATTGAAGGAGTGGGATCAAATGGCGGAGGAGAATGGGAATGGGAAATGAGACGAATAAAATAACTACTTACAACAAAGCCTAAACGTAATGCGGATTTTAGGGCTTAACCGAAAGGTCTGTGCATATTTATAATGTCGCTAAATCTTTTGGATTTAGCTTTGGACAAGAAAAAATAAAACTAAACAATAAGCTTTAGCTTCGTGCGCAGACGGAAACGAAAAGTTTCCTTACTACCGCACTGCGCTTAGCCCAACCGTTGTACACAATACTGATGAAACTATTTTTCCAATTAACCATTTTAGTTTTTCTGACACTTTCTAGTTGTAAATCATCGCAACCTGAAAAAACAGAACCAAAAACTGATGCGCCAAAAGTGGTGTTTGATTTTTCAGAAATGAAAAAAGCCGATTTGCCTGAATCGATTGGAATAATCAATGATTATGGGCAAATCTTTACGGAGTCACAACGGACTGAACTCTCTAAAATTCTTTACGATTACGAAATTGAAACCACAAGACAAATTGTAGTTGTAACTGTTGATAGTATAAAACCATATAATGAAATCCAAAAATACGCAACTGATTTAGGACAAAAATGGGGCGTTGGTAATGCCGAGAAAGATAATGGACTTGTCATTGTTCTTTGTAATCCGATAAGAGAAATCGGAATCGCAACTGGAACTGGAACGGAATTAATTCTGACTGACGAAATTTGTAAAATAGTAATTGATAGCACAATTGTTCCCGAGTTTAAAAACGAAAAATATTATAACGGAATTAAAAACGGTGTAACTGAATTAATAGCAAAGTGGAAATAAGTACTGTGTACAACAAAACCTATAAACAATACGGGCTTCGGGTGTAATCGCTAGGTTTGCGTATTTTTATAGAGACCGCAAAATCTTATGGATTTTGCTCTGGACAGGAAAAAATAAATCAAAACAATAAGATTTCGCTATGTGCGTGGCGGAAAGCAAACGTCAGTTTGCTCCCGTACTGTTCATAGCTAAACCGTTGTATGCAATTTAAAATCACCAAATAAACTCATGAGAAAATTTGTAGTCGTATTTATAATTCTGCTTCAATCTTGTTTATTTGGTGCCGGATTAGTGGAACAAGAGATAACGGACAAATATTGGTTAACTGCTAATAATACGCTGGACGAAATGAGTATTTGGTATTTTCCTGGAGAACATCAGTCTAAGCTAATTGTGGAACAAACTGTTTTTGAAGTTGGACATAATGATAATTTTATAATTGCAAAAAGCCATCCCAAAGATTCTGTAAACGGACTGAACAAAAATGTAACGTATTACCATATAATTGAAGTGGCTAGAGCAAGTAAGAGTGTTCCTTTATCATTAAAGCAGTTTGAATTTAAAAAAAAGGAATTGCAGGTATCTGAAAAGCTAGAATTCACTAAGGTTTTCCATGAATTGAAATAAAAACTGCATACAACAAAACCTAAACGTAATGCGGACTTTTGGGTAAAACCGAAAGGTCTGAGTATATTTATTGTGTCGCTAAATCTTTGGGATTTAGCTTTGGACAAGAAAAAATAAAACTAAACAAAAAGCTTTAGCTTCGTGCTAAGACGGAAACGCAAAGTTTCCTTACTTCCGCACTACGCTTAGCTCAAGCGTTAACGGTAATAAGCTCTAAAAAAAATAGAGCAACTTCGGGGCTTCCCTTTTTTTTGCTTTTTTACGTGCTAGACGGACATTCTGTTCGCAAGTAATACGTTTATCGATAAAAGCAAAAAATCCAAGGTTTTAGTATTTTAAGCATATCTAAATCGTTTGGTTCGGGTTTGTATAAAAGAGCAGCTTGCGGGGCATGCCCTTTTGCCGCCAGCACGCAATCTGTACGCAAACATAACGCAGACGGACTTTTGGTTCGCCATTACTTGCCAAATCCCTTTAAACCGAACTTCTTTTATTTGTGTCCGCCAATTTGGTCGCCCGATGGAAAATGCGGCAAAATCTACGCGGATGGTTAGTTTCACTTGTCTTTAACAGCTATGGTTCGGGTTGCATAATACCGCTAACAATACCTATGTGTAATGCTAGGTCTGTGGTTTAATAAAATGGTTTGTCTATATTTATGATGTCGCCAAATCAGTTTGATTTGGCATTTAATAACAAAAAAAATAAACGCAAAAAAAATGCTTTGGCTTGGTGTTTTGAAATAAGTACAGTTCCTACTTAATTCCGCACTAATCATAGCTTCGGCGTTAACGGTAATAAGCTCTAAAAAAAATAGAGCAACTTCGGGGCTTCCCTTTTTTTTGCTTTTTTACGTGCTAGACGGACATTCTGTTCGCAAGTAATACGTTTATCGATAAAAGCAAAAAATCCAAGGTTTTAGTATTTTAAGCATATCTAAATCGTTTGGTTCGGGTTTGTATAAAAGAGCAGCTTGCGGGGCATGCCCTTTTGCCGCCAGCACGCAATCTGTACGCAAACATAACGCAGACGGACTTTTGGTTCGCCATTACTTGCCAAATCCCTTTAAACCGAACTTCTTTTATTTGTGTCCGCCAATTTGGTCGCCCGATGGAAAATGCGGCAAAATCTACGCGGATGGTTAGTTTCACTTGTCTTTAACAGCTATGGTTCGGGTTGCTTAATACCGCTAACAATACCTATGTGTAATGCTAGGTCTGTGGTTTAATAAAATGGTTTGTCTATATTTATGATGTCGCCAAATCAGTTTGATTTGGCATTTAATAACAAAAAAAATAAACGCAAAAAAAATGCTTTGGCTTGGTGTTTTGAAATAAGTACAGTTCCTACTTAATTCCGCACTAATCATAGCTTCGGCGTTAACGGTAATAAGCTCTAAAAAAAATAGAGCAACTTCGGGGCTTCCCTTTTTTTTGCTTTTTTACGTGCTAGACGGACATTCTGTTCGCAAGTAATACGTTTATCGATAAAAGCAAAAAATCCAAGGTTTTAGTATTTTAAGCATATCTAAATCGTTTGGTTCGGGTTTGTATAAAAGAGCAGCTTGCGGGGCATGCCCTTTTGCCGCCAGCACGCAATCTGTACGCAAACATAACGCAGACGGACTTTTGGTTCGCCATTACTTGCCAAATCCCTTTAAACCGAACTTCTTTTATTTGTGTCCGCCAATTTGGTCGCCCGATGGAAAATGCGGCAAAATCTACGCGGATGGTTAGTTTCACTTGTCTTTAACAGCTATGGTTCGGGTTGCTTAATACCGCTAACAATACCTATGTGTAATGCTAGGTCTGTGGTTTAATAAAATGGTTTGTCTATATTTATGATGTCGCCAAATCAGTTTGATTTGGCATTTAATAACAAAAAAATAAACGCAAACAAAATGCTTTGGCTTGGTGTTTTGAAGTAAGTACAGTATCTACTTAATTCAGCACTAATCATAGCTTCGGCGTTGTGCTTCATTATCAGAAACCGCTAACCAATGATAAAATTCTTTAGAAAAATTAGACAAAGACTACTTTCTGAAAATAAATTCAGTAAGTATATGATTTATGCCGTTGGAGAAATTATACTTGTTGTTATTGGAATTTTGATTGCTCTTCAAATAAATAATTGGAATGAAAATTCTAACCAAGATAAATTAGAGTTAGAAGCATTAAAAAATTTAAGAGAGGATTTTAATTTTAATCTTTCAGAGTTAATTCGTATTGATAGTGTGAATACAAAAAATATCAAATCTTGTGTACAAATACTCAACCACACTGGTAAAAGATATACAGAAGAGTTTATTTTGGAAAAACACTTAAATGCTGCTACTGCATCACCTGATTATAGTGCTAAAAATGGTTTTCTAAACGATTTAATAAATTCAGGAAACCTTGGTTTAATAAAAAATAGTGTTTTACGTAATCTTTTATCATCTTGGCTTACTGAATTATCTGAATTAACATTAAGAGAAGAAGCCTCGCAAAAAACCGATTTTGAATTGATTGATTTTATTATTAAAAATGGTAGTTATCTGGATGTTGATGAAATAGTCGGTTTTAACAAAAACTTGAATGTAAAATTACCTAAATCTGGATTTGAAATTGATAATAACCAAATGCTAAAAATACCAGAATTTGAAAATAGAATTGAAAATCAAATTATCTTTTTCAACATTGCAACTGAAAAATATCTGGTTTGTATGAACTTGAACAAGGAAATACTTCAACTTCTGGAATCTGAAATAAAAACGAAAAAATAACGAAAGCACAACAATGGCTATAAGTAATTGCTTGTTCTCGCCTACTTCTGAAAATCCTCGCGGATTTTCAGTTTGGTGTGTACTTGCAAAGTTAAGTGCTAAACCACGCAACTACTCATAGGTACTGTGTTAAAAAGCAAGCTTTTTCTTTAAAATATTAGGAAACAAGTTGAGCAATCAAGTTGTTATCCTGCGCAGCAAGGGCTTCACGCTTTTGCTGCTTTTTAGTTTCAAAATCCGCATCATAGAATTCTTCGTTTTTCCATAGGGTGTACATTAATATCAACAGCTTTCTCTGAACCGCTATTAAGGCCACCAGTGGCTTTGCTTTCTTTGGCTTAAGTCGGTTATAGAATTGTTTCAATGTTGGATTACAACGCACACAGGTCATCGAAGGCATATGTAGAACGGCACGAATATGGCTGTTACCCTTTTTGCTGATCCTTGTTTTGCCCTTGAAGTTCCCCGACTCTCGCAAGACAACATCGTAACCGGCGTAGCTGGTCAGTTGTTTCGCGTTTACGATAGAAGCAAAACCCAAGGTCTCTCCTATAACGGTAGCTGCGGATATAAATGAAATACCAGGTATACTCATCATAAAGCCTATCTTGTTCCGCAGTACTTTGTTTTTGGATATCAGGTCCTGCATTTCTTCTTCTATAGATCCTATTTGACCATTGATAAGTTTCAGCCTGTTCTTATGCCTTTTAAGGGCTTTGGCATTCCTATAAACACTCGACGAAATTGCTCCCTGACGATTGTTCTCTATTGTCCTATCCTTTAACAAAGAACTACGTTCCCTGCTCAATGCTTTTAAGCGTTGAAGTTCTTCACTGGGTGGCTCCCATAAACGAATAGACCTTTCCAGACCGAGCATACCGAGCATTTTACTATCCAGCGCATCTGTCTTTGAGCGTTGGTCAAGACTACGGGCATAACTCTTCACCCTGCCCGACTGCATTACACAAACCGAATAACCTTTGGAATGCAGATAATGGGCGATACCCTGATGGTAAACTCCCGTGGCTTCCATAACCACTAAAAGCTCAACGCTAGCATCCACCGATTTCCTTAACCATTTCAAAAGCTCTTTATAACCTGACAGATCATTGGGCACATCTGGATGTGATATGAATTCTTTGTTCAGCTTATCGGTCAGAAAACCTAGGGATAATGATAAGTTTAGTTTAGAGACATCAATACCCAAACATTGTTTTAAGCGCTTTTCCATAACATTATTTTTTTAAGCTATAACCTTCTTTATCATCCTTGCTCGCATTTGATTCGACCTCTGTAAAATAGGGTCTAGGTACTGTCCGGATTCCAAGAAAACTATAGAAGGGCGGGATTTCTATGAAACGATATCACCTTAAGTGTATCTAGCCGAGACCTCTCTGTCCCTTCTATTCTAGCTTTTGTTCACTTCCCAAGCTAATGTTTTAAAACATTAGCTTGGGAAGTGTGTAGACCTAAGCAACGATATCCATTTTAAGTATCTGGCCGAAACACGAAACCACACTTCCCTTTAAGCTAATGGATTATCCTAAATATCTTATCTTCAACCTAAGAAACAAACATACGAGCCGAGACCGTTGTGCTTAATGTTGAAAAATGTCGAAAAAAGAAACTCTCAAGAGATTAATAATTGATTTTGAAAACGGCGTATCAACAGTTGAAACGGCGGTGGAAAGAATCAATGAAATCTCGTACTTACAAATTGACAAGGATTTTTTAGCCAATTATTGGCGAAGTATGGACTTATCAAGTTTCACGGAAATTTTAGCTACTCCTCAAATCAAAAATTGGATTGAAATCGATGATGAATATGCGGACGAATTGATTACAGAAATAAAAAACAACTTAACTAATGACGCTATTTTTAAAAGAAATGCCACGGCCTTGGAAAAGAGATATAAAAAATCCGCAGGAACGATTTCAGACTGGATTTTTCAGAAAGACATAATGGACAATAATGAATTGCTACGATTATTAAAATTGGACACGTCAATCAAACTCTAAATGGACGCCAATCTGAACGCAAAAACACTAAGCACAACAAAACCTATAAACAATACGGGCTTCGGGCTTATTCGCAGGGTTTGTCTATTTTTATGAAGTCCGCAAAATCTTATGGATTTTGCTTTTTAGCGGGACAAAGAAAAAAAGAAAACCAAAAGATTTCGCTATGTGCGTGGCGGAAAGCAAACGCTAGTTTGCACCCGTACTGTTCATAGCTCAACCGTTGGGCATAATTTAAAAAACGAATCAAATGAAATTAAAATTGTTATTAGTCTTATTACTATTCAATTGGATTGCATCTTACGCATCTGGCTTTAAAACATTTGTACCAAAAGAGAATGGATTTGTTCCAGTTGAAATAAAGGTTGAGAAAAAATCAATAAATAATATTTGTAAATTCCTTGGTTATAATTCGGAGGAATTCTACACCTACAATGATTATGATTTAAAAGACAGTAAAGTTTTCATAGTTATTTTCAAATCATTTTCGGACCAATTAGTATGTGTTTTAACAGATGACAATATTGAATCTATTACTCAAAAAGATGTTGACAATTATCTCGTGAATTTTAATCTAAAAGACGATTTTGATTCTTACGACATTGAAAGCACACTTGAAGACGGGGTAAAAAATAAATC